>CAKZSB010000465.1 GCA_937920585.1 uncultured Granulosicoccaceae bacterium | reverse complement strand
GAGACACAAAGACCATTGGTGGACAAGCTGGAGCAGTATCGTTGGTCAAGTTACCCGTCTTACCGTAATCAAACGGAGACACCTGAGTGGTTGTACAAGGATGCTGTGTTTGGGGAGCTGGGATCAAAGAAACCGACGGCGGCGTACAGGAGATATGTCGAGTCGGGAAATGATGAGGAAACCGAGAAATTTTATGCGAAGAATCGCTGGCCAGCAGTGAGAGGCTCGGACAAGTTCACACAGAAGGCACACCGGTTTTCGAATGGGGAACAAACAGGTGTTAGTCGAGTACGACGTGAGGTCGATGTCGACGTAATTTTGCGATCAGTAGCTGGCCACTTTAGCTGCGACCAAGCGGAGTTGTTGGTAGCGAGGCGCGGTCAAGGTGTTGATAATGTGGCGCGTTCGATGGCGATGAAACTTTGCCAAGAGCAGGGAGGTATGAAGCTGGCTGGCATAGGGGCGATGTTTGGACTGAGCAGCGTCAGTGGTGTGACAAAGACAATTAGCCGATTGAATCAGCGAATGAAAGATGATGTAGAGTTGATGAAACGTCATAGTTCGTTATGTCGGGAAATAAGTAGGTAGGATTTGTGTCTGAAGTTGAAGTTACACATATATCTCAACACGGGGTTGTGGCATTCGGAGTCTGGAGCAGCGTACCCGGCAAGAGGTCAGATATGGGGTCAAGTCTTTACCTATAGACATTATGTGAATCCCTCAAGAGTTAATATCATCACTCTCTGCTTTTTGCGTGTACGCTATGACGCAATCTGATATGTTCCATAAGTCATTTCAATGAGTGCTCACGCAACATCACTCTGATGAAGTTCTATTTCGCGTAAATTGCACGGCGATTAATCGCGAGATTTCGAGCTAGATGTTTTCGGTGATTCTGGTAGGTTGAGTGTTTAAGTCGGTAAAAATACCGTTGTATAGCGTGGTTGCCTTAGGCATTCTGGCTTCGTACGGACACGAAACGAGTTCGGTCTAAATCGAGTAGTTCATTGACAGTGATGTCTATGCTCAGCGTATTTAGCGGACTTGTACTTAACTGCCGGTAGGCATTAGCAAACATCAAGGATTTGATATGACCGTTCCAACAATCCCGACTGCGTCGGCGGCGTTTAACCAAGAGAAAAACCCCTTTCCAGAGCAGAATATTGCGATGCTGGATGACGGTGGTTTGGTATTCATCAGAGCGCAGAATGGCAAACATGAGCTACATATCGCCTGGTTTAATGATTGTAGCCTTCCTGGGGAGTCTCCAGTTATTTTGTACCAATCTGGTGATGATGGTACAAAGGAGCTAACGGCTGATACTGTACATAGTTTTACATTGGGAGAAACGGAGTACTTTACAGTTATTGCGACGGTAGGTGCAGGTAAGCCGGTTATCGGATGGAATTTTAGCTGACTACAAATTTTCATCTCAGGAGAGGGATCAGAAATGTCGAATCACAATTCGCAGGCCAAAGTACAGATCACGAATAATTTCGATGGTGCCATGGATATCACAATCCATCATGTATACAGCACTTCGCTCGATGAAAAACACACATGGAAGAATGTTCTGTCGGGTTCAACGACAGACTCCGCTTATCGCATTACCTATAACACGGGTTTAGCACACTGGGGGAAGAGCACCTGGCAATGCACCGTTGTCGTGCACGATGGAAAGGATAAGGGCGAATGGATTGGGAACTCTGTTAAGTGTTCGCCGAGCTCTGATGATGATGGTAAAACACTAACCTTTAGTGTTGATAGCTACGGACTGAGAATTGCGTTGACTTCAAAGTCGGATACAGCAAACTGGGGTACACGCCCATAGTAAAGTTCTTGTCTGCGGGATACATGTTGACAGGTGCTGATCAGGTTCACCTGCTGGCGCACTGTAATCCCGGAGCTATACAAATGAGTTTGTTGAGCAAAGTACGGGGGTTGTATATAGGAATATGCAACCCCCTCAATCAGTTTCCGTTTGCATGGCTGAACAATGACCAGGCTTTTGGGGAATTTGGCGATGGTTGAAAAACGCCAGTCAGGTACTACACGCTAAACTGTTCATTGGCAATCCGTTCATCCAGTGCGTGCTCTGGATCGAACAGGAGTGTAAGCGCCTGATTGCGATCAATGGATACGGTTACCTTGGCAACATCACGCACTTCCTGCTGATCTCCAACGGCACTGACGGGCCGTTTCTCGGCATCCAGCACCTTGATATGGATCTGCATTTTTTCAGGCAATATGGCGCCTTTCCAGCGACGCGGGCGAAACGGGCTGATTGGTGTTAATGCCAACAAACTTGATCCGAGTGGCAGAATTGGTCCGTTGGCAGACAGGTTGTAGGCCGTTGACCCCGCGGGGGTTGCTACCAGCAATCCGTCGCACACGAGTTCCTGCAACATAATGCGTTTGCTAACTTGAATCTCCAGCTTTGCCGTTTGGCGTGTTTCGCGTAGCAGTGAGACTTCATTGATGGCGGGAAGGGTGATCCGGGCGCCCGATAGTGTTTCAACTTCCATTTTCAGTGGTTTGACCTTGAATGCCCGTGCGCGTTCCAGTCTCGCCGGCAGGTCGTCCTCGTGCCAGTTGTTCATCAGGAATCCGACAGTGCCGAGGTTCATGCCGTAGACAGGGAGGATTTTTCGCCGATTTAGCATCTGATGCAAACTCTGTAACATAAAGCCGTCACCGCCGAGCACCAGAAGTCCCTCGGCATCTTCAATGTCGACCCAATCCATTGCCTGTTCCAGCTTTTTCCCTGCCTCTTGCGCCTGAGGGGTTGGTGATACTACGATCGCCCATTTTGTATCACTCAATTGAAATCTCCATATTCCATTAGCTCTTGTCTGCTGATTTTTTCAGGTTTGCAAAACGAATAATACTAATCTGGCCAAAGGTATTACGACTTCGTCTTACGAGCGGATACAGTGGCAGTTGCCTGATGCCAGTGTAACTGACTGGAAGCCTGTACTACGCCAATCAGTCGTGATTTGTCGTTTCCAGTACTTTTTCGGGAATACCTGCAATCGACAGGCACCGATGTAAATACCCGTATACTGGCCGAAGGCGTCTTGTGACTCACATTCACCCAAAGCTAAAGGGCACACGCAATGAGCGATCTGCAAACCTGGTCGACAACGGCGGTGAATCTGCCGGATCACGCTGACAATCCTGTGCATACCGATGCTGGCGCGAGGGCCGCCGGTTTCGAACGGGCGCTGGTGGCAGGCACAACGGTGTATGCCTATATGACGCACCCTGTCGTCAGCGGCTGGGGTACCGACTGGCTAATCGCGGGTGGCGGGGAGTTGCGGCTGCGGCGGCCGGTGTTCGATCGGGATGCCGTCGATTGCACGATTGGCACTCTGGAAGGCCATGACGGGCCGGTAGTAAGTGCTGAAGTATCGGGTGACGTGCGTGCGACACTTGCGATGTGGCGCAGCGCCACAGCGCCTGTGCAGCGCGATGGCCCCGCACTCAAGCCGCTCAGCGTTGAACTCACTGAAGATCACGTCGACTATGGCCTGCGCGCTGGTGATGATCACAGTGTTTACGCCGAGCAGCGTATTGTGCCTCCCGTCACCTGGACTACGCTCGCCAACGAAGTTTTTATGCGTAACCTGGTCACTGGCCCATGGGTTCATGTTCGCAGCAGGATCTTTCATCAGGGGCTGGCACGCATTGGCGATACTGTCACTATTGAATCAACACTGGTCAATAGATTCGACTCTCGCGCAGGCGAACGTGCTGTAGTAGATATGCGCTTTGTCGTCGATGACACGCCAGTGTGTGCAGTCGAGCACGAGGCGATTGTCGTTTTATCCTGACTATACATGCGAGAAGCCTGTCAGGTATTGACGCGCTGGCACGTTGCTCCTGCGGCCTGTCGGTGCATTAACTACCGTGAAAACCCTAATACCGAGGCGGGCGCTGCAGGGCAGGGCAATCGTTGATTGCGATCGTCTTCCCTGTGTGTCAGGGACCGATACTCCGTGATCATCTCTGTTGCCATTAAGGGGGTTGTTGTAGACGGCCTGGTGTGGTGAACGGGCAGTTAGATCCAATAGCGGTACTATTTCCGTATACGAGATAGTGTTAAGCGGCTATTGTCGAATCCGGGCGAATTTGGCGATTGCCGACAGGAGGTTGTATGGCTCTGGCGTATTGATTTGTCGATAGGGTCTTTCAGTTTGTAACTACCACTCAGGGAGCTGGCTATGAGCGCAGTCATGGATAGACTGGACACAGTATCGGGTTTCGTTTTTGCAGATCTTTTCAAGGATTTTAAAACACCAAACGCAGATCTTTTCGTTTTCGATAACGTCAGCCTGGCGCTGGATGTTGATTCTGCCACTTCGACGCTGACTGGTGACATGCGGCTGACCGGGCCTATGGAGCCCTTTAAATCGCTTCTGGATGGTTCAGATACTGTTCCGATAACGGCGGTAATCGAAACTAACGGCGGGCTGGGTAAGAAAATCAGTCCGCGCGCTATGACAATACAAAGTGCGCCGGATTTTCACGCTGTGCTCTTCAACGGTGTCGTTCTCGACAGTATGCGGGTGCAGGTCGTCATGGCGAAGAAACAGGGCGCGTGGATCTTTACACCGTCCCTGAAGGGCAACCTGATCGTTAATGGCCTGGGCGGAACTGATAGCGCAGAGCTGGCAGTAGAGGTATCGCTGGACGAGGGAAGTCTGAAACTGGCAGCAGAGGGAGAAAACATAAAAGGTGCTTTCGGTCTACCTCAGTTAACGCTCGCAGTTGTCAAAGTTGATGGCACTATTCGCAAAGAACAGGAACTGACTATTTCGACTTCGGTCGAGGTGGGGGCGACCAACTACAAATTCAGCGGTGTGATCACGCCGGAGGCAGTTGGCGTTGTCGCGGCCGCGAAGTCCCTCTCGCTGGAGGATTTATCGAATCTGTTCAGGGAGATATCCCCCGGAAATCTGCAGCTTCCGGAATTCGATGTGAAATTCAGGAAGTCGAGCATTGCATTCGCTTCAGCTGACTGCACTGTGGGAGACCACAGCCTGAGCAGAGGGTTATCACTGGCCACTAGCCTCTCAGCGCACGGGTATACGATATCAGCAGAGGCAGAAATTACGCTCGAGGGCGTCGCTTTCAGTGGGTCAGTCGGCAATATTGACGTTGGGCCCGTAACCATCGAGAAAGCCGAGCTGGATTTTCAAATCTATAAAAAAAGCGCGCAGAAACCAACGCTGTTTACTATTCACGGTGAGGCCGAGATCCAGCATGTGGTTGTCGATGCGGGCGTATATTTCGAGAGGGCTGCAAATGCAAGCTCCTGGGTAACGCTTCTGTATGCGAATGTGGGCACGCCAAAATCGGAATCTTTGCGCCTGTCGACATTCTTCCCGGAAACGCAGGGATCCGTAATGGATCAGCTCAGTCTGTCGAAAATGCAGTTTGTATTCGCAACAGCTGATTGCGATCCACAGCGACTGCCATCTGTTTCGGCGGTGAAAACGGGGCTGCAACTGATAGCGGTGGTGGAAGAAATACCTGGCCTGTCAGATCTGGTTGGCGAGGATCACATGGATCTGGAGCTCACCGCGCATCTGGGTGACACGGTAGACATCGCGGTCGCAATGCCTGATACAGCGTTGCAGTTGAGTGATTCTGTGCATACCGAGCCGTTCAAAATAGAGATCTATATAGCGCCACGACCAAGCATTGCGCTGATATTCGGGCTGGAGGTGTCCATCCACAATCAGCCTCAACCGTTGCACTTTGACATGAAGCTTGACGTAAGCCCGATTGAAGCGACGGGTTCAGCGACGATGAAAAACTACTGGCGCGAGCCTTTCGGTATTCACGGTTTGAAGATCGGGCCAGCAGTGGCGCTCCAGCTCGGTATCAACTATGCGCAGTTTACTTCGACGGGAACACCGGCGACATTCGGCATGGCAGGTGGCCTGGCAATCGGTAACACGGTCATGGACATGGCGGTCAATATCTCGACCAACCCAATGGATGAAATTCTGTCCGGCACGCTGAAAGAGCTTGAACTGAAAGAGGTCGTTGCGTTTGCGACGGATACCGTCGGGCTCGACATTCCAAAAAAGGATATTCCGGATTTTCTGGATATCAGCGAATTACAGTTCTACATTGCCCCGGCTGGCGGAATGATCGGCACTATCCGTTACGAGAAGGGAATTAGCTTTGCCTGTGATATGACATTCCTGGGTAAGGTGTTCGAGTTCTACACCCGGATATCGGAGAATGGAATCGAGGGATCGGGTGCGCTCGACCAGATCGACATCGGCCCATTGAAAATCAGCGGTGAGAGAGGGCGGGATGTCACTGTCGGGTTGTCACTGACGCCGGAGAAACAATCGTTCCATCTCGACGGTGCAATTCTGTTTCTGGGTGTCAAGAGTGGTGCCTATGTTGATGTGTCTGTCGATGGAATCGATTTTCAGTTCGAGCAAGACTTCCTCAGTCATCTCAGTTTCAACATTGAAGGCAAGAGTACCGGCACTATTTCCAGGCCAGAGAAGCTTGACTTCAAGCTATCAGCCGATATGGACAGTGACATCACAGATTATTTGAAAAACGATGTCGCCAACAGAATTCACGCCGCGATTGAACACGCGTCCGACGATATCGACGCGGCTCAATCGAAAGTTGATCAAGCTGAGCAAGATTATAAAAGGGAATATGATAAAGCAGACGCGGTGTTAAGCAAGGCGCAAAAGGACGCCGATACCTATCTTGAAAAGTTGCATGCAAATGTGGATAAAACCAAGGCAGATTACAGCAAGTCCGTGGCGATCGCGCAGGCTGCGCTGGATTCAGCAAAGGCTGCCTACGACACAGCTTTTAATGATGCGCAGCAGGCGGTTAATAAGGCTGAGAGCGACTACAACTCTGGTATCGCAATAGCCAAAACGGCGCTGAACAAGGCAGATCGGGAATACACAGCCGGTGTTACTGCTGCGCAGGAGGCTGTAGACAAGGCGGAGAGGCAATACAAAAACACCATCGGATCAGCGCAGGATGCGGTCAACAGTGCGCAGCGTAAGGTCGATTCCATTCTTGGGGATATTCGAAGAAAGGAGCGAGAAATGAATGGTTTAGGTAATTTCGACCCAAAAAAGTACGCGTTGGGAGTTGAAATTGCCGCTCTAAAGGGTAAGTACGGTATTGCAACAGCTGCGTTGAAATCCGCCAATCTGTTCCTGGAAGGCCTTAAGAAAGGAGGCTCGTTCGCTGCGTTTGAGTCGGCAAGGCAAGCATTGCATTTAGCTAAAACAGGCGTTAAATACACGGCTTTCGAGAGTGCAAAAGCAGCGTTGAACGCCGCGCAGACTGGCGCTAAATATGTCGCTTTCGAAGGGGCCCGGACCGCTCTTGATGCAGTTCAACATGGCTCTGAGTATACTGCCTGGAAGGCCGCTGAGCAGACACTGGCAACAGCCAGGTCATCTGGAGCCTCCGCAATCGATGCGGCCAACCAAGCGCTATCCACCGTGGATCGCTCTGCAGTGTACATCGCGCTGCGAGCGGCCAGACAGGGAATGAGCGCGGTGAAAGCCGGCTCTGCCTACGTTGCGTTCGGTGCGGCCAAGGCCGCGTTGGAGGCTACAAAGTTGGGAGCCAAGGCTGTTTTGGGGCTTGCGGAGTATATAGCTCAACACTCTGGAGATGTGTTTGATGTTCGCCACATGCATTTATCGGGAAGTTTGAAAGCGATTGAGAACGGGAAGCTTTTTAATAGCGAACTCGATGTCTCGGTATTGGGTAACCAGCATCAGTGGAAGCTTGACCTGGATATCCGAGATGTAGAGTCCTTCATCGACAAGCTTTTCAAAGCCGCGTTTGATGAAGCTAAATCCATTGCGCAAAGTTAGATAAACGGGACGATATTTGGTGGTATGGCGTCGGAGTGTAACGAGAGCACTGTCGGCGCCATATTAGCTTCGACTCCCCTGGATACATATCCGCCGCTGTGGAATCCAGACCTGGCCCGGAAAACTATGCGAGCGACTGGTTATTCACTCACTATCAAATCTCTGTACGTTCCACAGAGGCCGGTTGATTAAACACTTTGATCTCCGGTAGTTCTCCTTCGAATAGCGCTACTTCAACCAGTGTGCTGTGCGCGCTGGTGCCTTGCGCGAGTTCCGATGATCCAGTGTCACGTGTGAGTACATTCGGGTTGCCATGTACGTCCATGCTATCGGTTTGATTTGGATCGAGCGGGTCGTACCAGGCGCCGGTCGGCAACACGATGACTCCGGGTCTGACTGAGTCTGTAATTCTGGCGCTGGCGAGGGTGGCGCCACGGTCATTGAATATCTTAACGATATCGCCTTCTTTGATATTTCGCGATTCTGCATCCTGCGGATGCAGGCGGACGCGCTCACGGCCCTGCTTTTTCGCATTGGTGCTGGTGCGACCGAAATCGTATTGGCTATGCAGGCGGGTAACCGGTTGATTGGAGTTCAGTGCCAGTGGCCATTGCTTTGATCGTTCGCTGCCGAGAAATTCGGTTTTATCAAACCACTTCGGGTGGCCGGCGCAGTTTTCCAATTCGAGTGCGCCTATCGGCACCGAGTAGATTTCTATTTTGCCGGAAGGAGTATCCAGCGCTTCGCCCTCGGGGTCTCTGCGAAAAGCTTCCAAAGCGAATTCTGTTTGCTCGAGTGAGTCGTCGTCGATTCGAAGTATTTCGGAGGCGAAGAATTCATCGAAAGGTGGCAGTGTCACATTGTGTTGTCTGGCGCGTTCCACGCTGGTTTGCCACATTACCTGCAGCCATTCGTCAGTGGTTCGTCCCTCGGTAAAAGACGCTTCAATTCCCATGCGATTTGCAATGCCGCTGAAGATCGCGTAGTCGTCTTTGCTTTGCTGGTAGGGTTCGATCGCTTTTTGCATGGGCGAGGCGAACGCCTCTGCCGTGCCGAATGCGAAGTCATCACGCTCCAGTGGCACGGTGGAAGGAAATACGATGTCGGCGTGGCGCGCGGTGGCGGTCCAGAACGGCTCGTTGACGATGATGGTGTCGGGCTTGCTGAAGGCGCGTCGCAAGCGATTGAGATCCTGATGATGGTGAAACGGATTGCCGCCGCACCAGTAGACGGTTTTAATGTCCGGGTAGCTGCGATCTTCGCCATCGAAGTGGTAGCTGGTGCCCGGGTGCAGCAGCATGTCGGCCACGCGTGCAACAGGTATAAAGGAATCGATCGGGTTTTCACCCTGCGGGAGCGCGGCGAATTTGAATGGCAGGCGCTTGCGGCCGATAAAACCGAAATTGTGAATGCAGCCGTAGCCATAGCCTACACCCTGACCAGGCGCGCCGATGTTGCCGAGCATCGCCCCCAGTAAGGTAATCAGCCAGTAAGGTTGATCGCCGTGTTCGGTGCGTTGCAGCGACCAGCTGATAGATAACAGGCAGGGCTCGCTCGCCATTCGTCGCGCCAGTTTCACTATGGCTTGCGCGTCGATGTCACACAATTGTGCCGCCCACTCTGCATCCTTCGCAATGCCGTCGCTGTCGCCGGTGAGGTAGGGCAGGAATTTGTCAAAACCCGAGGTGTAGCGTTCAACAAAGCCGCTATCGTACAAGCCTTCGGTGTACAGGGTGTGGGCGAGCGCGAGCATCAGCGCCGCATCGGCATTGGGCCGTACCGGCATCCATTCGGCGTTCAGGAAGCCCGCAATATCATTTTTAACCGGGCTTACCAGCACCAGCTCCACGCCAGCCTGCTGGATTCGTCTCAGGTCGTTTCTGGCTGAGTGGTTGGCGATGCCGCCCTGATTGATCTGGGTGTTCTTCATGCTGATGCCGCCAAAGCACACCATCAGCTTTGTGTTTTCGCAGATGTCGTCAATCGTGGGAGCCTGCAACATGACTTCCGTGGCATCCATGCCGATAATGCGAGGCAGGATGACCTGTGCGGTGGCGAACGAATAGTTCTGAACCGAGTAGGTACAGCCGCCGATCTGATTTAAAAATCGCTTGAGCTGGCTTTGTGCGTGGTGAAACCGCCCGGCACTGGACCAGCCGTAGGAGCCGCCGTAGATCGCCTGATTGCCGTGTTCATCAATGGTGCTCCGCAGCGCTTGTGCGGCGATATCGAAGGCTTCATCCCAGGGTACCTGCACGAAGGGATCGCTGCCCCGTTTCGTGCCATCACTTTTGCCGGGTGCTTTCAGGTAACCCCGGCGAATGTGGGGTGCCGGTACGCGACAGCCGCTGTGCTGTGCGTCGAGCAGTGACTGCGCAATCGGCGAGGGGTTAGTTTCGAATTTGTTCGGCAATATAGCGGTGAGTTTGCCGTTTTCTGTGGCTACCTGGTAGTGACCCCAGTGTGTGCTGGTGGGTTTGAGCTCGGGCATAGGTTTGGTGTGCTGGTTTTCCTGTTGACGGGACAATACACTAAAATCGGAAATTCCGATAAGCCAATGGCTGATCCGGCGGCTGCAATGGCAGTGTAACGGCGAAGTGGTTTTCCGTTTTGCTTGACGCAACAACATATCACAGGGAGCACGTAGCGGTTAGCGATTGACACCGTCTACAGACAGACAGGCAAGCGAACAAATCACCCACTCGCTGTCGCGTGTTTCATCAAAGATACTGAATCGTTGACATCAATCGGGAGATGCAGATGCCAGGGCTGGCCCCGGCATTGTATGAATCACGTGGTTGAGTTGATGTTGTTGGAGAAGCGGAATCAGCGCTGAACTCGGCTCAAAAAGATGCCGATAGCGAGTAAAAAACCTGTAACAGAAATTCCGCGTTTATAATAGAACGAGTTGGCGGCAGTTTGGGTTGCTATCCGCCATTTTGGCTGTAGAGCAGGTGGGTTTTTTGTTGGCTTTGAGCCGGGCGCAGATGATATTGCGAATTGCAGGTTGCTGGATTTGATTCTACTTGCCGGTATCTGACACTCCTGAACAAACCTTGTCTACAATCATGGGTAACTCCGAATTTATTGAATCCGGAGTCAGTTGTTGCCAGAACCCCAAAGAAATATCTGCCTTACGGCACTTTACCCGGTTTGTTCAAAAAGGTATTTCCAACCGGTCTCTAACGTGTGCTCTTTCCTGTATGACTGGAACCAGTCATTTGCGGCTTTATGGGCTTTGAACTTCTTTGTAGTCACCTCTATTTTTCCGCTTTTATCGCCATCCTTGTATTTGTAAAGCGTGTATGTCCTGTCGCCAGCCATTGAAGATCCCTCTCTTGGTGGTAGGATTTGAAAGTAACATTTGTTTATTTCTAAATCCGGAAGTTTTACCAGTTGTGAGAGGTAATTGTGCCGTTGTTCTAATTTGTGGTCGCTGTGTTACGCAGTCAATCGGCCCACGTCATCGGTAAATAGTGCAAGGTTCCTTCAGCGGTATGCTGAACTGGAAATGACGAGG
>CAKZSB010000464.1 GCA_937920585.1 uncultured Granulosicoccaceae bacterium | reverse complement strand
GTGCCGGCGCAGTGTTCACGGGTTACCAGCATCCTGGCACCGACTTCGCGTGGCGCTGATCCTGCAACTTTTATGATCGACACAAGCACCAGCCGCGGCTGGCTGCGCAATTGTTCACAAACGTTCTCGAACCAGTTATGCATTCGAAAAGCTTATCGCGATTCGCCGCCCCGGTCTTCCGATAAAGGCCACACAGCTGTTTCCGAACGACACCGTTCGGTCCGCTTATCGACAGTAATCGATGGGTGGAACAATAAATGCTCTTAGTACGGCCGATTTGCACGACGGGCGCGAACCATTTGCTGGCAACCCCGTCGTCGACCCCGTTAATACGGTGCAAACATCAAAAAACTACTCGCGTAACTAAAAAGTGTTTGCGCCTCGACAGAAATCCACTCGGAAGCAGGGTATGCGTCAAAATATTTTCATCGCCGTAATTCTCACCTCAGCAGCGCTTATAAGCGCCTGCGAAACCATGACCTCTTCTCGCAGGGCAAGCCTGTTTACCTCTGAGAAATGGGCCTTGCTGCCAATCGAGAATTTCTCCTCGACACCACTGGCTGGCGATAGCGCCAAAGCGCTGGTTGAAACACACCTGAGAGCCAGAGGCATCACTCATATCGATGAATACAAAGCAAGTGAGGAGCAATCACTGCTGGCTATTCTGGATAGCGGCGTGCAATTGGAAAACGCGAGGAAGTGGGCCATAGAAAACGGTTATCGCTACGCGGTAACGGGCAAAGTTCAGGAGTGGCGCTACAAAAACGGCGTCGACAACGAGCCGGCAGTCGGTATGAGTCTTAAGTTTACCGATCTGGCCACCGGCAACGTGCTGTGGCAGGCCAGCGCCTCACGCACCGGCTGGGGATATTCGAACCTTACCGCCGTCGCCAGCAAAACAGTCGGCGACCTCGTCGCTGAATTGCGCCTTCGACGTGGCAACGCTGCCCCACCGGCGCTGCGCTCAAGCACACTGGCCCAGGACGGCAACACGAACAGAAACGAGCCAGCCAGTGCGGCGGCCCTACCGGCGAAGAAAACCAGTTTGCCAAAGTACAGGCAGCCACTCGAAATCGACCGTTACGAGCCATAATGAGTATCAATTCCCTTTCCGACAACTCGGCTAAAAAGAAAAGTTCTTTTCAGTGGGTTGACGATGGAACACAGAACCGATGGTTTCAAAAAATCATCGAGCTCGTCCTGTTTGCGGCTATCGTGCCGGTCGTTGGGTACTTTTTCTTTCCAGCGGATCCCGTCGGGATGCACAGCGGGCTGCCCTGGCTACTTGTACCCCCCATTATCTTCGCCGCACGCTACGGCACGACCTGGGGACTGGTTTGCGCGATTGCCACTGCAGCGTGCCTGATATACCCGTGGCCCGCCTATGTCGGACAAACCGACAAGCTCATGACGCTGGGAATCGGCATCATTATTCTGGCTGTCATCGTCGGCGATGCGGCGAATACATGGAAACACAACAGTCGACACGCGCATGCCGAAAATCATTATTTGCGACATCGTTTGAAGGAATTCTCCAACGACTATCACGTGCTGAAAGTGTCCCACAGTCAACTGGAAGAGTTCATGGCAGGCAGACGCCTGAGCCTGCGACAGGCACTGCAACAACTACAACCTCTGCTGACAACCAGCACTGACGGCCTGAGCGCGGGCAGTGAACTGATGGCTGTGTTTGCCCAGTTCGGCGCAGTGCAGGTAGCAGGGCTTTATGGCGTGAACGACAACAAGCGCGTCAGCCCCACGCCAGTTGCAACGCACGGTGAAATGCCCGAGCTGCCGCTTTTCGATCCACTGCTTAAACTAGCCATCGAATCTCGACAACTGGTTAGTATCAAGCTGTCTACTAATCCCAGAGCAAATGCTGAAACCAGCTTGCTCGCGGTGGTGCCAATTGTGGACTCGCACAACCACCTGCACGGCTTGCTGGCTATCAAGGATATGCACTTCCTGGCCTTCCAGCAGGAAAATCTCAATGTACTGTCACTGCTGGGCAGCTACGTCGGTGACATGCTCAGTCGATCCAGGAGCATTGGTGAATCACGCAGCGGCTGGTTTATGGCTGAACTTGATAATGCCGTAAAGTTTGCCCGCACCAACAAAGTCAACTCATCACTGCTCTGTCTGCAACTCAAGCAATTCGACAAGGCTGATCAGGTTGCTGAATTTCTTTCAAGCAACATTCGAAGCCTCGACAGCTCCTGGCAACCGCGCAGTATGAACGGTAGCCAGACTGTGATTATTTTGTTGCCACTGATCAGCGATACACAGTGTAAGGCCTATCTGAATCGAGCTGCAGAAGCTATTGAGAAGCAATTTAAAATAGATCTGCACGATCATCTGGAACAGGTTCGAGCGCGCCAGATACACCGCCGCGACACCCGCGAGTCCTGTCTCGATTTTATCAATGAGTTCACAGGCCTGACGGACAACAGCAAGGGCAAGAGGAAAAAGAAACGTGTTGCGTAGCCTGTTGGGGATCACGCTGCTGCTCGCAGCGCTGGTGATTGAGTTGATACTCTCGGCGCAGCTGGTCGGCGATGTCGGTTTGCGTCTGACCATTCCGTGGTGGCTGCTGTGTCACGCGCTGGCATGCGCTATGGCGACAATTTCCATCTCCGCGCTGAGCCGGAACATTGTTCCGGGTCGACATCTGTCACTGATGTTGTGTGTTTTCTGTTTTTGTTTTTTCATTCCGTTCGCCGGAACCATCGGTATCGCCGGTTCGCTGGTACTTGGTGGAGGTATCGCAAACAGCAGGCATCGCACACCCGATTTCTGGCAGATCACAAGAAACGTCGACCTCCCCTACACAGCACCGATAAATCGCTTGCACAGCAAGCTGGATAGTCGCGGCATTATCGAGCAGCTGATGTTCGATCAGGAGACCGATGAGGTTTATAAAAAAGTTTTGTCGTCGCGCAACATTCGAAATTCAGAATCTGCCGACATTCTCAAATCTGCTGTGGCTCACCCCAATGAACGGATTCGCCTTACTGCGTTTCAGTCAATGGACAAGAAAGTGTCATCGCTGAATCGTGAAATTCAGCGACTCGAGAAAGAAGCCGGGCGCAGCCACGGTCGCGAAAACCGGTCAGGCATTCATCTGCAGATATCCACTAACTATCTGGAGTTGTTAACACTCGAGGATGACGAGCCGGTTGCCAGAGCGCAATTGCTGGACAAAGCCGCTGCCGCGTCACTGCAGGCAATCACGATGACTCCGAAAAATCCGAATGCTCACTTCCTGTTTGGCAGAGTATCACTGCACCAGGGCGAAAACGCGCGCGCGATAACCGCTTTTAACCAGGCCATTCGGTTTGGCCTGTCAGAGGACAAAGTACGGCCGTACCAGGCAGAGGCCGCGTTCAAGGCGCGCGACTTCGATCAGGTAAAAGAATCACTGGCGTCAATTGATCGGGCCTTTACCGCCTACCCTCCCCTGCGCCAGGTAGCGGAGTTCTGGACATGAACCAATCACCTCGCTACAACCCAGATCAGCATGCCAACGTTTGCCTGTTGCTGGAGGGTACATACCCATATATTCGCGGTGGCGTATCGACGTGGGTCAGACAGCTGATCGAGGGCATGCCCGAACTCACGTTTTCAATTATTTTCCTTGGTGGACAGGAAGATGATTATCGCGAGCCGGTTTACGAGTTACCCGATAATCTGGTGCATCTGGAAAACCACATGCTGCTGGATACAAACGCTGATGCGCCGGCGCCGAAGCAACGTTTCTGGCAGCGCAAGCCTGATCGCAGCGACTTGTTCGAGCAGAACCTCGAGCTGCACGGCAAACTGGCTGATGCTGAATCAGTACCGGACGATCAAACCGCATCGGCATTTGCCAAACTGCTCATCGACGAAAACGGATTGACCCGAGCCGACCTCGAACACGGAGATGATGCCTGGCTGGCCATTCGGGAAAAATACAACGACGCCCCTGCCGGGCTGGATTTCAACCATTTTTTCTGGACCGTGCGCACGATGCACAGCCCGTTGTTCACGCTGGCACAGATAGCAAAATCACCCCCCAGTGCCGACTTGTACCACTCGGTATCAACCGGATACGCTGGCTACCTGGGCGTTTTGCTTAAGGCCTCACGCGCACGCCCGTACGTTATCTCCGAGCACGGCATCTACACCAAAGAGCGCGAACTGGATCTCGCTCAGGTCGACTGGATTCCACAAGATGCAGATCCGTTTCGTGTGGGCCTGGATGACAGCATGGGCTACCTGCGTCAAGTGTGGATACGCTTCTTCAAATCTCTTGGGCGTATGGCCTACGATTCGAGTGATCATGTCTACACCCTGTACAACGGCAATCGCCTGCGGCAAATCGACGATGGTGCTAATCCGCAGCGGCTCACCATTGTTCCCAACGGCGTAAATGTAGAACACTACAGCAAAGTACGACGCGACGACGATGCCCCCGTACCTCAGGTGCTGGCGCTAATCGGGCGCGTCGTGCCGATCAAGGACATCAAAACCTTCATCCGTGCAATGCGCATTGTACGCAGCAAACTACCCGATGCCGAAGGCTGGTTGATCGGTCCGGAAGATGAGGACGAAGCCTATAGCGCGGAATGTCGCGCATTGGTTGAAAGCCTTGATCTGCAGGATTGCATTCAATTTAAGGGATTTAGAAAAATCGACGAAATTTTTCCACAAGTGGGGCTGTCAGTGCTGACCTCTGTCTCTGAAGGTCAACCACTTGTGGTACTGGAAGGCTATGCTGCCGGCATACCCGCCGTAACTACCGATGTGGGCAGTTGTAGCGAGCTCATCTACGGCGTGACCCCCGAAGATCAGGCGCTTGGCAGCGCAGGGGCTGTCGTGCCGATTGCTAATCCGGCAGCCTTCGCTGAAGCCTCGATCAATCTGTTGACCGATAACACGGCCTGGCAACAGGCACGTGATGCGGCTATCGAACGCGTTGAAACATACTACGACGAAGTTCAGATGATTGCTTCGTACCGAAAAGTTTATACAGATCGTATCAGCACCACTGCCGATCTGGCAAAGCCGCAGGGGCAGTAACACTATGGCCGGAATCGGTTTCGAACTAAGAAAATACCTCGACGACGACTCGTTCACCGGTACGTTCAAAGCCTATGGCTTTGCCGGCCTGATCAGTGCGGGTCCATGGGTGCTGTCGATCCTCGGCGTGATGTTGATCGGTATCGTCGCGATCTCACAGAAAGTTGGCGGCATCGAAGTGCAGCAATTCGCAACCTCTGTCACCTGGATAATGGGAACCTCGCTGATTCTCTCCGGCCTTCTGCAACTGGTATTTACCCGCTACGTGGCAGACCGGCTGTTTGAAGGCAAAGATCATTTGATCAATCCCAATCTGTTTGGCGCCCTGTTCCTGACCACGCTTGTATCAGGTGGAATCGGTGTCGCGCTGATGATCTATGTTTTCCGCGAGACGTTCTCTTATGAGGCATTGATGGTGGCCAATTTTGTCACCTTGTCGAATATCTGGATCGTGGTAATTTTTGTTGCCGGACTAAAGAAGTTCAAGTTGATTCTGTTGTCTTTTTTCATCGGTTACACCGCAACCGTATTGCTATCCATACTGTTGATGCCGTACGGGCTCAATGGCTTGCTGGCGGGCATGCTGACCGGGCACGCCCTCTTACTTTTCATGATGCTGGGTATTGTAATTCCCGAGTACCCGGTAAAAGAGAGTGTGCGGATGGACTTTCTGCGCCGGCGTGAGATTTTTCCTGTGCTGATATTTGTTGGCCTGTTCTACAACCTGGGCATCTGGGTAGACAAGTTCATATTCTGGTACACACCCGAAACGTCAGAGGCGATTATCGGACCGCTCAGAGCGTCGCTGATTTACGATTTGCCAATTTTTCTGGCTTACCTTTCAATCATTCCCGGTATGGCTGTGTTTCTATTGCGCATAGAGACCGACTTTGCGGAAGCCTACGACGGTTTCTTCACCGCGGTGCGCGGAAACGCCAGCCTGCAGGAAATCGAATCACTCGGCAACGCCATGATACTGGCAGTGCGCCAGGGTATTTTCCAGATAATTAAAGTGCAGGGCATCACCGTGCTCGCCCTCTATCTGCTCGGCCCGCAGATTATCAAGTGGCTCGGCATCTCCGAGAAATTCATCCACCTTTACTACATTGATCTGGTAGGTGTTGCAGCTCAGGTTCTGATGCTTGCTGTGCTGAATGTTCTGTTCTATCTGGATCGTCTCAGAGACGCATTCTGGCTCACATTGACACTAATGATCAGCAACGCCGCTTTCACCTGGCTGTCGATTGAACTGGGGCCCGAGTTCTACGGTTACGGGTTCGGATTGTCCATGACACTGACAGCATTCGTAGGAATATTTCTGCTATCGAGCGAGTTGGAGAATATCGAATTCCGCACCTTCATGCGCAAGCGCGAGCACCTGGCCGGCGCATGATCGGTAGAACATCCTGTATTAAAAAATCGGACGGAACAATGAATCACTCGTTCTGCGAACATCCCCTGCCCGCGTTACATCGACTGCGTCTTGTAGCCGGTATACGCCACTGGGCATTGCTCTTCGTTGTGTTGCTGCTCGGCCCGGTTCTGGCCAATGCCAAACAACTCAGCACCGCTATTTACTACGCCGATAATCCACCGGTAAACGTACTGGCGCAATTCGATCGGTTGATTCTCGAATCCCAGAATGTAACTGCCACACAGTTACGCGATCTCAAAAAATACGGCGCGACCACTTACGCCTACGTCAGTGTCGGAGAGTCTGCACCCAACAGACCCTGGTCTGACGAAATTGATTCGAGTTCGATTGTCGGGGAAAACAGCACCTGGGGTAGCGTGGTGCTTGATCTTGCGTCTGCCAACTGGCAGTCACTGATACTAAGGCGAACGGACGATCTGGTTGCAAAAGGCTATGACGGCCTGTTTCTGGATACCATGGACAGCTACCAGTTGTATTCAAAAACCCCGCAGGCTCGCAGCAGCCAGGAAGGTGCGCTGGCGAGTTTGATTAAGCGAATCAAGTCCCGGCACCCGCATTTGCGAATTATCACAAATCGAGGATTCGAAGTGCTGGGCCAGATTGCCAACGAAATTGAAGCTGTGGCTGCTGAATCATTATTTCGTTCCTGGGACAATAACGCTCAGGAATACAAACTGGTAAACGAACGGGATCGTCAGTGGCTTCTCGGTGAATTGAATAACGCAAAGTCCCGCTACGGGCACGACATCATTGTGATTGATTACGTGCCGCCAACAGAGCGCAGTGCGGCCCGCGACACTGCCACGCAAATTGCGAAGCTCGGATTTTCACCGTGGGTAGCCACACCCGCGCTGGATTATGTTGGCGTAAGTACGCTGGAAGTTATTCCACGAGAAGTATTGCTGGTCTATGACAGCCGGATCAACGGCAGACAGTCAGACACCGATGTACAACAGATGGTCGCGGTACCACTTGAGTACATGGGCTATGTACCCGTTTACCATGATCTCTACAAAGAAGGGCTTCCCGCCAGAGCAATGCCTGGCCAATACGCCGGTGTTGTCAGCTGGAGTCTGAAAAATGTAGAGGTGGAGGGATATCAGGAGTGGATGTCAAATCTAATTGGCTCCGGTTTGCCAGTGGCCCTGTTCTCCCACCCCGGTTTTAATATAACACCGGCCGTTGCAGCCAAGATGGGCATCGAAACGGTCCCTGTGCTCGACTATGACTCGATGACTGTGACTAAATCAGATGACATCATAGGCTTCGAAGTGAAGCCGCTGCCACGCATTGAAGGTCTTGCAATGAATGCGCGCAGTAACAGCGCCGAAAACTCCGTCCATCTACGTTATACCGACAACAAGGACCGGCATGCCGATGTCGTTGTAACCGGCAACTGGGGTGGCTTTGCAATCAGTCCTGGCGACAAGGACACGATGATTGATTTCATGCCCTACTGGGTTGTCGATCCATTCAAGTTCCTGCGCAAGGCACTCAATTTAAATAATGCGCCCATGCCTGAAGTTACTACCGAAAATGGCAACCGCCTGTGGCTTGCCCACATTGACGGCGATGCAATGCCGTCCTGGGCAGAGCTACCGGGTAAAAAGCTGGGAGCTGAAATCATCGAGAGCGAAATACTCGATCGATACCAGATGCCTCATACGATTTCCATTGTAGAAGGAGAGCTGAACGCTCTTCCACAATACAACGATCGACATGAGCGAATGCACGCGTCGGCACGACGAATATTCGCGCGCGAAAACGTGGAAATCGCGACACATACCTTTAGCCATCCGTACAGCTGGCCAAGGTTGTCCGAGGGCTCACCGAGCGGCAAACACAACCTGCCCATCAGTCAATACCATTACAACGCGCATCGCGAGATTGTAGGATCCGCCAAATACATCGACGACAATCTAGCCCCGCCAGGCAAGAAGACCAAAGTGGTGTTGTGGAGTGGCGACGCACTACCGGGTGAAAAAGAACTTCGAATTGTCGAGCAGGCCGGACTCGTTAACATGAACGGCGGCAATACCATTATCAGCGCGGCCAAACCGGTGCTGTCCAACGTTTCACCTATGGTACGGACAGTAGGCGACCATCTGCAGATCTACGCACCGATCATGAACGAAAACGTGTACACCAATGAATGGACCGGACCCTTCGACGGATTCCGGCGCGTGATCGAAACGCTGGAATTAACCGACCAGCCACGGCGGCTAAAACCCATCAATATCTATTACCACTTCTATGCGGGAACCAAGGCAGCCATGCTTCGAGCCCTCAAAGAAGTTTACGAATGGACTCTAACGCAGGACATATTCCCCGTTTACGTCAGTGAGTTTGTCGCCAAAGTGCCTGACTTTCGCAGTGCCGGCGTCGCCCGCTACCTGGACGGTCGCTGGAAAATCTCCGGACTGGGCGATGTCAGAACCTTGCGTGTTGTTGACAGTGATCGCTGGCCGGATTTGCGTTCAAGCCAAAACCTGGTGGGTGCCAGACAACTCCATGATGGCGTCTACATTCATACCAATGGCGCAGACTCAATCACTTTCAGAACCACATCACGAGCACCTTCGCTGCCCTATCTGGTGTCTGCAAATGCGGCAGTCAAAGACTGGCAGCAAAGTGGTTCACAACTGCGATTTCGCCTGGTCGGCAATGTGCCTGTCGTGGCTGAAATAGGGGCCATACCCGGCGCGCTCTGCAGTGTGAGGGTTGGCGAGAAATCAGTCCCGGGATACTCGACTGGCAAAAACACCGTTCGTTTCGAATTCTCAACACAGGATACAGGCTATGCCGTTCTCGACTGCCCGACGTGAGAGCCTGATACCCAAGGTCTACCTGTTCTATATCGCGCTACTGCTCGGCATAGGATTCTACTTACTGAAACCTTCCGACAAGGCCTATCAATTCGATGAGTCGGCGCAGGCTTCAGCGGGCGAGACACCAATAAACGATCTGGATATGGCGTTGCTAAAAGCGCGCAGCGCAAAGGAGCAGTTGCCCGGACGTGAAATACGCAACCTCGCCTACGCGATGATACGCACACAACGCTGGGAAGAAGCACTTGAATTGCTAAAAAGCCGTCCGGATGTAAAACTCGACAAAGGTGATCAGTTCCTGCTCAACCTCGAGTTATCCAACATGCGTTTTGCCAACGCGGACAGTGAAGCTGCCACCGCCACACACCGCAGTAAACTACTCACTCAGCTGACAAACCTGCTCAACGACAAGACGCTACAGAAGCTGCCAATTGTCACCAGAAGCATGCATGTCAGCGAGCAAATGGCACAACCTGAAATCACAGCAGCATTGTATTTGCAAATGGCTGCACTGGATCGGCAACAAGCTGCACACTGGAATGAAAAATGTGCCACTTTGCTGGCCCAGACCCAACTGCACAGCCAGTCGATCAGTTGTTACAAAACTGCGATCGCATTAAATGATAGCGAGGATGAGCGCTACGATCTGAACATACGCATGATGGAGAGCATGACGGCACTGGGCGACCTGCAGGGTCGTCAGGACACCCTCGAGACCTTGATTGGCAATCCACCCGTGCAAATCGACAAACTCACCCAACTCGCCTCGATGGCGCTGGCTGCAAACCGCGCCGATCTCGCCTACCCTGTTTACGCACGCCTGGCAGAAGCAGATTCCGAGCGACAAATCTTATGGCTGGAAAAGGCCGCACAGTGGTCACTGGCTTCAAATCTGCCAGGGCTCTCGGCTGAATACGTTCAAAGTATTGCAATGCTCAGCGACGACGACGCCCTGCCCGAACTCAAACGCCGTCGCCAGTCACTGCTAATCGCAGCGGGACGCAATGAAGACGCCCTGCAAACGATGCGCGAACGCATCGACGCCGAACCGGCAAGCGGGGAACTCCTGCAGGAAGCGATCGCACTGGCCAGTCAGATCGGTCTGCAAACGGACGCAATGGACTGGAATACCGAGCTGTTGAAAGTCCGCCCGTTCGACATGGAGGCGATGAAGCGTCAGATCCAGTACGCCCAGGCCAACAAACAATTGAACGATGCCAGATACTGGGCGCAACGCGCTCTGGCACAACAGCCGGATGATCGCGAGCTGCGTGTAACACTGGCACAACTGGAAGAATGGAATGGCAATCCATCCGAAGCGCTGCCTCACTGGAAGTGGCTGGCCAGTCGCTATCGCAACGAAGAATACCTGCTCCAGCAGGTCCGCCTGGCCCAACTGACCTGGCAATTGGGCGTTGCTGCAGATGGCTATCAGCAATTGGCTGCAATCAGGCCACTGAATGATGCTGAACTTTTAAAAATGATCGACCTTTTCGAACAGGACGGCCGACCGGCAGATGCCGCCCAGGCACTGACCACGCATATCGATCAATACGGCAACACAGCCATGGCCCAGCGTGAACTGGCCCTGCTGCACCAGCGACACATGAACTACCAGCATGCGCTGGCCGCATGGGAAGACCTGGCCGCTAAATTTGGCCACTCTGGTGAAGAGTCTTTAAACCGCATGGAACTGCATTGGCGATTGCACCAGCCCGAAACCGCCACTATTATCGCCGAGCGGCTGGAAGGGCTGGATATCAGCCAGGCTAACGAGTATCAATTAAAACTCATCACCGAAATCGGCTGGCGCTACCGCAAGCCCGACGTCATCACTGCCGCGCTGGATGAGCTTGAAGTACTGGATGTCGAGGAACAGGAACGCGTTGTGCTGGGACGCCGGGTGGTGCGAGCAATGCGCGACCAGCAAGACTACACCGGCGCCGTCAGCCAGGCCGAGAGTTTCTGGCGCGAGACACAACAGCCGGAATTTCTTTCCGAGGCTTTGAATATTGTGTTTCAGCACGACCTCTACCCGCAGGTGGAGCGCTACCTCGATGCCAATGATGAACTCGTCGTGCTCCGGGATATGCCCGAGTATTGGGGCGCCACAGCCGCCTATCACGTCAGCAACGCCGACAACATAGCAGCCGAGCAGGCGTTCGACGCCACCCTTGAGCTGGATCCCGAAAACATGGCAGCCATTACCGGCAAGTTCTGGCTGCAACTCGGGCAGGCCGACTCTCCCGAGTTACTCGCGTTGATGAACGAGCATTTGCAAACGGCTGCCGATACACCCGAACTGTGGGCGCCGTATGCCCTCGCCCACATGAAAATGAATGCCCCGGAAGACAGCTTGCAATGGTTCAGCAGAATCATGGAACGCGACGAGCACGACTACGGCATTCTATTAACGTTTGCCGACGCCCTCGAGCAGGTAGGCAAGACCGATCACGCCTACAAAGTTCGCCAGTACACCCTGCGTAAACTGCGCCCTGCCATTGCGCAAAGTACAAAGCCGCAAACACGCGAGCTGGCCAGCAGCTATGCCAATTTGCTAGTTGCCCACGGGGCGGTTGCGGAAAACGAGCGCTGGGTGCAACAGCTGGTTAAAGGCGCAGATGCGCAATCTGCATCGGAAGAATTCTGGCGCGAGGAAATCGCCATTGCCTGGTATCTGTCGACACAACGACATGACTACGCCCGGCTGCTGATGACCCGGCTGCACGAGGAGCGAATTGAAACGCCCGTCTGGCAGGAACTGGCCATCGCCATGCACGACGACGACGTCCCGAAGTTGCAGGAAATTCTCGCCAGCGGCACTGAACTCCAGACCAGTGACACCCTGGCAGTGTTAGGTAGAGTTGGCAAGGAGCAGGATGCTTTCGAATTGGCCAGGGACACCATGACCAACAGCAAAAACCAGGCTGAACGTCAGGTTGCACGCAATCAGTACGTTGCGTTACGCAATTATCGGCCTGCCTACTATGCCGGTACCGTGCAACATACCGAGTTGACTGATCTGAGCATCACCGAAACAAGCCTTTCACTGCGCCACACACCCGCGCACGGCGGCTACAGTCTGGGTGTAGACATTGCCGAGAACCAGTTGAAATCGGACCAGTTTAATCTGGACGATTCCAGCAACGAAACCGACGTAGCAGTGTCCGCGTTCTACGGCGGCTCGAAATCCGGGGCGTCAGTGACTACCGGGGTAGTATCGACTGAAGACGATAATTTCCCGTATCTGCGCGGCAGTTACTACAATCGTGACCGCGAAGGCAAGCGCGCATTTACCGCCGAAGCATCGATCAACGCACCGTCCGACGCATCCTCGGAACTCAGAGTGGCCGGCCTTGCAAACGAAGCACAAGCCACCTTCGAGCAGCGGCTTGGCTCACATGAATACGTGCGCCTTGGCGGCAAAGTAAACTCAATTAATACGCGCGCAGACAGAGAAAAGATCTCGACCGGTGTTGGTGCCAGCCTGGAGTTAGGTATGAAAGGGTCTTTTGGCAGCAACAACTGGACAATGGGCGTGCAGGCGATCGGCATACAGAACGACAGAGCCGAGCGGATTCCCGACGAACTGCGCCTGACCCCCACTACCACTGTCGACTCACTGATGCCCGAAAACTCGAGCCGCCTGGCATTAAGCGGCACCTTGCAACGCGGTGGCATCCGCAGCGCATACCCGCAGGCCGCCAGCCCACGCTATCACGTGAGTGCGAGTCTGGGCCGCACGTGGCCGTTCAATACGGTCGGTTTTCTGGTGGAGGCCGGCGCAGGTTTTCGCGTCCTGGGGGACGATGAGCTGAGCCTCGAGCTCAGGCACGATACACAAGCTGAATTGCAGGGCAACGCCACTTCATCGACATCGCTGATCGGCATTCAGTACCGCAGCCACTTCTAGCAACTATGTGCGGGCTGCGCACGCCGCCCGCACAAGTTCTGCCAAAGATCGGAGCTGTTGCGGCCGTTACTTGATGAGAGTAAAAGCCTGGCTTTCGCATCTCGGCACGATAGATCTCGCCCACCCTCGATGGGCTAATTTCAGCGCAGTATCGACTTGTCTCGATCTCGCCACGCTACCAAATCGGGTTAAGTTTCCACCCTCGCTGCGAGTACCAACAATACGCAATGCGGGCCACAAACAGCCCGATGTCGGCTCAGGTGATTACGATGAGCAAGGCGACAAATCCAACGACTGCCGCCAGCGCCACGCTTGCCACCAGCCAATCGTTCGAACTTCCCTTGGGTCCGTTCTTGCTCCAGTGCTTCGCCGCTGGCCACATTCGGTAGACCATGTACAGCATGATTGCCGCTGTGGCGATCTTCCAGCCAATACCATCCACTATGTTCTCCCCGCTTCGCTATTGGTTTTCACAAGGCAAAAAAAACCCCGGCCAGGCCGGGGTTCTCGATACAACCTGACCGGGTATCAGTCGTCGCCCATAATACCGAGCAACATCAACAAGCTTTGGAAGATGTTGTAAATCGCAAGGTACAGAGAAACGGTGGCAGATATGTAGTTTCGCTCACCGCCGTTGACGATCTGGCTGGTTTGAAAGAGGATCATACCGCTCATCAACAGGATAATACCGGCGGACACCGCAATGCTCAGCGCTGGCATTGCCAGGAAGATGTTCGCTATCGCTGCGAGAAACACCACGATCAGACCGGCGAAAAGGAAACCACCCATGAAGGAGAAGTCGCGCTTGGAAACCAGCGTGAAGCCAGACAGACCCAGGAATATGATGCCAGTGCCGCCCAGCGCAGTCGCAACCATGCTGGAACCGTTAGCCGTGGCCAAATAGTGCGACAACATTGGCCCGAGTCCAAATCCCAGCAGCCCTGTCACGGCGAAGACGACGAAAATACCGCCAGTTGAGTTCTCAAATTTGGGCAACACAAACCAGAGCAGCCCCAGCGCGCCGAAAGAGCAGATCATCGCAACCATGAAAGGCGCGCCAACCATCACCGACAACCAGGCGGTGAACGCACTGAAGAGCAGGGTCATGGAAAGCAATCGGTAGGTGTCACGCAGCACCTGATTGGTCGTTAGTTCACTGGCGCGATCGATACTTTGTATAGCCACTATAGGCCTCCTGTTTACATTAAGCGAATCCGGCTTTGCCCGCACAGGCGGCAACGCAGTCAATTCTTGTAGCATATAACATATAGGGTGCGCGATGGAAAAACTCAATCCTCGCAACCCGTACTGTTATTAACGGCAGGCAACCGTAGCTTTCTGCATGAACATTGCGTATTATTCGGTCGCGGTCGCACCAAGTGACCCGACCAGCGTTCCGGAGAGGTGGCAGAGTGGTCGAATGCGGCGGTCTTGAAAACCGTTGAAGGGTTAAACCTTCCGGGGGTTCGAATCCCTCCCTCTCCGCCATTTAGATGCAACTACACCTTTCTTTTCAAACACTTATTGCGACACGATAGAAGATCGAGGGCCACCAATCGGGCCACCGATTGAACAGAGGCACCGGCTGTGCACGCCAACCCGGGCGAAAGCCACCCGGGGTTTTCCAGTTCCTTAATCTCACTAACCCGCTACTTCTTCTTGCGAATTAGAAAGCACCACGCTTTGTACCCATACTCATGCGCGTCGAGCACTTTGTCAGAGTTTCTAACTCGTCTAAAGCGGCAATAGCGCCAATCGTAACCTGGCGGCGCGGGCTTGTGTTTGATGGTCTTGAGACTCACTTTCACACTCCTCCGTCCAAGAGCACTTGCTAATGGCTGGAGCGACGACTACGCTATATAGCTTCCTAGGGCTTAGCATAGCTACGCTCCGAGGGTCAGTGCGGCTCGATTGCACTGACCCTCACCTTCCAAACATCTCATCTTCGCCATTGGCGGATCTAGATCTTTTCAGATAAGGCCTTCCTTCCGGTATTGGTTAAGTTGGTATCGGGCCGCTGCGATACTGACGCCGAACTTATCGGCCACACTTTCCATGGACGCGTACTGCGCGATATAGACGTGCGGAATCATGAATTCAGCGGCAAAGGCTTTCGCCTGCCACTCAGCGCTGCTGTATGCGGGTATGTCCCGCGACGTTGTTCTGGCGAACGCTGGATCTATGTTCTTGTGCAAGCAAATGTGGCCGAATTCATGGGCCAATGTCATCCGGTCCCTACCCACCCCCGCACGAGCGCCATCGTAGGTTCTGCTCGGCAGAATAATTTTGTTCTCGTCTGGCTTTGCTAGCCCATGGACGTTACCCAAATCCTCCTCAGTGCCTGAAATTTCGATCGTGAACCCCGGAAACAGACCACTCTTAGGCACCACAATGTCTAGAAATTCAACGATATCGAAATAGGCGATGCCAGAATCCAAGCTCAACCTGAACGAGTGAGCAATTTGGCGAATATCTGTGCGTCTAAGTGATGGAACAAAAAAATCAATCATTCAGAATGGCCCTTAGTTCTTTCAATGTCGCGTCATCGAGAGAGTCAAATCTCCGAGCTAAACTCAAGGCTACTTCTTGAGCCTGAGGTTTTGCTCCCTGCAAGTTGAGTCTTATCTGCTCAATCGATTCCGCTGCTGCAGAGTGGAAAAGCCGATTCGCCGAAGCGTCAAAGTCAAAGTAATCAGCTAATAAAGTAACGGTATTCGGGGCGGGTGCCTTCTTACCAACCTCCAGCGCCGAATAAAATGAAGTGGTGAAACCGAGGGCATCTGCTAC
>CAKZSB010000463.1 GCA_937920585.1 uncultured Granulosicoccaceae bacterium | reverse complement strand
GCGCCATTCGGGCCAATCAACGCGAGCACTTCGCCCTGCTGAAGCTCGAACGTCACATCGACAACCGCCTTCACGCCGCCGAACGATTTGCACAGGTTTTGAACTGCCAGTACGACCTCGCTCATGCGTTCTCTCGCCCTTTTTCAAGTCCAAGCTGAATCGCGATGCGGTGGAAAAAACCGGCTATACCCTGCGGTGCCACCACAACGATCAACAAAATAACGCCACCCAGAATGGCACGCCAGAAATCGAGCCGCGAGATCTGATCTTCCAGCAACCTGAAGACACCAGCGCCCACGATGGGCCCCGCCAGCGTGTGAACACCACCCAGCAACACCATCACCAGGCCATCGATCGAGCGCGGGATGGCGGCCTCATCCGGAAAGATACTGCCTTTGGAAAACACATAGACGGCACCGGCGACACCGGCAAACAAACCGGCAATCGCAAAACCCCAGTGCCGATGGCGCATCAGATTGATACCGATGGACTCACTGCGAATCGCCGAATCGCGCCCGCCGCGCAACACGTAGCCAAATGGCGAGTGGGTGATGCGACGTAAAATCAGAATGCCGCCGCCACACAGCGCCAGCGCCAGAAAATAAAACGCGGTTTTACTGCGCGCCCAGTCCGATGGCCAGATGCCGAGCATGCCGTCGTCGCCGCCGGTCACCTCGCCCCATGAGTAGGTGATCGACCAGATGATCTGCGCGGCAGCCAGCGTCAGCATCGCCAGATAAACGCCGGATAGCCGCACGCAAAACCAGCCAAATATCAGTGCACCGATAAATGCTACAAACGGCGCCAGCAGCAGCGCCAGTTCCATTGAACCGCCAACGTAGCGAAAAATCAGCGCTGCACCATAGGCGCCAAGGCCGAAGTAGGCAGCGTGACCAAACGACACCATGCCGCCGTTGCCCATTAGAAAATGCAGGCTCGCAGCAAACAGCGCGAAGATCAGAATATCGGTTGCCAGCACGATGCCGAAATCATCCAAAAGCCACGGCAGTGCAATCAATGCAGCAATCAGGCAAAGCCCGGCCAGTCGTGCAAACAGCCCGGCCTCACGCAGTGGCATATCGATCTGATCACCCGCGTGTTGAATAGAATCGGGTTTGCCAAGCAATCCCCAGGGGCGAATCACCAGCACCACAGCCATCACCAGAAACGCGAGAACGATAGTGATTTCGGGCATGATCAAAATGCCAAAGGCATTGAGCTCGCCGATCAGCACGGCGGCCAGAAAGGCGCCGGGCAAACTGCCCATACCGCCGATTACCACAACCACAAACGCTTCGGCAATGATGCTCAGATCCATCAGCAGATTGATGGATTCACGCGGCACCTGCACCGCACCGCCGAGCCCTGCGAGCATGGAGCCAACAAAAAACACCGAGGTGAACAACCAGGTTTGATTGATACCCAGTGTAGCGGCGATTTCCCGATCCTGGGTGGCGGCTCGCACCAATACACCCCAACGGGTTTTGTTTAACAGCAGCCACACTAACAACAACACCAGTGGCCCCAGCGCGATCAGTAGTAAATCGTACTCGGGTATCGGTTCGCCCATGATTCGCACTACGCTGTCGAGCCCGGGTGCCCGGGAACCGAATTTATCGTCGCCGCCGAATACATACAAAATCGCATCCTGCACGATCAATACGATGCCAAAAGTCGCGACCAGCTGGAACAATTCCGGCGCGTGGTAGATGCGACGCAATATTAAAATTTCCACGATCACACCGATCAATCCGACAATCAGCGCCGATAACAACACCGACGTCCAGAAGCCGAATATGCCTATCGGCAACACCTCGATGATGTGATAGGCGATGTAGGCACCCAGCATGTAAAAACTGCCGTGTGCGAAATTGACAATTCGGGTGACGCCGAATATCAAGGACAAACCCGACGCAACCAGAAACAGCGAGCAGGCGCTGGACAGTCCGGTCAGGAACTGGGCAAAGTAAAATCCACCGGTCATGATGTGGCTCTTGTCGGCATTTTATCGAGGTTCGTCTTTGTTCGGCCGGCCTGCAACGTGCAGACCGGCACAATCACAGGCTGTGACTATTCAGCAGGCCGCAGCGCCTTGACTTCTTCATCACTGGGTTGAAAATCTGCGCCGTCGGCGTAGAACCAATCCACCATGACCCCTTTACCATCGACCACAGACGTTTTGCCCAGCCAGGTACCCATGGTCGCCTGGTGAGCCTGAGCCCGATAGACAAACTTGCCCGACTGAGAATCAACTTCCAGCCCTTTCATGGTGTCGACCAGATCTTCGGTATCCAGCGATGGTGATTTTTCAAGCAGCGCCTTCAGTGATGCCATGACGTTGTAGCCAACAATTGAACCGAGCTTCGGCGCTTCATTCCACTTGGCCTCATAAGCGGCATAGAACTTTTTATGCTCTTCAGTTTCAATCGCACCCTGCGGGTAGCCGGTTACGATCCAGCCCTCAGGCGCCTCGCCCTTGAGTGGTTCCAGGTACTCAGGCTCGCCGGACAGCAGGCTCACCACTGTGCGCCCCTCGAAGGTGCCGCGCAAATTGCCTTCGCGAACAAACTTGGCCAGATCGCCACCAAAGGTGACGTTGAAAATCGCATCGGGTTTGGCCGCTTCTACTGCTCGCACGGTGGCACCGGCATCGATCTTGAAAACCGTTGGCCACTGCTCTTCGATGAACTCGGCGTCCGGTACCAGTTTGGTCAGCTCTTTTTGGAATGCGGCGACAGCATCTTTGCCGTAGGCGTAGTTAGGTGCCACAGTGGCCCATTTTTTGGCACCGGTTTTAGCCGCTTCCGCTGCAAGCATGGCCGCCTGCATGGTGGTGGACGGGCGCAGGCGGAAGGTGTAACGGTTGCCGCTCGACCAGACGACCGCATCACTGAGCGGCTCTGCGGCGAGGAAAAAGGTTTTGTTCTGCTTGGCAAAGTCAGTGACGGCCAGGCCGATATTCGACAAAAAGGTGCCAGCCAGCAGCGTGACCTTGTCGCGATTAACCAGTTCTTCAGCGATTTTTACTGCGTCTCCCGGCTTGCCGCCATCATCGCGATCGATCACTTCAATCATCTGCCCT
>CAKZSB010000462.1 GCA_937920585.1 uncultured Granulosicoccaceae bacterium | reverse complement strand
GGATCGGTAAACGCGGATAGCGACAGCACGAAGTAGGCGAGCGCCCAGCGGTCGTCTTCATCGAAGGAATCCGCGTAGGACGGCATCGGTGTACCGCTGAGTCCATTGGATATGGTGCGAAACATATCGCTGACCTGCGGACCGGATTTGAATTGTCCGGTCGTGAGGTTGGCCGGCAATATAGGGAAGAGATAATCATCCTCAAGGCCGGCAGACTTGGTGCCATCGCCCGCGCCTTCCACACCGTGGCACTCCAGGCACTGTGCCTCTTCCCAGATCCGTTTGCCGGTGGCCAGCAGATCTTCGGTAGGCTCGGGGGGACGCGCAATATGCAGTGGCGCTGAGGGTTCTTCCTCCTCAAACAAATAATAGGGATCCTCAGGATCGGTTTTGTCGACACTAAGCCGATACTTGATGTACTGGATCACGGCCATTCGCGCTTTTTCTGACAACATATGCCACGATGGCATGGAGGTACCGCGAATGCCCTGAGTGAGTGTACGCATCAGATCGCCATCAGTGGGCAATGAGTCAGACGGTGTAGAGCGGAACTTGTACACGCCCTGGGTGAAGTTGCGAGGTCGGTTATCAACCATAAAGGTCGCTGCCGGCCCGTTGCCATCACCCTCGTCGCCGTGACACGCAGCGCAACGCCGCTCGTACACCTCTTGCCCGAACTCAATCCAGTCTTCCGACTTTTGCATCGCCACCTGTGTTACCGATACGGTTTGCGGCTCAAAAAGATCGCGCCATTTGCCACGGTTAGTGCCCAGTTTCTGCACATAGGCAGTCAGAGACTGAAGTTCTTCTGTGACAACCGCAAGCTCGACACGATCACCGGTAAACTCATCATTCGGGGTCCAAATAACAGGGTACTTTCCGGTTTCAGGAATAAACAGCAGTCCGTCGATATTGGGTACGAGCTTTAAGTGTGCGCTCTCATCGTCTATCAGTGAATAGTCGAAGACAGATTCGGTAAACGGGTTTTGCTCAAGCGTTACATTGCCGTTGGCATCTTCGACCAGCGGCACCTCACCGGGCGATTCCAGAAACAGGCGCTTGAATCGGGGCATGATGGAATCGGGCACGATCATTCGCGGATCCCAAAAGTGCGCATAGTGCCATTCGTCGGAATACTTCAATCCGACGCGCGACAGGTCCGGACCAATTCGACGTGTCGAGAAAAGATGGGGTGTGTCGTAGGCGTATTCTCCAGCCTGGGTGACTGGCCCCCAGCGCAGATCTTCATCAGCTACCGGCCGGATGTACTGTGAGTGACAATACACACACCCTTCCCTGATGTAGAGATCGCGCCCGTGTTGCTCGGCGGCGGTATAGTCGATCGCCTCGGACTCGGCCCACTTGAGCTCTCCCAAATCCGTGCGTACTACGCGGGTAACCCGTTTGGTTACCGATTGCGGTTCAAGCATCGGCAACACGCCTTGCGTGAACGTAGCGAGGGTGATGAAGCCGACCCCTGAAAACAGGGAGACGGTTCGCATGTTCATTTTCACGTATCGATATTCCGGCAGGTTAAACGGCGGCTGATGGCTGTTGCACGGCGGCGGATTTCTCCAGCGCCTGGCGATCTGCCTGCTTTTTCCATGGCGCCGTCTCAGGCGACATCATTGCCGTTCGTATCAGGTTGTACACCAGCAGTGTCATACCCAGATCCATCAGAATGCCGGCAACCGTTCTGACGAACCAGAACGCCCGCACCGCCACCATTGAATCCATCCACTCGACGCCAGCGATCCACATATACCCCTGTTGCAATCCAAGCGCTGACAACACCACGCCCATGGTGATAATGCCTGTGGTGATCAGCCAGAATGACCAGTTAGCCGCCTTGAACGACCACAGTTCGGTTTGCCCGTGCAGACGCGGCCATACATAGACAAGCCCCCCTACAGCCCAGACTACGAAGGTGCCAAACACGGTCAGATGCGAATGCGATATGACGAAATCGGTGAAGTGCGTGGGTTCCTGGATAGAACGCAGTGCTTCGGTAGAACCCTGAAACGCGCCGAGCAAATACATCAGTGAGCCCATGATCAGAAACTTCGCCGGAATATTGCGGCCAAAATCACTCCAGCGCCCGATCATCGTGCCAAAGAAATTTTGCAGCACAGTCCAGACCGGAATAATCAGCATCATCGACGCGATGATCGACAGAGTCTCCGCCCAATCGGCTATCGGCGAATACAGATAGTGATGAATACCGACAAACGGATAGAACAGCGCCAGTGACCAGAATCCAATCAGGGACAATTTATGGCTGTAGACCGGATTTTTAACACTGGCCGGCAGGAAGTAATAGATGATCATATAACCGGCCGGGGTAATCCAAAGCCCTACGATGTAGTGTATGTAGAGGCCGTGGAAGGCGGCGCTGGATATACCGGATATGAAGTACGGTAAAATGAAGGAGCCGAGTATCATATTCAGCACGGTCCAGACAAACGCCGCGAGCATGTACCACATAGCGACATAGAGTTTGCGCTCGCGCCGCTCGTAGGTTGTGACCAGAAACTGGCCAGTAAAAAAGACCAGACACAAAAAGAGGGCCACATCGACCAGCAATGGAAACTCGCCAGCCTCAAGCCCCTGGTTGTAGCCAAGCGCCAGTGACACCATGCCAGCGGCCAGCGCCAGATTCCATACCCAGACCATTGGGTAACTGCGGCGTGCCCACTTTACCGGCACACCGCAAAGGCGTGGCACAACGTAGTAACTCAGGCCGATAAACAGAGTTGAGAAGGCGCCGAAAATAACGCCGTTAACATGCATCGGGCGTATCCGGCCGAACTGTATTTCCAGCGCGGTGCCCAGATAGTCCGGGTAATTAAAAAAGGTGGAAGCCACCGCACCCACAGTAGGGGTAAACAAAAGCCAGAACATACCGGTGAGCAGCCAGATACGCACCAGCGGCATATCGACAAGCTCGTCCAGTTGGGCCGGTGTGACCACCGTCTGATTGTCACCCGCCATGTTTGACTCCGAAGCTGCAACAGCTTCCGATCGTTGATGAACCGATAGCGTGTTCAGCTTTCAACTCGAATCTCCTTCACCTTGACAACATATTTGTTAGGCGCGTGATCCGTCTGGCTCTCGACATATAGATCCAGGACCAACGCCGGAGATATCAGTGACAGCATATCGATCGGCACCAGAACGGTCGTCGATTCAGCAGTGAGATCGGGATTCTGTCCACTATGAAGCACACCGTCTAAGTGTTGAAATCGCACGCGAATGGCGTCGTACTGCGCGACGGGAATTTGTGCTGTACTAATACTGGTGTAGAGGCCATTTTTCAGCGGCACAATATCCACGCAGGGGACATTGCCGATCAGCGTGGTCCATCCCTGTTTGCGTGGCGAGCCCTTGCGGTGAATCTCTACCGACTCGAGGCTGACACCCAGCCGTTTGAACTCCTCTATACCGGCCTGGTGATCGGTGATGCGCAATTCCAGCGGTTTCAATTCGGGTTCTGCGACTACGCCCCCGGTGACCACACACATCAACGCCATCAGTCCAAGCCCTCTTTTTATTCTGTTACGCAACACGTTCAGGATGAACCTGCAGGTGGAAATTCGGCGATCTCGTAAAATTCGTAGTTCACGGTGAAACGATCGACCTGATCGGGTACTTCGTAGTCAACTCGAAAAACCAGCGGCAACTCAACTGTTTCACCCGCGGCAAGCGTTTGCTCAAGAAAGCAGAAACAGGAGACTATCTGAAGGTGCTCAGCGACATCGCTGGCGCCGATGATATGGCGTGCTTTTCCGGTGGACTCTGCATCACCGATGTTGCGCGCGATGTAAGACATCTGAACCGTCTGACCCGGTTGTGCGAATACTCGCGATTGCGTCGGCACGAATTCCCAGGCAAGCGAAGCACTGACGTGGCTGTCGAACACCACTTCGATCGCCTCCGCCCAGTTCAGGAAAACGCGCCAGTGATTTTCCTCAAAGACCAGATCCCACTCTTCACCTTTGCTGTGCAGCATCGGCAATTGATGATCTGCAGCAAGGCGGCGCAATTGCTGTAATCGCGCCTGGCGATCTGTTGCATCAAGCTGCGACAAGGTGGCTGAATCAAAACCCTGCACAATCGGACGCAATGACACGTGATTGGCGTCTGGTATCGTTGCGTCAAATCGCACCGTCGCACGATCACCGGCCAGATTAAACGCCATCGATTCAAACTTGATGAAGCCGGCCAGTTCACGTGCCAGCACCAGTGCGAAGTCATCGTAGCCACCATTCTCCGAGCGATACGCAGACAGCGGCTTTGTCTGCTGATCCGCACTCGATACATACTGCCACGCGACATCGCTATCCCGCGCGTAACTGGCGCGCAGGAATTGCTCGAGTGTGCGCTCGGGCAGGCCCGGTTCATTTGCCAGTAAGCTGCTGCTCCAGATCGGCAGCAGCAGTGATAGCAGTACGAGTATCCGCATCAGTAAATATCCGCTTGCAACGTTCTAGGACGAGTACTGGAAGCCGGACTGCACCGATCCACCACCGTTTACTTCCACGGTTTGCTCGAGTTCGCCCAGCACCGGATGCCAGGCCTTAAGGGTGTATTCGCCCGCCGGTATGTTGTCGATGCTGAATTTGCCATCGGCACCCACCACCGCATAGTAGGGATGCTCGATCACATACAACCAGCCCGCCATCCATGAATGCGCATCACATGAGAGTTCAACCACGTTGCCGCGACGGGTTTTAATCGCTTTAGTGTTTACCTGTCCCAGCTTCGGCTGCGCAAGATTAAACATTGTGCGACGCTTCTTACCGACATACTCGTAGGGATGCACATTGTGTAAAACCGGATCAGAATTACTGATCGTCATTTTGGCCCCCTTTCTGACCACTTGAACGTAGGGATCAAAAGTGCACTTGAGCTGATCAAGAGCAAAGTCATCCGTCGGCCAGGCTTTACCTTCTTTGACCTTCTCAAGAAATACCACGACGTTTTCCAGCGATCCATCATCACTAACAGAAACCGGGTTCGGGATGATATCTCCCTCGCCACAGACTTCGTTATCCTTGGCGATCTGCTCGGAGTCCAGATCCGGCACATCGCCGCTGAACGTCACAGCCCCGGTGATCGATCCACCGCCATCGACGGTAATTTCGTCGTACTTGGCGTGGGCACTGACCGACAAGGTGAGCAGTGC
>CAKZSB010000461.1 GCA_937920585.1 uncultured Granulosicoccaceae bacterium | reverse complement strand
CGCCTGACAGCCAGTGTCACACTGCGGTCCCGGGGTGAGAGCATCTCCAGCTCCTCGTCGGCATCACGGCGTGGCAGGTAGGCCTGAAAAGCCGGCGAGCGCACCAGATTGTCTATTCGTTGCCCGGCGTCACGAGAGGCGACAATCCCGAGCAGGCGCTCGGCCGCATCATTGGCCCAGACAATCTCGTGGTCAGAGTTGGTGATGATGGTTGCATCGGGCAGCGCTGCAGCGGAACGATTGTACCAGCCGACTATTTTCTTCAGCCGCTTCTTGCGTTCACGCGCGCTCTGACGCTGACGAAACACCAGCTTTTCTATGTGTCCGATCACGCCGATCGCATCTGGCGCACTGGCTCGTTTCGCGCCGCGCTGTAGCCACAGATCCACTTCACGCGCCTGCTTCAACAGCCACACGCAATAGCCTGCGAAGGTCGCCGCCATACAAATCCAGACATGTCCGGTCACAATGCCAACCACAGCGCCAAAAGCGGCAATCGCCAGCAGCCGCAGTTGTTCGTAGAGCCAGTGATCTTGCTGGTGCATCTACTGCGCTGCAATCGTTGTGAGGTTGTGATTGTGCACTTTGGTACACCGTATATCGTGAATTCGGGTGATGATCTGCAGCCGGTGGCAGTAGTGCGGGTATTGTCGCGATTGCGCGCGCAAGTGCAAGTGTCAAATGGTCACAGGCGCGGCGTCAGAGGGTTCGGTCAGCGTCCTAAGCCACAGCCACATGCAAGTACCGCGCTAACCATCAGGCGGTTGACAACCGATATCCGGCGCCGCGGACCGTCTCGATCAGGCCCTCGACACCGCCGGCGCCCAGCGCCTTGCGCAGCCGCAGTACATGGACATCAACCGTGCGCTCCTCGATAAATGCGTTTCTGCCCCACACATGATCGAGCAGCTGTGCGCGACTGTATACGCGGTCCGGGTTGCGCATCAGGAAGCGCAGCAATCGATATTCAGTCTCTGCCAGTGTTATCTCCTGGCCATCGCGATTGGTGACACGATGGGCGTCGTCGTCCATTTGCACTGCGCCGGCGCGAAGGGTTCGATCGGGGCCGTGGCCACGCGCCCGGCGCAACAGTGCGCGGGTGCGGGATGCCAGTTCGGCGGGCGAAAACGGTTTGGCCAGATAGTCGTCGGCACCGCTATCGAGCCCGTGTGTTATGTCGGCGTCGGTCGTGCGGGCGGTCAGCATGATCACCGGCAGGTCGCGCGTGACTTCGTCGCGGCGAATTTCTCGCAACAGTTCGATGCCCGATGTCGTCGGCATCATCCAGTCGACGATAATCAGGTCCGGCAGTTCATCAGCCAGCGCCCGACGTGCCTCGGCGGCGTTGGCAGCCTCGCGGACAAGGTAGCCGTTGCCGGCAAGCGTGAGTCCGATCAACTCACGAATGTCTGATTCGTCCTCAACGATCAGGATATTTGCTGTCATGGTCGCAAGCTTACCCAAATTGCGACATTTGAGCCGGTTGAGATGACACTGTGATGAATTATCTTTGCATCTGACGAGCTTCGCCCTTGAAAGCCTGTCCGGGAAGCATGACAATGGGGGTTCAGATTTTCGGGTTTATGGTGCTTTGCATCGGCCCTCTCGCGACGATAAGCCGTGAACCCCGTCAGGCCCGGAAGGGAGCAGCGGCAGCGGTGGATTCGGGTGCCGGGATGTGGCTGGTGTGAGGCGCCACCCTTTATTTACCGCGGCCTCATTGCCCGGTAAACGGCCAGCAGCCGGTAGCGTGTGCGCCGCGCGAGCCAAAGGCCATCGGTGACTTTGTTCGGGTTAGCGATTTTTGTAAAGCGTGGTTCCAGCCGAGCTGAGACACGCGGTTTGCGCGCACGCAATCGATCGATAGCGCGCAAGCCGGCGCTCAACAGTATTTGGAAACCGCTTTGAGTTACGAAGCACTGGCGCGCCGTTGGCGGCCCCGAAATTTTGCCGACATGCTCGGTCAGCAGCACGTGTTGCGCGCGCTGACCAACGCCCTCGATCACGATCGCCTGCATCACGCCTATTTGTTTACCGGCACGCGCGGTGTGGGCAAAACGACTATCGCGCGCATATTCGCCAAAAGTCTCAACTGCGAGAAAGGGGTAACCTCCACACCCTGTGGCGAATGCAGTGCCTGCACGCAGGTGGATGAAGGCCGCTTTCTCGATCTCATCGAAGTGGATGCTGCCTCGCGCACCGGTGTCGACGATACCCGCGAACTGCTCGATAACGTCGCCTATGCGCCGGGCAGTGGTCGCTTCAAGGTCTATCTGATCGACGAAGTGCACATGTTCTCCAAGAGCAGTTTTAATGCGCTGTTGAAAACGCTTGAAGAACCGCCGCCCCACGTCAAATTTCTGCTCGCCACCACCGATCCGCAAAAGCTGCCGGTAACGGTGTTGTCTCGCTGCCTGCAGTTCAATCTCAAAGCCATGCCGGCGCCATTGCTGCAGCCGTATCTGGTTGATTTGATGGCACAGGAGAAAATCGAGTGCGAGGATGCTGCGCTGGCCCATATCGCCCAGGCCGCCGATGGCAGCGTGCGCGATGGGCTCAGCCTGCTGGATCAGGCTATTGCCTATGGTCAGGGCAGCGTCAAGGCGGCTGACGTCGAAGCGATGCTGGGGCGCTTCTCACCGGCCAGGCTCTACGATCTGCTCGACACCCTGGCAGAGGGGCGCGGTGATTTGATGTTCGAACTACTGGACTCGATCGCCGAATATGTCCCCGATTACACTTTCGTGCTGGGTGAGCTGCTTGGTTTGCTGAACCATATTGCAAGGCTTCAGGTTGTGCCTGGCAGCGTCATCGAAGGTCTGTCCGATCCGGCGCGAGTGCAGGCGCTGGCAGCCAAAATTGATCCGCAGGATATTCAGCTGTGGTATCAGATCGGTCTGGTCGGTCGGCGCGATATGCCGTTTGCGACCTCGCAACGCCAGTCGATAGAAATGACGCTCATCCGCATGCTGGCCTTTGCGCCTGCCGACACAGAGGCCAGCGCTGGAGCGCCGCCGGTTGCGGCAGCCGCGCCCGTCGTAGCACCACAGGCTCGAGTAGAATCGGCATCAGGCGCGCAAGCGGCGCCACCGGCTGCAAGTCCGACTCCGCCCGCGGCTGAACGGCCGCCTGCGAAACCGGCCAGAGCATCAGCTGCAAAGCCGCCACCACCTCCGCCAACCGCGCAAGCACCGCAAGCCGAGCCCGCGCCGAGCACTCCTGCCAAGCCTGCCAGCCTCGACTGGAAAGCCGAGCAGTGGGCGCACATCGTGGCCGAACTGCCCGTCAGTGGCATGCCCAAACAGCTGGCCAGAAACTGCGTGCTTGGCAGCGCAAAGGGCAATGAGCTCCTGCTGCTGGTTGATCCCGAGTATGAAAATCTGGCGAAGTCGCAGCGCAACTTTCAACGCCTGGAAGAGAAAATCGGCGTCTATGCAGAGGGCGCGGTAAAATTATCGATCGAGGTGCCCGAAACATGGAACGGTCAGTCACCGGCAGCACTTGAAGTACAGGCACAACAGGCACAACTTGAACAGGCGCGCGCATCAATCGCCAGTGATCCGATCGTAAAAGAAATCTGCGACACCTTCGATGCAACCGTCAGTGAAGGCAGCATCGTGCCGAAGGACACCGAGTGAATGGCGCTGGCGCGCGTGGCAGATAAATAGAATGTTTATGGATGTAGGCTTTGAGCACCGAGAGGCAAAGACATGAAAAGTGGTTTAGGCGCCATGATGAAGCAGGCGCAGCAGATGCAGGAAAAAATGCAGAAGGCGCAGGAGGAAATCGCCAACCTCCAGATCGAGGGCCAGGCAGGTGGTGGCCTCGTGAAAGTGACCATGACCGGGCGCCACGAATTGCGCAAAGTCGATATCGACGACAGCTTGATGACTGACGACAAGGAAATGCTCGAAGATCTGCTGGCCGCCGCGGTCAACGATGCGGTGCAGCGGCTGGAGGCACAGACCCGTGAAACCATGCAGGATGCCACCGCGGGCATGAATTTGCCGGCCGGTATGAAGATGCCCTTCTAGTGCTTTGACAATATTAAAAGTTGGGATACAGCGAGTGGATAAGTGGTCAGCGCAAGGCGCGCGATTGAGGAATAGTTGTTCTATTGGGAGTGAGCGCAACGCCGCGATGGCAGCTTTGGCGCTCGCCCGCAGGGGATGGCTTTTGATGTGCCGCACTCCAGGTGTGATAGCTGAACTGGGCCCTAACCGGCACATCAAAGGCCATACTGTATGCCAATTTTTAGTGTTGTCAGTTCACTAGGGCGGACTCGGAATGTCTGATCGTCTGCTCGACGACCTTGTAGAGTCTCTGCGTTGCCTGCCAGGAGTGGGGCCCAAATCTGCCCAGCGAATGGCGTTTCATCTGCTGCAGCGCAACCGCGATGGCGGCTTGCGGCTGGCAGAGCTATTGCGTCAGTCGATGGAGCGAATCAGCCATTGCAGCGTCTGTCGCAATTTTACTGAAAGCCCGACTTGCGGTGTGTGTAGCGACAGCACCCGCGATGCCAGTAAATTATGTGTGGTTGAGTCGCCGGCCGAGCTGGCAGCGATTGAAAAGGCGACGGATTTTCGCGGCCACTATTTCGTGCTGCACGGCAAGCTGTCGCCGCTCGATGGTATGGGGCCAGAGCAACTCGGCCTCGATGTACTTACGCACACGCTGGATCAGGGCCTAGCGCGCGAAGTTATTCTCGCCACCAACTCCACCGTAGAGGGTGAGGCCACGGCGCATTACATCGGTGAACTGGTGCGCTCGCGCGGCCTGTCGGTGATGCGAATTGCGCAGGGGGTGCCGCTCGGCGGGGAGCTGGAATACGTCGATGGAGGAACGCTCTCGCATGCGTTTGCCGGCAGAATGCCGGTATAGCCAATCTCCACATCGCCTGCGATGACGATCACCGTCTCGCAACTCGCCTGCCTGTTCGTCAGGCGCCTTTTGCTTCGCATCCACTGACAGTGAATTCCATTTGAGCAAACCTCACCAGGCCGACATCGCTCGTGAAAATGTGTTTATCTGGCTGATGGCAGGTATGCAGTTTATTCACATCGTCGACTTCATGCTGGTGATGCCGCTCGGGCCCGACTTTGCCCGAACCATCGGTATGGATGCCTCGAAAATCGGTGTGGCCGGTGGCACCTACACGTTTGCCGCGGCTATCTCCACGCTGATCTGCTATCGATTTCTCGATCGCTTTGAGCGCAAGCGTGCGATATTGCTGGCGATTGGCGGGCTGGCTTTGACAACAGCACTGACGGCCATGGCCTGGAACTATCACAGTCTGCTGGTGTTTCGCGCGCTGGCGGGTGCCTTTGGCGGGCCGGTATCCGCGCTGGCGCTGGCGACCGTGTCGGACACAGTCGCTGTAGAGCGAAGAGGGCGGGCGTTCGGAATCCTGATGGCGGCATTTTCGGCGGCGGCCGTGCTGGGTGTGCCGATCGGTCTGGAAATGGCACATCGAGTCAGCTGGCCCTCGGCCTTTTTGCTGACGGGGGCGGCAACGGCGCTGATCGGGTTACTGATCTATCTGAAGATGCCGGCTCTGCCGCTTGCAGATCCGCACGCGCGGCCACGCGAATCATTGCTCAGCGCGCTTGCCAAACCGCGTTATCGATTTGGTCTCGGTGTGATGTTCGTGTCGATGTTTTCAATTTTTCTGCTGATCCCGCATTTGTCCGCCTACTGGCAGTTCAATCGCGGGTTTGCGCGTGAACATCTCAGCCTGCTGTATATGGGCGGAGGTGTAGCCTCGTTTTTCGCCGCGTGGGCGGCGGGCTGGCTGGTCGACAAACGCGGGGCGGTTACTGCGATGGTGGTACTGGCGGGCTGTCTGTGCTTTGTCACATTCGGTGCATTTGTGGCCGAATGGAACTGGCCCGTGGCAGTTATTTTTGTCACTTATATGGCCTTTGCAGCCGGGCGCTCGGTACCCGGGCAAACGCTCTCAAGCCAGGTGCCGGAACCCGATCGCCGGGCCAGCTACATGGCATTGCAATCGACCGTGCAAAGTCTCGGGTCGGGTATGGCTGCGATAACGTCGAGCAGTATGGTTGGCGAAAACCCGGATCACTCGTTGATCGGCCTGCCGTGGGTGGCGAGCCTGTCGATCGTCGCGCTGCTGATTTTGATGTGGCTTTGCTGGCGGCTGTCGGCGATGCTCGCGCCAACCGCATCGTAGCGTGACAAGCGCCACAGCCGCAGGATAGCCAGAGTCCCGGCGCCTGTCCCTCGTGTGGCATATGCTTTACTATTAGTGCGCTAAATTACGAATTCCTGCCGATGCCCAAGCCGAAGCATAAATACGATTTCAACAAACTTGCGAAACGCCTGCGTCGCAACACAGCTGAAGCCATCGTCGATTACAACATGATCGACGACGGTGATCGCATTATGGTGTGCCTGTCCGGCGGCAAGGATTCCTACACCATGCTCGACATGCTGCTCAGCCTGCAACGGGTAGCGCCGATAAAGTTCGAGCTGATGGCCGTCAATCTGGATCAAAAGCAGCCCGGTTTTCCGAATGAAATTCTGCCAGGCTATCTGGAAAATCTCGGTGTTGCGTATCATGTGATCGAGCGCGATACCTACTCAGTGGTAAAGCGCGTGATCCCCGAAGGTAAAACCACTTGCGGGCTGTGCTCGCGTTTACGGCGTGGCACGCTCTACGGTTATGCCCAGGAAAACGGTTTCAACAAAATTGCACTGGGCCATCATCGCGACGATATCATCGAAACCCTGTTTTTAAACATGTTCCATGGGGGATCACTGCAGGCGATGCCACCCAAGCTGCTCAGTGACGATGGTGCCAACGTCGTCATCAGGCCACTGGCATATTGCAAGGAAAAAGATATCGCCACTTACTCGCAACGCAGGGAATTTCCGATTATCCCCTGCGACCTGTGTGGATCACAGCCCAATCTTCAGCGCCAGAAAACCAAGGAAATGTTGCACGAGTGGGATCGCCTGTATCCCGGTCGCGTAGAATCGATCTTCAGCGCGATTCGCAATGTGAAACCATCGCAACTGGCTGATAAAAATCTGCACGACTTTGAAAATCTGTCGCAGACGCGCGACCACGAGACGCAAGAAAAAGTTATTCGCTGGATGCCGGAGAAACCTGCCGATGTCAGCGGTGAGGGAATACTGCGCAAATCGGTTGGCTAACTGATCTGATTGGGAAGCAGGGCGCCAAAGTTTTTACAGCAACAGGTTATTCGGGCTCTTTTACCCGGGTAAAAACCAGCATACCCAGCGCAAGCAAAATCAGTATTGATAAAATCGCCAGCCGCGGATTGCCGGTGGTGCTGGCGGTAATGCCCACCAGCAACGGCCCTGCAACGGCTGCTGATTTTCCAATCATGCCGTAGAAGCCGAAGAATTCGGCCGCCTGTGATTCGGGAATTATCTGGCTGTACAGCGAGCGGCTGAGTGCCTGAACACCGCCCTGCACCAGGCCGATCATGACCGCGATAATATAAAAATGCACCGGTGTGCTGACCATGGTGGCGAATATGGTTACCGCCACGTAGACCCACAGCGTGATCCAGATGCCGGTTCTCGCCCCCATTTTCTGGCCGATTTTGCCGAACACCAGAGCCGCCGGAAAGCCGACAAATTGCACCAGTAACAGCGCTGTGATCAGTCCGTTGGAGTCGAGTCCGATCGACAAGCCGTAGTCAACAGCCATGCGTATGATGGTGTGCACGCCATCGATATAGAGAAAATAGGCCAGCAGAAACCAACCGACCTGACGATGCCGAATGATTTTTTTCGCGGTTCGAAACACTGCCCGAAATGCATTGGCGATACCCGTATCACCCGGGTTGCCGGTGGCAGGTCCCTCGCGAACGTTGAGTAACAGTGGCACGCTGAATACCAGCCACCAGACCGCGACACTCACAAACGACCAGCGTACCGCCTCGGCTGTTCCCGCAAGGCCAAACCAGTGTGGTTTGAGCGTCATGATCACATTGATAAGAAACAGCAGGCCGCCGCCGAGATAGCCCAGCGAGTACCCCAGGGCTGATATTTTGTGTCGATTGGATTTGGCCGCAACATCGACCAATAGCGCATCGTAAAAGACGTTGGCGCCGGAAAAGCCGATCACTGCAACCGCGTAGAGTAGCAGTGCCGCCGGCCACATACCCTGCGCAACGAGAAACAGTCCGCCGGTTGCCGCGGCGCCGGCACAGGCAAAAGCTGCCAGCATGCGTTTGCGCAATCCGCCCCGATCTGCCATGGCGCCCAGCACCGGTGCGGTGAGAACGATGACAAAACTTGCGATGGCATTGCCGGTGCCGAGATAAAAAGTGCTGTCGGTAGCGGGTAAGTCTGCACTCCAGTACTGCTTGAAAAAAAGCGGGAAAAACCCCGCCATCACGGTAGTGGAGAATGCCGAATTGGCCCAGTCGTAGGTGGCCCACGACCACGCGGATCGAGTGCTTTGTTTGCTCATTTGTCGTGCCCGACTCAGTTTCCTGTTCTCAACGCGAGGTGAGTTCAGCGGGCGAGCACAACAGGCAGGTTGAAGGGACGTTACGCAATGGCATGTGGCCCGGCGGTGGTAGCTTTGAAGCGCTCAGTGTACTGCAACTGCTGATCTCTACAAATGCAGGGTACATCGTGTTCCTCGGACTGTCAGCGCCGCCCGCGGCCTCGGCTCGATCCCTTGGGCTTGGCTTCGTTCACGGTGATGTTTCGACCATCAATGGGTGTGCCGTTCAGGCTTTGCATGGCACGGGCTGCCTCGGCATTGCTGGACATTTCAACAAACGCGAAGCCTTTGCTGTCACCGGTGTACTGATCGGTGACCAGATTGATTGACTCGATGATGCCAAAGTCCGAGAAGGCAGCTTTCAGGGATTCCTGTGTGGCGGTGTACGGCAGGTTGCCGACGTAGAGTTTTCTACCCATTTGAATCTCCGGGGTCTCTCTGGGGTGATCGATAGACGCTCAAGAGAGGTTTTGGGCGAGACAGCGCCAGCTCAAATGATACGGCAATGGAGCGCAATCGTAACACAGGCACTGCGCGCCACCGGCGCCGATTTTGTGGTCCCGGGTGTTGGCTTGCGCCGCACGTTTTCTAAATAATTGTCACAAGCTGCTTATATTGCCGTTCAAAGGCACTATACTAGGAGAGCGCGCATCATCGACGTTGATGTAGCAGCCTCTCCCCGGGATTACCTTCGCCATTTCCAGCGCGGTTCAATTCCTCCGGTCCGGCGCAGTCCATGCGACACCATCGCAATCTGCCAATACGTCGGCAATCAGTAATTCTATTCTTTCCGGCCTGTATGCCGTGCGGTTGTATGCCGCGGCTCGCTTGTCCCTCCAGAATCAATTTCAGACTGCACAACGCTTTGTCGCTGCAGTCCTATACGAGTTAAAACAAACCACAATGGATTTTAAGAACCTCGGTCTTTCGGCCGAATTGCTTCGTGCAATCGAAGAACAGGGCTACTCCACGCCAACGCCCGTGCAGCAGCAGGCGATACCGCTTGTGCTCGAAGGGCATGATGTCCTGGCCGGCGCCCAGACCGGCACCGGCAAAACCGCCGGATTCATGTTGCCTTTGATGCAGCGACTGGCTGCCGCACCTGCGCCCGGTAACAAGCGCAGCATCAGAGCGCTTGTTCTGACACCGACACGAGAGCTGGCGGCGCAGGTTGGAGAGAGTGCCGAGCAGTATGGCAAGTATCTGCCGCTGCGCTCTGCCGTCGTCTTTGGCGGGGTGAAGATTGGCCGACAAATCGAAACGCTGCGCCGCGGTGTCGATATTCTGGTTGCCACTCCAGGGCGATTGCTCGATCACGTCGGCCAGCGCACAGTCGATCTGTCACAACTGGAAATATTCGTACTGGATGAGGCCGATCGCATGCTGGATATGGGCTTTATTCACGATATTCGCAAAGTGCTGGCGCTGATCCCGCCGATAGAGCAGCGCCAGAGCCTGCTTTTTTCTGCCACCTTTCCCAAAGAGATCAAGCAGCTTGCCTCAAGTTTGCTGAATTCCCCCAGACAGTTTCAGGTGGCGAGTGACAAACCGGCCGCAGAGCGCATCGAGCAGCAAATCTACTCGATGCCAAAGGGGCTCAAGCGCAAAGTCCTGAGTCGATTGATCAGCGCTGGCGACTGGCATCAGGTGTTGGTGTTTACCCGAACCAAGCACGGTGCCAACCGATTGGCCAAACAACTTGATCAGGATGGCTTTAACACCGCAGCGATTCACGGCAACAAAAGCCAGGCGGCGCGAACTCGTGCACTGGCCGGATTCAAGGACGGAAACGTTCAGGTGCTGGTGGCAACTGATATCGCCGCGCGTGGTATCGATATCGATCAGCTGCCGTATGTTGTCAACTACGAACTACCCAATGTGCCGGAAGACTATGTGCATCGCATCGGTCGCACCGCGCGCGCCGGGCGATCCGGGCTTGCAGTGTCGCTCGTTTCACCGGATGAAGACAAACTGCTGCGCGATATCGAGCGCGTACTTAAAAATAAGGTGCCACGGTGTGAAATCGACGGCATGCGTGAGCTGATTGCCGAACACGAGACCATGCTGCGCGAGCGTCCGCCGCAGCCAGAGTCAACGGGTGCGCGACCGCAGGGCAGAAAACCCGGTCAGCGTAGCGGCCAGGGGCAGCCTGCACGAGCAGACGGCAGAAAGCGTAATTCCTCGCGCAGACGCCGGCCGCGTAGTGGTGAACAACGAGTCGCCAGCTAGCGTGTTTTCGGCGGTCTTTGGCTAACAGCAATCAAGAGCCATCAGGGCATGTAATTGCCGCCGTTTACCCATAGCACCTGTCCGGTAACGTAGCGCGCTTCTTCGCTTAAGAAAAAAAGAATGGGCCCGGTGATGTCATCGGGTTGCGCCATTCGCTGTAGTGGTGTCATGCGGGTATAGGCATCAATATCGACATGTGGCTCACCGTGTTCATCGGATCGGCCAGTGCCGCCGCGCAGAAAAGCGGTGTCAACAGCGGCCGGTGCGACGGCGTTGACGCGAACCTTTGGTGCGTGTTCCAGTGCCAGTGTCTTGGTCAGTGAAATCACCCCGGCTTTGGCTGCTGCATAGGGGCCATAGCCAGGACGTGTATGTGATGCCAGGCCGGAAGATATATTTACAAGGCTTCCACCGTCGCCTTTGGCCAGTAGTGGCAGCGCCAGCATCGAGGCGTTGAAGACCGCAGACAGATTGCCATCGATCGCCTCATGCCAGCTGGCAGCACTGGTTTGAGCCAGTGGCTGATTGTCGATCATGAATCCACACAGATTGACAAATCCGTCGAGCGCGCCGTAATTCGATTGCAGTTGCGCAAAGCCTGCGCGCAGGCTGTCGGGATCGGTGGCGTCAATCGCAATACCGTCGACGCCATCCGGTGGTGGGTGGCTTGCCAGCGATGCGGCCAGGTCGAGCACGCTCACGCGCAATCCGCGTTGCAACGATTCGGCAACCAGTGCCCTGCCAATGCCACCACATCCGCCGAGCACGGCCAGGCGGGCATTGGCAACAGCGGGGGCAGGTTTCGCAGCAATATGCATCTTCGTTTCCTCTGCCAGGCATTGGCCCGGCAAGCGCATGGGTGTGCTCGAATTTAACAAAGTCTGTCAGCAATGCCCACACAAAAGCACACGCAGAGCCATCGGTGACTCATGCTACTATCGATCACACGGGGCGTTTGCAGCGGCATACGTTCCAGCGGGCGACAGGTCAGCGGAGGAGGCGAGTGCCACACAATACGCAATTGCGGGCCGATATCCAGGCGCGCATTTTAAAGCGTCGCGGCAGCGAGTTTGTGCATTCGACCATTAATCCTGCGCGCAGCGCGCTGCTGGTGATCGACATGCAGCATGCGTTTGTCGAGGCCGGGCGCCCGTCCTGTGTGCCAATGGCAGCGAGTATCGTGGCCAACATCAATCGCCTGGCAGACGCCTGCCGCGCTAACGGCGCACCAGTTTGTTGGGTCTACACCACTTTCTCCACTGCCACACTCCACAACTGGAGCACTTTTTTCGGCGGTGTTTACGACCAGGCTTTCAGCCGTGCGGTAGTTGATAATCTGAGCGACGGCGCTGCGGGCCATGCGTTGTGGCGGGATCTGCAAATCCAGCCTGGTGACTGGCGTGCCTGCAAAGATCGGTTTAGTGCGTTTCTACCGGGACACTGTGATATCGAATCGCGCCTGCGTGCTGCGAACATCGATACCGTCATCATCACTGGTACCGTCACCAATGTGTGCTGTGAATCATCGGCGCGCGATGCGGTAATGCGCAATTTCTCGGTCATTATGGCCGCCGATGCCAACGCAGCCTTGTGCGATGAAGATCACAACGCCAGCATGAACGCACTGGCTCAAACCTTTGGTGACGTGATGGATTGCGATCAGATTATTAATCGCCTGCAGTCCAAACAGGCAGATAACGCATGATCAGCCAGATGATTGGCGAGGTGCGCGTCGATCGCATCGTCGAGACCCAGGGACCTTTTGCCGAAGCGTCATTCTTATTACCCGACTTCACCCCCGAGCTGATCGCGCAACACAGAGACTGGCTGGTACCGCGTTACTACGATGATGCGCAGGATCGCGTGATCATGAGTTTTCACAGTCTGTTGCTGCGTACCCCGAGGTACAACATTCTGGTTGATACCTGCGTGGGCAACGATAAACACCGCCCGGCGCGCCCCGGCTGGCATTTACAGCAATCCGACTGGCTGTCCAGGCTCGCCGTGCTGCAACTGGCGCCGGAACAGATCGATTATGTTTTTTGCACGCATTTGCATGCCGATCACGTGGGCTGGAACACGCGCCTGGTGGACGGCCGCTGGGTGCCTACATTTCCCAATGCGCGCTATTTGTTTGCCCGAACCGAATATGAATACTGGCAGCAGGCGATCGTCAGTCATCGTGGTGAAGCGCCACTCAATCACGGCTGTTTTGCCGATAGCGTGTTGCCGGTTGTCGAGGCCGGGCAGGTTGAGCTGATCGACAACGATTATCAGTTCGACGAGTCGATTCGCTTTTCCCCGGCGCCCGGACACACGCCGGGGATGGTGGTGGTTCATGTCGATAGTCGCGGCCAGCGTGCACTGCTGACGGGTGATGTGATGCACACGCCAATTCAACTGGCCTGTCCGGTGTTGTCGAGCCGGTTCTGCCTCGATCCACAGCGTTCGCGCCAGACACGCCGTGCCCTGATTGAGCAGTGTGCCGATAGTGATGTGCTGCTGCTGCCGGCGCACTTCCCCGATCCCACCGCGGGTTATATTCGCCGTCGCGGCGATGCGTTTTGCTATCGCGACGCTGCGCATTTATAGTTTCCATTGTCAACCGTCGAGGCCACTGCATGCACTACGACTACACACCGATGCCGCAGCGTCTGCCGTTGCGCTGGCCAAATGGGGCCAGGTTGGCTCTAATCGTGACGATCAACCTGGAATACTGGGATCTGCTCAAGGACACCGATCAGCCGTATTATGCCGGCGGCCCACCCGTAATCCCCGATCCGATGCCGGGCAATGTACCGGATTTTCCCAACTACAGCTGGCGCGAGTATGGCCAGCGTGTCGGTGTATGGCGGATGATCGATACCTTCGATCAGGCCGGCGTTGCGGCCAGTTGCACCATGAACGCGAAGATGGGGCTGGAGCGGCGCGCGGTGATCGATGCTGTCAATGAACGGGGCTGGGAGCTGGTTGCGCACAATTACGAGCAGGGTGATCTGCTGACTAACTACCACTTCGACCGGCCGGCCGAGAAATCACTGATCGAACAGGCACTGGATGTCTATCAGCAAGTCGTCGGCCGTCCGGCGCGTGGCTGGTTGTCATCGTCGCTGCGCAGCACTACACAAACCGCCGATATTCTCGCCGAACTGGGCCTGGGGTTTATCTGTGACTACATGAATGATGATCAGCCCTATATGATCAAAACATCAGCAGGCGATATCGTTTGCACGCCCTATTCAGTTGAGATCAATGATTTTACATTCTTCCATCGCCGCGGCATGAGTACCAGCGCGGTGCTCGAGCTATTGAAAGAACAGTTTGATCAGCTTTATCTGGAGGGTGAAACCAGTGGTCGATTGATGAACGTCGGCCTGCATCCGCATGTCGCCGGCCATCCGTATCGAATTCGTGCATTGCGCGAGTTTCTCGAGTATGCCAAAGGCTTTGATGGAGTCTGGTGGGCCAGCAGAGAAGAAATAGCGGACTGGTATCGCGACAATCACCATCACCATATTCCGCCTGCTGCGGAGCCCGGCTGATGTTGCTGTTACAGCAGATTGTCAATGGCCTGATGCTGGGCGGTGTCTATGTGATGGTGGCCGTCGCCTTCACATTGACCATAGGCATGCTGAACTTTCTAAACTTCACGATTCCCGCGTTGTTCATGCTGGCGGCAATGTTTTTCTGGGCCACGCTGGGTGGTGGTTTTGGCAGTGGCTTTACGAATCTTCTAAATCACTGGGTGCCGCAGTCAATGCATTGGGTGGTAGCCGCGGGCCTCGCATTGCTGGTGGCGATATTGGCCTCACTACTGATTGAGCGCTTTACCTATCGCTATATGAAAACCCGCTTTGGCGACGCCACTGAACATGCGATTCCGCTGGTAAGTTCACTCGGCTTTCTAATCATGTTCGAACATCTGGTGATCATGACCTGGGGCACCGATCCGCTCAGTGTCAATTCTCCGTTTGGCACAGCCACGATTAAAGTCGGTGGCTTGCTGTTCGGTGTGCCGCAACTGCTTAGCCTGGTATTTTCGATTGCAATCGTCTGGGTGCTGCACATCATGCTGATGCATACCAAAACCGGCCGCGCGCTGCGCAGTATTGCAGAAAATCCGGACACTGCACTGATGCTTGGCGTCGATGTACAACGCATAGTACCGCTGGTCTATGTGGTTACCGGTGGCCTGTGTGCGATCGCCGGTATTTTGTTTGCGATCAACTACCGCACGGTGGGTCCCTATATCGGCGATCAGGTAGCGACGGTTGCGATTGCCGGCATGGTGCTTGGTGGCCTTGGCAATATATGGGGGGCGATTGTCGGCGGCCTGATTGTCGGTCTGCTGGAGGTACTGTCCACGTACTGGTTTGGCGCTGATATCGTTAAGGTGCCGGTGTGGGGGCTGCTGTTGCTGGTGCTGATTGTTCGACCGAGCGGTTTGTTTGGTCACGCGACGATTGGCAAAGGCAAATTCTGATGTCTGGTTATCTGTCCGCGCAACTGTCGATCCTGTGCCTCAATATTATTATCGCCTACGCGATTTTTCTGCCGGCCGCATCCGGTCAGCTTAACCTTGGTGCCGGTGGTTTTGCGATTATCGGTGGCTATCTGGGTGGCTGGCTGAACTCCGATTTTGACGGCCTTGGCCTTGCAATGCAGCTGAGCATACCGCTCGCGGCACTCGCTACCGCCGCGATCGCGTTTTTATTATCGTTTCCGATTCTGCGTACCCGTGGCGTTTACATGGTTTTGGCGACTTTCGCCTTTGCCGAGGTCGTCGCAGGTATTGTACTCAATCTCGAGGTGGTGGGTGGCGCCGCCGGATTCCCGGTCGATGGTCATGCCGATCTGTCGGTGCTGGCACCCATCTGTGTGATGGTTGTTGTGAGCTGTTTTTTACTGATGTCGACCCGTTTCGGACTGGCGATGCGCAGCGTGCACGACGACGAAAACGTCGCCAGTTTGTTTGGCGTTAATGTGCACTGGGTGCGTGTCGCTGCGTTCACGCTGGGCGGTCTGCTCGGTGGCCTTTACGGTGCATTGTACGGCCATCAATACAATTACATCGAGGTGCAGAACTGGAACGTTATGTTCAGCATCTATGTGCTGTTGTATGTATTGCTTGGCGGCACACAGAGCCCGTTTGGACCATTGCTGGGCGCGCTGTTTTTTACCGTTGTGCCGGAGTTGCTGCGCTCCTTCGGGGCAGCGGTTGGCAGCGAATTGATTGCCGACGGACGGTTCGCGATTTTTGGCGCACTGATTGTGCTGATGATGGCGTTTCGGCCGGAGGGTATCGTTACGCGGACGATGCTGGAACGGCTGATGGGTCGCGGCGCCCGCGAAAAGGGGGCAACGTAGCATGACGGCACTGTTGTCCCTGCAGTCGATCAGCAAACGTTTTGGCGGCTTGACTGTAATCGACGACGTTTCTTTTAACATTGAGCGTGGTACCCGCAGCGCGCTGATCGGCCCAAACGGTGCCGGCAAGACAACACTGTTCAATCTGATCAGTGGCGTCTACCCGATCGATCACGGCAGCATTGTGCTGGACGGTCGGGATTTTGCCGACATACCGGCCCATCGACGAGGCGGCTACGGCTTATCGCGCAGCTTTCAGAATATCCGCCTGATGCCACACCTGAGCACGGTCGAAAATATCATGCTCGGTCAGCACGCGCGCTCCTCGACAATCGGCATGCTGGCACCGCTGGGCTTGTGGCGCAATCGCTGGGTGCGCGAGGCCGAGCAGCTGTTGGCGGACGCCGGCTTGTCGACCTTTCCCGGTCAGGTGGTGGCCGATTTACCTTATGGTATTCAAAAACGTATCGAAGTCGTGCGCGCGCTGGCCGCGCGTCCGAAACTTTTATTACTGGATGAACCAGCCGCCGGTTTAAATCCGGCCGAGACCGATGAACTGCTGAAGTTACTGGAAAGTATTTCGGCACAGGGTGTCACATTGCTTATCGTGGAGCACGACATGCACTTTGTCAGTCGCCTGTGTCAGCAAGTGGTGGTGCTTAACTTTGGCCGGCTGCTGTTTCAGGGAACGCCGGCGGCAGCGCGCCGCGATCGTGCCGTACTCGATGCCTACCTGGGGAGTGATCATGCTGCTTGAGATCGACTCACTGGACGTTCGCTATGGCCGCAATCACGCATTGCAGAATTTATCACTACAAATTGACCACGGCGAAATCGTCACCGTGCTGGGTGCCAATGGCGCTGGCAAGAGCTCGCTGTTGAAGGCGATTTTGGGCATGGTAAAACCGGCAGCCGGCCAGATCCGGTTTGACGGCGCTGACGTTGATCGCTGGACGGTGCCCAAACGCGTGCGTAATGGTTTGGCTCTGGTGCCCGAGGGTCGCCAGATACTCACCAGCCTTACCGTGCACGAAAATTTGCTGATGGGGGCCTATCCGCGTCGCGATGTTCGCGCAGCTGATATCGATGCGATATACCAGCGTTTCTCCAATCTCGCTGCCCGCCGCGACATGTCGGCCTCGGTGTTATCGGGTGGTGAGCAGCAAATGCTCGCGATCGGACGTGCACTGTTGTCGAAGCCGGTGCTGATGATGCTGGATGAGCCTTCGTTGGGTCTTAGTCCGCTGTTGGTGCAGGAGCTGTTCTCGCTGTTGCAGCAACTCAACACTGATGGGCTATCGCTGTTGCTGGTAGAACAAAATACCAATATGGCGCTGAAAGTGGCCAGTCGCGGTTACATTCTGGAGCTCGGGCGTGTGGTGTTGCAGGGGCCGGCGGTGGCACTTGCCGCCGATGAACAGCTGCAAAGTGCCTATTTGGGCGAGTAGTTCATGGGTGTGAAGCCGGCTGGCAAAAACGATTGTAGATTCAGTGCCGGCTGTTATAGTGGTTTTTCAACAGACTGGAGGATGGAAGATGAAACTTTTTCGACATGGCTGGTATGCGAGTTTGCTGACACTGGCGTTTGTCGGGTCGGCACTGCAGGCTGCAGAAGAGATTGTCATTGGTGCGACGCTTGCCAAGACCGGGCGCTATGCGACCAGTGCCAGAACCACCGAAACCTCAATAGACATTGCAGTCGAAGAAATCAACGCTGCTGGCGGCATTAACGGCAAACCGGTGAGGCTGGTCAAATTCGACACCAACGGCGACCCGAAGCAGGCCCAGGTAGCAGTGCGGCGATTTGCTGAAGACGAAGGTGCTCTGGCTGTCATTGGCCCCTTTTCCTCCGGCGAGGCGCGCGTGGCATTCGCCGCCGGTGAGCGCCTGGGTATTGTGCAAATTCCCAATGCCTCCTCGGCCCCCGGGCTTGCCGAGAAATTTTCCTACGCCTACCGCGTCACCGAGAGTGAGTTTCTGCAATTCGATCGTCTGGTTGGTTCAATGAAAGCCAAAGGAATGGATATTGGCAATACCTCGATCATGTATGTCTCCGATGAATTTGTATCCAAGGCAGTTGGCACTCAGCTAATGCCGGCCGTCTTCAAGAAGCAGGGTGTCGAGCTGGTGGGTGAGCCGATTGGCTTTCAAACCGCTTCGTTTGATCTGGCGCCGCAGGTTGCACAGCTGATGGAAAATCAAACTGACACTGTCGCCGTGGCCGGTATTGTCGAGGCGATGGTAAAAACAGCCAAGGAACTGCGCCGCCAGGGTCACAAGGGCCGCATCATCGGTTCGGGTATTTCTGCCGACCCGGATCTTGCGCAAAAAATAGGCCCCGAGGGCAACGGTACGCTCTACGCCGCGTGGTTCTGGTGGGATCGCGATGACCGCACCCGGGAATTCACCGAGAAATTTAATGCCGAGAATGAAAAGCGGGGAATTGAAAAGTCTGGCCCGCATCACGTCGATGCATCTGCCTACGACATTGTCTATATCCTCAAGGCGGCGATGGAAAGCGCAGGCGTCACCGGCGATGCCGATAAACTGGCTGCAGAGCGCACGGCTATTCGCGATACCATGGCAACGATGACACACGACGGCGTAACCGGCACCATTTGTTTCGATAAAAACGGCGACGCCGAATTGCCTGCCTATGTCGTGGAAATCAATGATGGTGCGATTTCACTGGTCGACAGTCACGCAGCCAACACCTGCGGCGAATAGCACTGGGCTCGAGGCGCATGTACCGATATTTTATTCAGCGCGAGACGGTACATGTGCCTTTGCTTGCAACTACAGTGGGTGCCGCCTGTGGTGCAGGTGCAAATCGCGGTGGCTGGATCTTACGTATCGTTCAACGGTGGCTACTGTGCCCAACGATTCTGCGCAGTACTGCCTCGGCGTCGACCTGATCAGTGCTGTCGGCAAACGCCACATAGTGATCGGGTCTGAGCAGAATCAATCGCTTGCACCAGTGCCGTTCCAGTTCCTCGTCAAATGCAATGGTCTTCAGTGGTATTCGCAGCCTCTCGGCAGCGGCGCGAAAGGCACTGGCTGTCGATTCTGCATCGCAGTGATAGAAAAGGCTTAACCCTGCGCCGGTTTGCTCAAAGCAATCAACGTTACCCAGGCGGTGTCCGAGCGACAGATGTTCCCCTGCGATTGCTCTGTGTGTATGAACGCCGACTGCACTGCTGTTTTTTAACGCTGTGTCGCCGCGTTCAATCAACGGCGAGCCGCGATAGTGGGGCACGTAGCCCTGCACCTCCTGCTGGCCACCACTGGCGCGTTGCTGCCATGCTGCAGCGAATGCCTGCGGATCTCTGGCTGGATCGTAGCGAGCGACGAAGTCCGCATCGGTACTGATCATTCGGGCGATGAAGTCGTCACGCGCCGATGCGAAAACCGGGTGTCTCTCGTCGTGGTAGCTATCGAGCAGGGCTTGCGTTCCCCAGCCATGCAGCCTTGCGGCGAGCTTCCAGCCTAGATTGCGCGCGTCTTCAAAGCCGATATTGATGCCGTAACCACCATAGGGTGGATGACTGTGTGCGGCGTCGCCCGCGACGAATATTCGATCTTTGCGATACTGATCAGCCTGTTCAAAACGCAGATCCCAAAAGCCGATGTAGTTTAATTCTGCGTCGAACGAGCGACCCACGGCTTTCGACAGCAGCGCGTGAAAATCGAAGCGTTCGGCATCTGCATTATCCGGCACCGGCGAATGAAAAAACCAGTTGTTCTGCAAATCCACACGGCCGAAAAACTGCCAGTAGCCGAGCATACTCGGGTGCAGCGTGTTGAATATGGTCTTGCCTGGAAATTTCTCTTCAAGCATTGTGTGCAGTGATGGGGAATTGAATACCAGTAAAGCCATTTTTATATCGCGGCTGTCGGTAGTGGCATCAATACCGGCGGCACTACGCACGGCCGAATGACTGCCATCGCAAGCGACGAGGTATTCGGCGTGCAACGTTTGCTTTTGCCCGTCATCGCTATGCACTATGTCGCACACAACGCCGTCGGTAGCGGTTTGCAGCGCATGAAACTGCCAGCCGGAGAGATAGTGTATGTTGTCAAAAGTGTCTGCTCGCTGGCGCAGAACTCGTTCTGTTTCATATTGTGGCAGCCGCTCGTTGTCAGCCGCGTAGTATTCTCTGACACTGGCTCGTTTAAACCAGTCGTAGTGATAGCCCGACAGCAGCGAGCCATAAGCGACCAGCCCGGCGTTGCCGTAGCTTGCCGGAATCGGGCTGGCTGCACGTATCGCATCACTGATACCCCACAGACGAAAGTGTTCGCCGCTGCGTTGAGTGAGGTTTTGCCCTTTGGGTACTCGCTGAGGCTGGTGGTGTTTTTCAACCACACATACTGAAACGTTACGCAGGGCCAGATCAATGGCCAGTGCGGTGCCGACGGGGCCGCCGCCGACGATCACAATCTGATATTGCTGCGGCATATTTATAGTAGTGAATCCCGGCTATCGGTGAACCTATGTGCATCGGCGATCAGCAATCGCCAGGCGACAATCCGCTTCACCATCCAGTGTATCATCCGCCTGTTAGCGCGCTGCTCTGTCATGGTCACCGTGCACGATTACTTGATGCGATGCGTCGAATCGTACATAGTGTTGGGTAAGGGGACACAACCAATCGGAGGAAAGTCCATGTTCAAACGGGCCATTGCAGTGTTGGCGTTGAGTGTGGCGGGAACCCTGTGCGGTACCCAGGCAATCGCGCAGACGATCGGCATCGGCACCACCAAGGGCGGCGCCACGGCACAGATCGCGGCGGCTGTTTCCAAAGTGGTATCGGCCAATTCGAGTGTTCAGGTCCGCCCGCAGGCGATGGCAAACACCCAGCAGTATATTCCGATGGTTAATGCCGGCCGAATTGAATTGGGCCTCGCCAATGTGCCGCAAACGCGCTACGCCGTCAGCGGCACTGGAATGTCTGAAGGTAAGCCCAACCCTGACCTGCGCATGATAGTGACTCTGTTTACGTTTCGCGCCGGCATAATGGTGAGTGCAGATTCCGGTATCAAGTCAGTCGAAGATCTGGCGGGCAGGAATCTTCCGGCGTTTAAGTCTCGTGCACTGGGTGAATATATCTTTGGTGCATTTTTAGAGAGCGGCGGACTCAGCTACGAGGATGTCTCTAAAGTGCCGACATCGAATTTCCCGACGATGTGGAAGATGTTTAAACAGCGACAGGTCGATGCGGCGATCGTGGCGGTGGGTTCAAAGCCGGCCTTCGATTTTGATGCCGCGTTTGGTGGCGTACAGTTTCTCGATTTTGGCGACGGTAAAAATGAGATTGCCGGGACGTATCTGCCGGGCAGCTTTTTAACTGAAATCAATGGCGGTACACCGGGAGAGGGCGAGGGCATTCACACCCTGGCATTCGATTATGCACTGTGGGCGCACAAGGATGTCGCAGATGAAGTGATTACCGAGGTGGTTCGTGCGATGTACGATAACCCGGATCAGTTGAAAGCGACCAGTCCATTGTGGAAGCGTTTTGATCCCGCCGCTATGGGCAAGGACACCGGGGTTGAGTTTCATCCGGCAGCGATCGAATTTTATAAAGGCAAGGGCATCTGGCAACGCTAGGGATTAGTTTCGCCTGGTCCGTTGACTGTTAGCGCCACCCACTGTCGCGCCGCACTGGCGCTGTTGATCCCGCTTGCCAGTATGCTGTGGGTGTTGTCGGTGCCACAGCGGCTTGGCTGGCTTGTTTTCCCCGAGCAAATTCTCGCGGCCATGCTTGGCCTGGCGATGGCGGTGATCTATCTGCGCGGTGTCGATGATGCGAAATCGTTATCGCATCGCCGTCTGTGTTTGTTGCTCGCCTTTTTGTCGCTGGCAGTGGCATGGTATCTCGCCGTTCGCATTCCAGTGCTTTCAGAAGAATCTTTTTTCCGGCCGCGGGAAACACTGCTGGTGTCGCTGCTGTTGTTGCCACTGGTGGTCGAGGCGATGCGCCGCAGTGTTGGCTGGAGCCTTGTCGTTGTATTTGCGCTGTTCGCTCTTTATGCATTGGTTGGCGATTTGATCCCTGGCAAGATGCAGGCGCGAGCGCTGGCGCCGGATGAACTGCTGCGCTTTCTCGGTACTGATACCACGGCGATGCTCGGCCTGCCGCTGGCAGTGACCTGCTTTGTCGTCGTGATGTTCATTTTGTTCGGGCGCGTGTTGCAAACCACGGGTGGCAGCGCATTTTTTACGGGATTAAGTCAGGCACTCGCCGGCAGTGGTCCGGCAGGCCCTGCGCGCGTGTCGATCATTGCATCGAGTCTGTTTGGTTCGATTTCCGGTTCGGCAGTATCCAACGTAATGTCCACCGGCGTAGTCACCATTCCGCTGATGAAAAAGGCCGCGATGCCGGCGCATCGCGCCGCGGCAATTGAATCGGTGGCGTCCACCGGCGGTCAGCTGATGCCGCCAGTGATGGGGGCGGCGGCTTTTTTAATGGCCGAGTTTTTACAACTTCCGTATCGGGAGATTCTGCTTGCCGCACTGATACCGGCGGTGTTGTATTACCTTGCGCTGTTTTTGCAGGTTGATTTTCTCTCTCGTCGCGATATGAAATCGACGCCACCGCAGCAGCCTGTCAAGGCCATTCCGCTGGGCCCGGTATTGCGTGCGGGCTGGATACTGCCAATGCCGTTTGCGGT
>CAKZSB010000460.1 GCA_937920585.1 uncultured Granulosicoccaceae bacterium | reverse complement strand
TATGTTCTGGGTGGCGAAGCTGAGCGTTGGTGTACCCACCGCGATTGCGATTGTCTCGACCATTTTCGTTACTGTGCTCACGCTGAATGAGGTGGTGGGTGTGGGCAGTGTGGCGGTGATTTCGCAAGCCAAGGGCGTCGGGGACAATTCGCGTACCGCATCGGTTGTGCTGCAGACGCTGTTAATGAAATTTCTGATGGGCGTGCTGATGGCCTGCGGATTTGTGTTGTTCCTGCGCTTTGGCTTGCACTGGTACGGGCTTGATCCGGTAATCGAAGGCTACGTACGCGACTATGGCTTTGTGATCTGGCCATCGTTGATCCTGGTGCCTGTCAGCGCATCAGTGTTAACCGCACTGAGAATTCTAAACGAAGCCAAAAGCACGGCTTGGATATCAATCGCCGCATTGTCGATGAATGCGATGCTTACACCGCTACTGATTTTCGGCTATGGCAGTGTTCCGGCGTTGGGTGTATCAGGTGCCGCCTGGGCTACGATCATCGTCGATGCGATTGTGCTATTCATCGGCCTGCGGCGTTTGCTGTTTAACAGGGCCGGCATTCGTTTCAGCTGGCGTGCCGCGCAGTTCGAGGCTGCGGTTTATCGGCATCTGTTGTTTATTGGCATGCCCGTGGCCGGCATGGTCTTTCTAATGAATGCAGAGCAACTGATCATCACCGCGATTGTCGCGCAGCAAGCGGTTTCGATTAGTGATGGTTTCGGTATCGGCCAGCGGCTGTTTGGTGTTTTGTATATCAGTACCATGGGCATGGGAATCGGTATGGCGGTAACCGCGGGCGAGGCTATCGGTGCCGGCCGGTATGATTTACTCAAACGTGCGGTATGGCCGGTGCTGGCCCGGCTGATGCTGGCGATGGCCGCGGTGTGTTCAGTGGTCGCAGTTTTCGCGCCGCTGATACTGGCGGTCTTTACCACCGATCCTGTTGCAATAGACACCGGTGTTGTCTATCTGCGGTTCATGGCGGTGGCCATGCTGTTTTACTGTGCGCAGAGTGTTTTTCATGGCGTATTTACCGGTGCCGGTCGCAATATGCCAATGTTGCTGGCGGCCATGGTGACTTATCTCTGCATAGAGTTTCCGCTGCTGTGGTGGCTCAGCCAGGCGTTCGCCGGGCAGTTGCCCTTACTCTGGCTTGTGGTTCTCGTTTCTACCTTGTTACTGGCACTGGCGCTTGGCTGGCTGTTTTTGCAAAACCACTGGCGTGCGATCTCCCGCTAACAATTCTCGTGTTTGGCCGCAGTACTCGGTAAATCGATGTAAGAGCCCCAGTAATAACATTACTCCGGGTTCGAATCAGCAAGGCACAGCGATGACTCCACTAAACGGCAAGGTAGCAATTGTTACCGGCACTTCTGCACCGCAGGGAATTGGTCGCGCCATTGCGTTGCGATTGGCGGCAGAGGGCGCATCGTTGGTTGTTGCCGATATTGGCGGCAGCGTTGCGTTGCACGATCAGGTGTACGATCGCGCCGTTTTGCAGGCGCAACTGGTCGCAGATATTGAGCAGGCAGGCGGTCGTGCACGGGCCATGCAGGTTGATGTAACGCAGCAGAGCGATATCGAGCGCTGTGTGGCGGATACCATTGGTAAATTCGGCGGGCTGGATATTCTGGTTAACAACGCCGGGTCACTGGCCGGGTCGGATGAGTTTTTATCAACTACCCCCGAGCAATGGGAGGCAAGTTTCAGAGTGAACCTGCTTGGCCCAATGATGTTTTGCCAGGCAGTGATCCCGCCAATGCGTGAACGCGGCGGTGGGCGTATTATCAATATTGGCTCAACCGGCAGCCTGGGCGCTGAGGCCGGATTCGGCGCCTACACCACCATGAAGCACGGCATGGTGGGGTTGAGTAAAACGCTGGCCGCCGAGTTCGGTGCCGATGGCATTCTTTGCAATACCGTCTGCCCCGGCTACATCATGACCGACATGCACGCCGCCGCGAACAAGCGTCTGGCAGCGCAGTGGGGCGTATCGATAGAACAGGCACAGCAGCGTCGCTATGCCGGTGTTGCGCTTCGAAATGCCGGGCGCCCGCAGGATGTCGCGGCAGCAGTGGCCTACCTGGCCGGGCCGAATGCCGATTATGTCACCGGCATCAATCTTCCGGTTACCGGTGGCGTGCCCTGTGGCATTTGACGGGCGATCCTGCGGATCGCCCGTGATCGGCTTTTTTCAGGCGTTTCCGACTGCGGTAGCTGGCATTGCCGTCACCGTCGCTTCATCCCGCTTAAAAAACACGTAGTAGAGTAGCGGTGCTGCAATCAGAGTGAGTACAGAGGCAAACGCCAGGCCGGCCATGATGGTCACGGCCATTGAGACAAAGAAAGCGTCTGTCAGCAATGGAATCATGCCCAGGATGGTTGTGGCAGCGGCCAATACCACCGGGCGTAGTCTTGAACTACTGGCGGTGACAATCGCCTCCACAAGCGCGCGCCCTTCACGTCGCACGATGTCTATTTCCTCAACCAGCACAATACCGTTTTTAATCAGCATGCCCGACAGACTCAAGAGCCCAAGCAGCGCGGTAAAACTGAATGGCAGGTCGGTGGCCAGCAAGCCTACAACAACACCGTTGACTGACATTGGCACCAATAACCAAATGATGATCGGTTGGCGCAGAGCATTAAAAAGCAGTATCGATATCAGCACCATGATCATGAAGGCCAGCGGTAACTGTCCCGCCAGGCTTTGTTGTGCGACGGCAGAATCCTCGTGCTCACCACCCCATTCAATGCGATAGCCCGGTGGCAACGGCATGGCCTGCACCGCGTCGCGGATACTGGCGTGCACAGCCGCTGCCGTTGTGTCGCGCGATATGTCTGCTGAGAGCGTGAGTGTTGGTACCCGATTGCGGCGGTGCACCAGTGTATTCTGAACCTCATAGCTGAAGCCATTGATCACCTGGCCTAACGGCACCTGTGTCTGTGCAGCTGAAGCGTATACGGCCTGATCGATCAGCGACAGCTGATCCGACTGCGGCGCTCGAACGATGATCGGAATTTGGCGGTCTTTGTCGCGATACACGCCGGCGACCACACCATCTGTTGCAAATCGCAGTGTCTGTGCAACGTCGTCTCGGGTGATACCGGCGGTTTGACCGCGATCGGTTGCGTAGTTGGGGACAATCACCAGCTCCTGTTCGCGCCAGTCTGTGCGCATGCCGGTAAAATCATTCGAGGACTGTTTCATCAATTCGGCAGCCTGGTCGCCCAGCTCACGCAGCACGGTAGGGTCGGGGCCCGAGATGCGAAGTTGTATCGGGTCGCCTCCACCGGGGCCGAAAACCAGCCGCTTGGTGCGAAACTCGCCGTTGGCTAATTGTGATTTGCCAAACGCCTCCAGCGCCACCTGTAACGCTGCAATGTCGTCCACGCTTGTGGTGCGAATAATCAAATGGCCGTAACTGGGGTTGGCCCGTTCAGTAGGGTAGGTGAGCATGAATCGCGACGCGCCGTTGCCGGCAAAGGCAGTGACCGAAACAACCTCGTCGCGTTTGCCCAGCCAGTCTTCTATCACCTGCAAATCGGCAGAAGTTGTGGCGATTGGTGTGCCCTGTGGCAACTTGTAGTTAACGTAGAACAGCGGGGTGTTTGAGTCGGGGAAGAACTGTTGTTTCACCTGAGTGAAACCGGCAAACGACGCCACGGTGATCAGCGCCAGCACCGGTAACACGATCCAGCGTCCTTTCAGTGCGGTTCGCAGAATCGCGGCGTAGGCCCGGAAAACCGCACCGCCGTAGTCATCTTCGCTATTGCCTGATTCGCGCTTGAAAAGATAGTGCCCGAGTAGCGGAGTGACGGTGATCGCCAGCAACCACGACAACAACAGTGAAATACTGATAACCGCAAACAATGAAAAGAGAAATTCACCGGTTGCATCCGGGCTCAGGCCAATCGCGGCGAACGCCATAATGCCGATTACAGTGGCCCCTAATAACGGTATCTGTGTTTTCGATGCTGCGTCGGTTGCGGCGGCGCGCGAGGATAGTCCGCGCTTCATCGCGTTCTGCATACCTTCTGCTACGACGATGGCGTTGTCGACCAGCATGCCCATCGCAATAATCAGTGCACCCAGTGAAATGCGTTCCATCTCAATGGCAAACAACTTCATGAAAAGCAAAGTGCCGAGCACGGTTAACAACAGTGTGCTGCCAACTACAACGGCAGCACGCCAACCCATGAACAGCGCCAGCACCACAACGACAATAGCGACAGACATCGCCAGATTGACCAGAAATGCGTTCGATGCTTCCTCCACCACCAGGTGCTGCTGATAGATTGGCTGCAGTTCAATGCCGTGGGGCAGGTCGGCCGATAGTTCTGCCAGCCGTCTGTCGACGCGCTTGCCCACCGTCACAATATTCTCGGTCTGTACACCGGCGACGCCGAGCGTGAAAGCCTCCACGCCGTTGTATCGCACCATTAACGCAGGGTCACTCACGCGGCTGCGCGTAACCTCGGCAAGGTCAGTTAACTGAATTACATTGCCACCGACACCCACAGACAAACTGGCAATTTCGCCTACGCTATCAGAGCCTTCGGGCGCCTGAATTCGAAGTGTATTGGCTTCACCGGCAGCGACGATGGTGTTGGCCGTGGCGATGGCGCCAATGAAGGTGTCTGGGGAAATATTCTGGTTGGTCGATTGTGCCAGATCCGGTTCAACGTATATCGCCTCTTCCGGCAGACCCGATAAACTGACGTCGGCAACACCGGGTACGGCGAGCAGCTCGCGGCGCAGAAAAGTGCCGAGCTGGTGTTTTTCCGCATCGTTGAAGCCGTCAGCGGTTACGGCGAAGTACAAACCGAATACATCGCCAAAGCTGTCGTTTACATAAGGGGCCGTTGCACCATCGGGCAGGCTGCGAGCAGCGTCATCGACACGGGCGCGCAGCCTGGTCCAGATTTGTGGCAGCTCTGGTCCCTTTATGGTGGGCTTCATTTCCACCTCGATCAATGACTGGCCAGGGGTATTGACCGATATGATCTTGTCGACCTCCGCCATTTTCTGGATCGCACTTTCCAGTGGTTCGGTGACTTCGGTGGCGACCACATCGGCAGACGCCCCCTGATACTGGGTGACGATGGCCGCGGTTTTAATGGTAAAAGCCGGATCTTCGAGTCGGCCGAGCGAAAAGAAACTCCAGCTTCCGCCGACCAGGCAGATAATCACGAATATCCACGTGTAGAGTGGTTTATCGATGCTGTTTCTTGCGATGTTCATGAGTGCTGCTGCCGAGTCAGAATGATGTGAAGCGACGAACCGCTTCACCGTCTTTCAGGGAATTGACACCGGCGGCAACGATTTCATCACCGGCTTTCAGTCCGCCTGTTATCTGTATTTCGCCATTGTCGTTAATACTGATCTGAACCGGCACGCTACTGACTTTGATACCATTTTCGGTGGCGTCCAGGCGCATCACTGATACATCACCGTTGGCGGCGGTGCGGATAGCCTGGGGTGGTACGATGATGCCGGTTTCCCGATCCAGCAGGGTGGCGCGAACCGTGGCGGTCGCACCCGGCAACAGCAATAGTTCATCGGGCGGTGCCATGCCGAATGTCACCGTGAATGTCTGGCCGATGCGTGAAGCCTCGGCCACCACTTCGCGAAATTCCAGTGGAAAATCACGATCGCTGGCCGGAAATCGAGCCGTCAGCTCAACGTTCGGGTTTTCGCCAATCTGTTGCACCAGCACCTCGGGCACTTCGATTTCTACATGCAGCTCTGACATATCATGCAGGCGCGCGACCGGCGTGCCGACTCCAACGGTTGAGTAGTTGGCCGCTATCCGGCTCGCTACCAGTGCATTGAATGGTGTGTTGAGCGTGGTGCGCGCCATGGCGAGTCTGGCATCGCGTACCGCCAGATCAGCGAGCACCAGCGCCGTTTGCGCTTCATCAACCTGCGCCTGACTGGCGTTGGCCTTCAGGCGTTCCAGTCGCGCCAGGTCTCGCTCTGATTTTTCCCTGGAGGCGATGGCGCGATCCAGTGCCAGTTGAAAGGGCTCTTGATCGAGCCTGGCCACCAGGCCGCCGCTGCGGATGATTTCGCCCTCGATTACCGGAAACTCCACCATCTGGCCTGCCACCTGGAATGCCAGATCGACAGTCTGCCTGGCCGATACGCGGCCAAAGAAAGTGCGCGTCATAGCGGTACTGTCATTGGCGATCTTTACCACCTTTACCGGTCTGATCGATGGGCCGCTATCGGCGCCTGCGCGAGGGCTGGATATCGCAAGCAACGTGGCCGCCGTTAGCAGAACGCAGACGAGTGCGAATCTGAAATGGCCAAAATCTGGTGTTCCGAATGTGTTCAATTGACGTCCCCTCTCTCCGTTTTTTAATGGCGGTTCAACCGGACATTCCGGTCGATGCTTCTGGTTCGGGCTGGTCGCGGCAGCAGGTAACCTGAAACAATTTCAGGTTTATACGTTGACATTTCGGCCAGGTCAAGCTAAAACTGAAAAAAATTCAGGTTTTATCTTATGGTTGCATCTGGTAAACGTCAGGACAGTATTCGCAAGCCCCGGCAAACCCGCAGTCAGCAGCGGGTTGAGCAAATTCTCGAGGCCGCCAGGTCGTTGATTCTTCAACACGGTTGTGCCGGATTGAAAATGAGCGACATCGCGAAAACAGCCGAGGTGTCGATCGGCTCGATCTATCAGTACTTCCCTAACAAACACGCAATTGTCGCGGGGCTCGCACAGCACTATCTGGAGGTATTCGAGCTCGAAGTGGAGCAAGCGCTGGCAACGCCCGCCGATGATCTGGACAGTTTGTTCAACACGCTCACCGGCCTGTTGCACCGGTACTATCGAATGCACCGCGATGACCCGGTTGTGCGAGACATCTGGATGGGGTCGGCAACAGACAAAGCCCTGCAGGACATTGATGCAAATGCCACGGCTCGCCAACAGCAGCTATTGTTCGAGCGTTCCAGCCATATGTTCGACAGCGCCCGGCACGAGGACGTGCAGCGCGCTCACGTATTGGCGTCGAGTTTTGCCACATCGGCTGTATCGATCGCCATCGAGCAGGATAAGCAAGAGGGACAGAAGACCATGATGTTGGCCGAGCAAATGCTCCTTGCTTGCTGGGAGTCCGTCGTCAAGCCGTTGGCAAAAGACTGACAGAAGCACGAAGTGCACAGCCTGTGCGGGCACTGCCTCGCTGATGGTATAAATGGGTCAGGCAGACTGATGTGGCGTGGACAAAGAAAAATAACGAACAGTCATTCTGCAATCGATCTTACAATGCTATATTAAAGGTACACTGGCACGTTTAATTGCGAATTCAGAATAGTCTGAAACAGCGCTATTCCTGTCAGTATTGATGGGTTGTGGCTTCATCCCGCAAAAGGCAGCATGTATTTTTAAGTAGCTTGGACTGTAAAGTGAGACGATTCGAAATAATTCACGATGATTCGATCGCTGGTGTCTGGTCGGGCGAGAACAAGGCGGCAGCACTGGATGCCTATGCGCGATCGCGAGGGTACGAAAGCTATCAGTCCGCCCTGGAGCGAGGCTGGCAGGGCGAACATATTTGTGCGTTCGCTATTGGCAGCCAGCCGGTCATTATTGAAGATCACTCCGAATCCTAGCCCGGATTATTCATGAAATTAACGATTTCTCGCTTGCCCCTTGTTCCCATAGCGAATTTTGCTCCCTTACAAATATCAGTAAGTATTCGATGCAGTCGCATAATCCACTGTGGAAACAATTGTCTGCGCGATATTTTCGCCCCTTCATGAATAATCCGGGCTAGTGCACTGACCGTCGGATTTTCCTTAAGCCGTTCGTACCCGGTTTCCTCTTACGCCATTTCAGCTCGCCATTTCGCCGTACCGAACCACCGGTGTTTTGCCTGCCAGTGGCCGCAGCAATATCCGGCGTCCCTTGCGCTGGCTATCCGATTGAGCGATATCATCGCCAGCAGCGCAAATTGCCTCGTCGGCCCCACCAGCCGATTTCCAGCAGCATGCAGGGGTAAGGTCAAACATGGTTCTGCAGCAGGCTGCACTGCTGTGATATTGTCCGCGGGCATGTAACCGGGCAGGGCGCCGCTATATAGCAGCGCCGCTGAACCTCGGCATGCTATATGCCCGTTCGACGAACCACACCGGGTCCGGGTGCTCGTCGCGCAGGCCAGGCCCTCTCGCTGTACCAAACTTATCCAGGATCAATCCATAGGTGGCTGAAGCCAAACTCGACAATCAAAC
>CAKZSB010000459.1 GCA_937920585.1 uncultured Granulosicoccaceae bacterium | reverse complement strand
TGCGCATCGGCGCCGATGCGCGACCAGGCCGGACTGCTGGAGGAAGCCGTTTATTCTATCAGAATCAAACAGTTTCCGGACCAAGCGTAACCGATCGCAACAAATCGATTTGATCTCTGATAGCGGCAGCCTGCTCGAATTCAAGCTCTTTAGCGCAGGCAAACATCTGTTTTTCCATCGCCCGAATCTTGCGGGCCGCTTCCGTGGGCGATAGCGCTGCATATTCCTTTGACTCTTCGGTGATCTTTGCCTTGCGTCGGGCGGCTGTTTTAGGCGCCCCCTGCCCGGCCTCCATGATGTCGGTAATTCGCTTGACAACCGACTTTGGTGTGATCCCGTTTTGCTCGTTAAAGTTCCTTTGCTTGTCGCGACGACGCTCTGTCTCGTCCATCGCCCGGCGCATGGAGTCGGTTACCTTCGCGGCGTAGAGAATCGCTTTACCACGTATGTTTCGCGCCGCTCGCCCGACGGTCTGGATCAAAGAGCGATCCGACCGGAGGAAACCCTCCTTGTCTGCATCGAGCACCGCCACCAGCGACACCTCGGGCATATCGAGCCCTTCGCGCAACAGATTGATACCGACCAGCACATCGAATTCGCCCAGGCGTAAATCGCGAATGATCTCGGTGCGTTCAACGGTGTCAATATCCGAATGCAGATAGCGGACCCGAACGCCGTGTTCTGAAAGATAATCGGTCAGATCTTCGGCCATGCGCTTGGTTAGCGTGGTCACCAGTACGCGCTCATTTTCCGCCACGCGCAAATGTATTTCCGACAGCAGATCATCGACCTGGGTCGCCACGTCGCGCACTTCGATTTCCGGATCGATCAGGCCGGTCGGCCGCACAACCTGCTCAACCACCTGGCCGGTATGCTGGTTTTCGTAATTGCCCGGGGTGGCCGAGACGAACACGGTCTGCGGCGCCAGCTGTTCGAATTCATCGAACCGCAACGGCCGATTATCAAGCGCCGATGGCAGGCGAAAGCCATAGGCGACGAGGTTTTCCTTGCGCGAGCGATCGCCTTTATACATGCCGCCCAGCTGCGGCACGGTGACGTGGCTTTCATCGATAAACAAAATCGCATCCGACGGAATGTAGTCGAACAGACACGGCGGCGGCTCACCCGCACCCCGGCCCGACAGATAACGCGAATAGTTTTCAATCCCCGAGCAAAATCCGATCTCGTTGATCATCTCCAGATCGTAGAGCGTTCGCTGCTCCAGACGCTGTGCCTCGAGCAGTTTATCTGCGGCGCGCAAGCCTTCAAGCCGCTCCTTGAGTTCGATTTTGATTTCATCGACCGCTCTGACCAGCGTTTCGCGCGGGGTGACATAGTGCGTTTTCGGATACACCGTGAGGCGCGGCACCTGGCGCAGAATCTCGCCGGTCAGCGGATCGAAAAAGCTTAAGCTCTCGATTTCATCGTCGAACAGCTCGATACGCACCGCCTCGCGGTCGGAATCGGCGGCGTGGATATCGACGATTTCGCCGCGCACGCGGTAGTTGCCGCGCGCCAGGTCCATATCGTTGCGGGTGTACTGCAACTCGGCCAGTCGGCGCAACAGCTCGCGCTGATCAACGATATTGCCGCGTTCCAGATGCAACACCATTTTGTGGTAGGCCTGCGGATCGCCCAGCCCGTAGATCGACGACACGGTGGCGACGATAATCACATCGCGGCGTTCAAAAAGCGCTTTGGTGGTCGATAGCCGCATCTGTTCGATGTGCTCGTTTACCGATGAATCCTTCTCGATGAACGTATCCGAGGCGACCACATAGGCCTCGGGCTGATAGTAATCATAATAAGAGACAAAATACTCAACCGAGTTATTCGGAAAGAACTCTTTCATCTCGCCATAGAGTTGCGCGGCCAGCGTTTTATTGGGCGCCAGCACAATCGCCGGACGCTGCTGCTGTTCGATAATGTTGGCAACGGTGAATGTCTTGCCCGAGCCGGTGACCCCCAGCAGCGTCTGAAAGGCCAGCCCGGATTCCAGCCCGTCGATCAGTGCCGCGATTGCGGCAGGCTGATCACCGGCCGGCTCGAACTTGTTGTCTAGCTTGAAACTCTTGGACATAGGCACGCGCTGTGGATAGAATTTGGGGTTGGCAGTTAGCCTGCACTGCTCACGAGATTCACGGCATCTGGCTCGAGCAAAAGCGGGACAAACTACCGCGCCGCATGGTGAACACCGCAGCCACCAACCCTGCCCGGCGCTCGCACACTCAACGGAAAACAACTTTGGCGATCAAACTTGCAGCAAAGCTTGACCAGGTCAAGCCCTCGCCGACGATGGCAGTCACTGCCCTCGCGGCCAATCTTCGCGCCCAGGGGCGAGATGTTATCGGACTGGGCGCTGGCGAGCCCGATTTTGATACCCCGGAGCACATCAAACAGGCTGCGATCAAGGCAATCGCCGATGGCAAAACCAAGTACACCGCCGTCGACGGCGTGACTGAGCTGAAAGCAGCCATTATAGAAAAATTCAGCGCCGACAACGACATAAACTACGAGCCATCGCAAATTCTGGTGTCCTGCGGCGGCAAGCAGAGCTTCTACAACCTCGCCCAGGCCCTGTTGAACGATGGCGATGAAGTGCTGATCCCGGCGCCCTACTGGGTGTCGTATCCGGATATCGCGCTGCTGGCAGGTGCGGTGCCGAAATTCGTCGCGACCAGCCAGGACAATGGCTTCAAGATGTCACCCGCCCAGCTCGACGAAGCACTCACACCCAAAACACGTCTGGTCGTGATCAACAGTCCGTCTAATCCGAGCGGCAAATCTTATTCGGCTGCAGAGCTTGCCGCACTGGGTGAAGTGTTGCGCCGCTACCCGGATGTGGTTATCGCCACCGACGACATGTACGAACATATCGTATGGAACGACGAAGGCTTTTCCAACATTCTGAACGCCTGCCCCGACCTCACCGATCGCACCGTTGTGTTGAATGGCGTATCCAAGGCCTATTCCATGACCGGCTGGCGCATTGGCTACGCCGGCGGCCCCAACGAAATCATTGGTGCGATGCGCAAGATTCAGTCGCAGAGCACCAGCAACCCCACCTCGATTTCACAATGGGCGTCGGTCGCGGCACTAACCGGTGGCAACGACTGCATCGCCGAAATGCTGACAGCATTCCGCCAGCGCCACGACTTTGTCATCGACAAACTCAACGCCATGTCCGGTGTGGCCGCCATCGCCGGGGATGGAACATTCTATGCTTTCCCGAGTGTGCAGGGCGCTATCGACAGCATCAGCGATATCAACAACGACGTGGAGTTTTCCTCATGGTTGCTGGATAGCGCCGGTGTTGCCGTGGTTCCTGGCTCGGCGTTTGGCACTGAAGGCCATGTGCGTCTGTCCTATGCAACCAGTATGGAAAATCTGCAAAACGCCATGCAGCGTATGGGCGATGCGATTGCAGACAAACAATCTGGTTGACGACAGCAGATAGCCGAGTTACACTTCCGCGCTTAATTCCCCGGTAGCTCAGTCGGTAGAGCAAGTGACTGTTAATCACTGGGTCGGCGGTTCGAGCCCGTCCCGGGGAGCCATACAAAGCCAGGCGGCGTAGCACTACGCCGCGTGTACCGAGTGGCAGCCGATCATCACACTGCCCAAACGCGGACCGCAATCATCTCACCCAGCGGGATCTGCAATTTCATCTCTCACTTCCCTTTATATCAAGCTGAACATCCGGCCCTGATGTCGAGCGCGATTCCGCGATGAACATTTATCACTGGTTCTCGAAAAAGCCAACGGTTGAAAAACCCAACGTCGGGTTAATACTGCCGGGTGGCGGTGCCCGTGGTGCCTACCAGGTGGGCGTGCTCAAAGCGATTGAGGAACTGCTGCCGGCCGGCAGCGCATCGCCTTTTCCGGTGGTAACCGGCACCTCTGCGGGATCACTGAACGCCAGCATGGTGGCCAGCCGGTCGAGCAACTACACCGATGGAATGCGTCGCCTGGAGGGAATGTGGAAAAACCTCCACATGGATATGGTGGTGCGAACCGAAGTATCCGTAGCGCTTAAAACCGGCGCGGCATGGATGTGGTCGTTTGCCAGCAGAGGCTCGATGGATTCACCCCCTCGATCACTGCTCGACAACTCCCCGCTGCGCAGCCTGCTGGAGAACCACGTCAATCTCGCCCGCATGCGCCAGTGCATCGAAACCGGCCATCTGCAGGCGCTCGGCATCACCAGTTCGTCTTATGCGCAGGGCGCATCCATTACCCATTTCGAAGGCCAGCCGGATCTCGAGGGATGGGAGCGCACGCGCCGCTTTGGCATTCCCACGCGGCTGGCAATCAATCACCTGATGGCCTCAATCGCGATTCCCGTGGTATTCCCGGCGGTGCGCATTGAAAATGACTATCACGGCGATGGCTCGATGCGCGAATCGGCGCCGCTGAGCCCCGCACTGCATCTGGGTGCGAACAAGCTGCTGGTTATCAGCGTGCGAAACCCCACGCTGGACGAGCCGCCCGCGGTCCGCCAGGCACCACAATATCCGTCACTCGGGCAGATCACCGGTTATGTGTTCGACACGCTGTTCATGGACCGGCTCGACTCCGACATCGAACGCCTTAATCGAATCAATTTTGCGCTGTCGAAAACCCGCCGCGACACCTTCCGCCACGGCAACTCGCTGCTTCGCCCGGTTGAATTTCTGGTGATTTCGCCCAGCCGCGACATTCGCAGCATTGTCGCACGCCACACCAGTGCATTTCCGCGCAGCATGAAGATCCTGTTGAGTGGTATCGGCGCGATGGCCAAAGAGGGCCGCCCGCTGACAAGCTATCTGCTGTTCGACTCGGCGTTTTGCCGTGAGCTCATTGAGCTTGGCTACGAAGACGGCCAGCGCGAGCGTGAAAAGCTGCAGGCTCTGCTGGAGCTGTAGCCCTGCGGTTTGTCGTATAAGTTTCGGCAAGACGATTAAGGCGACAAACTACTTTACCGATTAGTGCCACTGTGTTTCCATTCGCGGGTAACTTCCCCGCCCGAATATTTCATCAGGGGGCGAGAATATCGAGGATTTTCCGATTGCATCGAATACTCATTGATATTCGAGAAATCGTCATCCTGGTGAAATATTCGGGCTAACCGATTCCCAACACAGGATATCTCAGATGACAATCAAAGCTGGCGACACAATTCCCTCCGGCGCTCTCACACACATGGGCGCAGAAGGTCCGGCGGCGCTGACCACCGATGAGCTGTTCAATGGCAAGAAAGTGGTTGTGTTCGGCGTGCCCGGCGCATTCACCCCGACCTGCTCAGAAACCCACCTGCCCGGCTTTGTCGCGCGTTACGATGATCTGGTCGCCAAGGGCGTCGATCACGTGGTCTGCGTGTCAGTCAATGATGTGTTCGTGATGGACGCCTGGGGCAAGAGCCAGAATGGCGAAAACCTGATCATGGCCGCCGATGGCAGTGCCGAGTGGACTAAAGCACTGGGTCTGGAATTCGACCTGACTGCCCGCGGCCTGGGCGTGCGATCACGTCGCTACTCGATGATTGTCGACAACGGCGTGGTCAAGAATGTCAATGTCGAGGAAGCTGCCGCTGTTGAAGTCAGCTCCGCCGATCAGATTCTGGCTCAGCTGTAGTTAGTATCATGACTGCGAAGCATCTGGCTTCGCAGTCAGTTGGCTTTGCACCGCAACACCTGCAACGCGCTGCAGAAAATCCTGCGACAAGCCCGCGTTTTGTTGTAACACCTCGCCAAGTTGTGCCCCGTCGATTCGAATAAACTCACAATCCTCCAGCGCGATCAAAGCACTGCGGCGGTGGCTGGCTGCGAGCACCTCAAGATCACCGATCAGACCGCGAGTTTGTTGTTGCGACAGCACCTCGTCTGCTTGTTGATCACGCCATTGCAGCTCGACACGCCCCTGCAGCAAGGCATAAACATGCGTTGCCTTATCGCCGACGCTGTACACCGTTTCGCCAGCGCTCACACTCAGGCATTGCGAATCCAGCGCAAGCATAGTTTTCTGCGCATCGGACAAGGCGCTGAATTCGACCACACTGCTCAATGCCGACACAACGCTCTGATCCGTTGAGCGGGCGGCCGCTTCATCAATGGCCATTTGCGGCGCGGCTGCCTGCTCTAGTTGCAAACCGCGCTCATCAAGAATGTAGCGCTCGCCAAAATCAGCGTCGCTGGCGGCAGTGTCAGTCAGACTGATAATCGCCGATTGCGGCAGATGTTCGCGAATACGGGAGATAACAGCCTGACGCTCCCCGGCGGAATAACGTGGCAACGCATCGTGCAGCACGATTATATCGGGCCGCTTGATCAGCGCGCGCGCCAGCGCGATTCTGTGCCGTGCGCCATCGGGCAATCGGCTGCCACCAATACCGGACTGGGAATTGGCAAAAAAGAGAATCATCAATATCTCGTGCAGTCCGACCTCGCGCACGACATCATCAACAATCTTGCGCAATCGATCGTAGGCATCGGGTTCGCGATGATTGATTCGACCAAAAATGAGATTATCAAAAACTGACAAACCCGGATTGCAGGCGGAGTGATCGAATTCCCGAAAGTGCTCAAAACTCATCTGGCGGGTATAGGCGAGTGACAATTCGCGGGTGCGCAATACTCGTGCTTCTATATCGTCGGGGATAACCACCAGATTAAACGTACCTGGTACAATATTCAAAAACACTGCTATCATCAGAACCTCGGCTTGCTCGCGCGCCTGCGCCGAAGGGTCACCGGCGAGCACATCAACGGCTCGCCCCATCTCATCAAATTGATCGCCATCATCAAGCGAAAAGCGCACGACCAGCTCATGGTCGGACGGCAATTGCTGATACAGCATCAGCAACGCATTGACCGCAGCTGCCCCTACCGCCACTGCACTATCGTACAAATCCGCCTCTCGCATGCCACGCCGAAGCACCTCGGATTCAGCCATGGTGCGCGTAGTAACGCCGCTCATCGTCGTCACGCCAAACAGTATATTTTCGGCATAGGTTGACCACGGGTTTACTGTCGCGCGATCAAATCCTGTTACCAGGTGACCAAGCTGCTCGCGCTCCACTCGCTCGCGTGTGAGCTCACGGGCGTGGAGCAGATCGGCCACAAAGGTTTCCCTGCCGAGTTTTTCCTGCCATTCGACGGCATCGAACTTTTCCAGTTTCGATCGTTCGGCAACGGTTTCAACAACCCCCACGACATGCAGCACTGCCATCATTTGCGGCAGGGTTTCTGCCCAGGTGTCCGTGCCGATCAATCCGAAATCGGTCCAGACGGTCGAGAAGTCTTCGTCGAACCAGTCGGCGCTGTTGCCGGCGGCCACGGCTTCTGCCAACTGCGCGCGATCCTCTGCATTGCGCTCTTCGAGCGGCGGCGGCAAGTGATTCAGTGAATAACCCAGGTTGTAGGTAATCGCCCGGTTGAACAGGAAGGGCTCCGAACTGACATAGGCGATTCGCGAATGCACATCGCGCTCTGAAAGATCATCCAGCGCGTGACCATCCAGGCTAATGCGTCCGCTATCAACAGCACGCAATCCGCCAATCACCTGCGCAAGAGCGGTTCGCCTGCCGGTGTGCTCAACCAGAATCCGGGTCATCGATCCAGGCTTGATCGTTAGCGATACGCCGCCAAAAAGCCGCTCGCCCTGCTCGCTGGTACACGCAACCCGTGCCAGCTGCAATTCCAGGCCGCGCTTCTGATCGTCGAGCGCGGACTCAAATTCACGGGCAGGCAACAGATCCGGGGGCTGAAACTGTTCGATTATCTGTTCATATTTAACCGATGCATCCTGCTGGCGCTGATAGTGGTTAAGCAACTCCTTCCACGGACCGAGAATATCCTTGTACGCCGCCAGCGCCGCCACCAGTGCACCCAGCGTCAAATCACCGCTGATCACCAGATAACCACCAATGGCGTAGAACAGAAACGGTGTCATCTGGCCGATGGTGTTGTTCAGGAACTTCATCAAAAACTTGGTGCGAAATATCTCCAGGCGAATCCGAAACAATTCTCCCAGCCGAAAGGAAAACTCGGCAAGTTTGTAGCGCCGCGTCCCCTGAGCGCGGATTTCACGAATGCCGGTAACCGATTCACCGAGCCGTTGCGATAACACTCTCACGCGCTTGACCCGCTCTTTCTTTAAAGCATTGACGCGTCGTTGCAGCTTGGGTATGAGGTACAACTGCAGCGGTATCAAGGCAATCGACGCCACCCCCAGCAGTGGATTCTGCATGAACATGAACAACAGAATGGTCAGTAACGTTCCCCCTTGAAAGACCGGCAGCGCAATCGATTCACCACAAAATTCTGCCAGAGGCTCGGTCTCGGGTATGACGGTGGCGATAATCTCGCCCTGCGAAACGCGTTGAAAACGGGCCAGCGGAAATCGCAACACGCGATCTACCAGCTGATAGCGCAGCCGTCGCACCAGCCTTTCACCGATGATGCCCTTGAAGGTGTTAATCCGCATTTTGAACAGACCATTGATAATCACCAGCGCCAGCAACGCAAAACTCAAAAGCAAAAGATAGCTGTAGGGCCCCACCTCAAAGCCGAACAGGTTGCGCTGCTGAGCGTCGGAAATCGCATCGTTTACGATTCGCTTGGGCAATTCCAGCGATAGATACAGAATCGGAAACGACACCAGCGTGAGCGCCACCGCAATCAGCTGCTCGCGCCGCGAGTGCGCCCAGATGAACTTCATGATAGTTCGTTGCACAGAATCTCCCTTTGGCTGTGCGAGGTGCTGATAAGTGTGTTGGCAGCGGCACCTGAGAGAGTCCGCTGCAGGTGCAAAATTTCGATCAGTTGAGGCGAGTTATCGCGCTTGTACAGCGATATTGATGCAATTGATCACAGCAAAACCACACCGCAGCAGATCATCATTCGCGGACAGGCTCGCCGGGAAGTCCGCTACACGAGTAGCCTGCCATCCGTTACACTGACGGTATGTCTCGGCAACTTCCAGTCCGGGCAGTACATCATCGCAGATTTGGAGCACATTCATGAATTTACTAGACTCACTGCTCGGCAATGACAGCCAGAATGTTGTCAGCGAGCTGGCCCGCCAATTAGGGGTTGGAGAGGGCGAGGCACGCACGGCTGCATCGGAGCTAATCCCGGCACTGGCGCGCGGCATACAGAACAACAGCGCGACCGACGGCGGGCTTGGCAACCTGATCAGCGCACTGCAAAAGGGCAACCACGGCCGTTTTCTCGACGACTCTTCCCTGCTCGGCCAGTCCGCCACGGTTGAGGAAGGCAATTCGATCCTCGGCCACATCTTCGGCAGCAAGGAAGTCAGCCGCAACGTCGCCAACTACGGGGCAAAAAAATCCGGCCTGTCCAGCACGCTGCTGAAAAAGGCACTGCCTATTCTGGCAACACTGGTGATGAGCTCACTGGGCAAGAAACTACTTGGCGGTGGTGGCAATAGCCGCAACAACGCCAACATCTTCGATACGAATGCCGCACCGGCACAAAACCGGGGCATCCTCGCTACTTTTCTCGATGCTGATCGCGATGGATCCGTGATGGACGATATTCTGGGGATGGTAGTCAAGGCCGCAATACGCTAACGCAGCACTCTTCAGCACGTCTGTCGCACACCTGTAGGTTGTCGGTCGTGCTCAAATAACCGTTTATGTTGCGCGCGACCTCCTACTACAGCTGCACGACAGCCGCACTGAAGAGCGCTGCAGGCGCATCTTTGGGTCCCACACCTGTAGGTTGTCGGTCGTGCTCAAATAACCGTTTATGTTGCGCGCGACCTCCTACTACAGCTGCACGACAGCCGCACTGAAGAGCGCTGCATATGCATCTTTGGGTCCCACACCTCCAGGTTGCCGGTCGTGCTCAAATAACCGTTTATGTTGCGCGCGACCTCCTACTACAGCTGCACGACGGCCGCACTGAAGAGCGCTGCTTATGCATCTGTGAACCTTCATATTGCCAGTTGTGCTCAGAGAAACGCGGCGAGCGCTTAGCGCCGCAGCGTTGATTCACTACACGTATCGGTTCAGCCGATTCTCAAGCATCTCCTGTCGCCCCGACTTCGGCTCGGGATTCAGGTTCTCGGCCTCGACGTAGTCGGCGATTTCATCGAGCGTAAAGCCACCATCCAGCATCTTCTTCGCATCTTTTTGCGCCCAGCCGCTGTAACGCTCATCGACAAAGCCCGATAGCGCACCGTCTTCGAGCATCTTTGCCGCTGCTTTCAAGCCTC
>CAKZSB010000458.1 GCA_937920585.1 uncultured Granulosicoccaceae bacterium | reverse complement strand
ACCGATAAAGGTTCTGGCCTAGGCAGCCTGAAACTTGTTCTCGTACTCGGTGCGTACATCTGCATACCACTGAGCTTCCGCCGGCCACGGATTGAGGTTGGCCAGTGCCTGCCCCGGATAGGCTTCACCGAAATTCTTCTTGTACTGGTCGCCGGCGAATGAATCGGCGCCCAAAACCGCTGAGTTGTAGCCGTGCTGATCAATCGCGACACCGGCAGGCTCTGCTTCGTAACAGAACCTGACGAACTCATAGGCCTGTTCGACGTTGGCTGCGGATGCAGACAACGACATGCCATCAACCCACGCCATAGAGCCCTCTTTGGGTGCCTGATAGGTGACGGGTTCACCCTGGGTTTTCAGCGCCAGCGGAGGACCATCCCAGGTTTGGCCGACGATGACACCGTCGTTTAGAAAACCGTTTTTCTGGCTGTCGGCATCGTTCCAGGTAAGTTTGAGATTAGCTTTGCGGTCGAGGCAGAATTTCAGGATTTGATCCCACACCTTACGCATGGTGTCCTCGTCTTTGTAGGCCGCCCAGACAGAACCCGGCTCCATAAGACCGGCATCTTCCATGTGCAGCCCCGCACCCAACATGCCGGAATGTACGCGCATCATGGTTTTGCCGGCATTTTCCGGAGCCCATACGTCGCCGTAGCTCGGCACGCCGTCTTTTGGTGTAAACAGATCGGTACGCCAGCCGATGCCCTCGGTGCCCCAGATCTGTGGCAACCAGTGCGAGCCTTTCTCGGCGAAGTTCCATTCGGCCATACCGACTTTCACCATCGACGGATTGGCCTGATCGAGGTTACCGATGTTGTCGTAATTCCAGGGTTGCAGCAGTTCGAGCGCGCTCCACTGCCCCGATCGGTTGTTGGTCGGAGAGCAGATATCGAAGCCGGCACCCTTGGTGGCTTTCATCTGGTTGATGATCTCTTCGTTGGATCCGATGCCAGTGTGATTCAGTTTGATACCGGTTTTGCCTTCAAAGGACTCCTTCCAGCCGTCGGGGAGGTAATCGGACCACATCAGTACATTGACTTCGCCAGATGACGCCAATGCCGACGGGCTGACGATCCAGGGACCTACGGATGCTGCTGTTCCCGCTGCCGCAGAGGCTTTAAGAAATTTACGGCGGGCCGGCTGAACCGGCTTGTTCGTTTTGTCGCTCATGATTGCTCCAGCTTTCAGATTAGTTCGACCGTAGTGCACGGCAACACCAAACCTTTGAGGTGCACGCGGTTTCAGTATACGCGTTAACGCCACCGAATTAACCCTGTGATTGTGCTTTCAAATACGTAGGAATCGGGCGTCACCGCCTGGATCTCGGACGCGGGATGGCGATCATCTCAGGGCGTTCGAACCCGCGCCAGCGCTTTCTGTACGCCACTCTAAAAAGGGAATAAGGCCCCCACTCAGACCGCAAGTGAGCTAGCTGGACATCTGCAGATCAACCGGCATCGATGGCGCCCTGACCACCGCATCGGTGCGAAGAGTCGTCGCCGCCGGCAACGCAAATTGAAAGCTTGTGCCGCGGTTGCGCCGACTGCGAACGGTTATTTCGCTGTCGTGTAAATCGAGAATGCTGCGCACAATTGCAAGCCCGAGCCCGGCGTGGGCAGCCGCCTGGCGATCACTGGATTCACCGAGGCGATAGTGGCGATCGAAAACGCGCTCGGCAACGTCATGCGCCATACCGACACCGGTATCGCTAACCTGCACCCTCACTTCACGGGCACCCATTCGCGCGATCGAGATAGTAACTGTGCCGTCTGCGGGTGTGTGACGCAGGGCATTGTCGAGCAGATTTTCGAATATGCGTTGAATCAGCGAAATATCCGCCACCACATCCAGATCGGCCCGGGTATCGGCATCAACCAGCAGTTCGATGGCCTGCTGCCTGGCCCGAATGCTGAAATCCTGCATACAGTCATGAGCCAGCTCAACCAGAGAAAATCGCTCGGGGCAAAGCTCGAACTCGCCGGCAGTAAGCCTGGATAAATCAAACAACTCGCCGACCAGATCGTTGAGCCGGATCGATTGGCGCAGTGCCACTTCAACACAATCCTGCTGCTGGCGCTCGGTGAGTGATCCACGCTTGAGCTGGAGGGTCTCCAGATAGCCCTGCATGGTGGTAAGCGGGGTGCGCAGATCGTGTGAGATGTTGGCAAACAGCTCGCGGCGGGTGCGATCATTGCGCTCCAGCGCGCGGTACTGCTCCAGCAGGCGCTGCGCCATTGACTCGTAGGCAAACGCCAGTTCATCGAGCTCGTCGCGCTTGCCGGCATGAAATTCGGCTGGATCGCCCGACCACTGCAGTGATTCAGCGCGCAAATGCTTAACCCGACCGGTGAGCTGGCGCAATCGGCGGGTCAGCATGAAAAACACCATCACACCGGCCAGCAGCGCGAATGCCAGTACGCTCACTGTAGTCACCCAGATCGTTTTTAGTGTGTAACTGGACGACACTGCCTGCAGCAATGTGCGATGACGCTCGCCGGTGAGCACTGCATAGACATATCCCAATTGCTGGCCATCGGCCTCGAGCGGATGCACTGAAAAGGTGCGCTCCTGGGTCGGATCGTTTGGATTGTCGCCGAGCATGGGGAATGATCGCCGGCCTTGCAGAAACTGGCGTACCGGCTCAAGCCGCACTCTCTGCAGCCTGGGCTCACTCGGCAGCGAATGTGATAGCACGCGGCCGGTGTTGTCGAGCAAATACACTTCGACACTGGGATTGATCATCATGATGTGATTGGCAAGATTTGCCAGCGCCTGCTTGTCCGGGACCCCGTCGGTGAGCAGATTCGCATTCTGCGCCATGTACATCGCGATGGGACTATTGAGCTCCTGATTGAACTCGAGGAAATAGTGACGTGCGGAACGATCGGAGAGCCAGAGGATGAAGAATCCCATCAACAGCAGCACAATCAGAAAGAACAAACTCAAGCGCGCATAGAGCGAATTCATGCGGCGGCCGGCATTCGATACCCTACACCCCACACTGTGCTGATGTAACGCGGGTTAGCCGGATCGGGTTCTATTTTCGCGCGCAACCTGTTTATGTGGCTATTAACCGTGTGCAGGTAACCGCTATGGGTATAACCCCAAACGTCCTGCAGCAACTCAGTGCGCTTGAAGACCCGGTTGGGCGCGCGCAGAAAATACTGCAGCAGATCGAATTCCTTGGCAGTCAGCGTGACAGGCTCACCACTGACGGTGACGGTGTGATTGACCGGACACATCTCGATATCACCCACTTTGAGCCTGCCGTCAGCGGTTGCGTCTGCAAACGCCTCTATCCGCCTGAACAGCGAGTTGACCCGAGCAATCAGCTCACTGATACCAAATGGCTTGCTGATGTAATCGTCTGCGCCGGCATTCAGCCCGATCACACGCTCCGACTCTGCCGAGCGGGCAGTCAACATAATGATGGGTGTCGATGCGCTCAGTTCGCGAACCTGGCGACAGATATCCAGCCCGCTGCAATGGGGCAGTGATAAATCCAGCACGATCAAATCCCAGGCCTGTCCGATCGCCAGGTTCAGACCCCGCAAACCGTCTGCGACATGGGTGACCTCGGCGCCGATATCAGTCAGGTGAATAGTTAGCAGATCGGCAATTTCCTGCTCATCTTCGATAATCAGTATCTTTTTCACTTAGCGCTCCCGGGTCAACGCTCTGCCTTGAGAATCGGCAGAACCGCAAACTTTCGACGGGTACGCTTCGCGGGAGTTCAGAATTTTCCGCGATTCGATAAAACAACGTTCATCCGGTCACAGGGCCGCCGGAAACCTGCGCGCAAAAAAAAAGGCGGATGCCGAAGCATCCGCCTTGATACAACCGTTACGGTGACGTTCTAGTGAATAACGTCGAACTGGTGCAGGGTGAAGGTGCCGTTGCCCCAGAAGGTCTCGGTGCCGATCTCGATAGCGCCCATGCAGGTATTGTTACCGATGCTCGGGACACCGGCACTCGGGCCTTGAAAACGTACCCACTCGACAAACGCGTTCCAGTCGAGGGTTCCCTGATTCTGCGGGTTATCGGCGACGAAGGCGACATAGCCCCAGCCAAGCGAAGGATTGGTATGAACCGACCAGTCCTGGCCGCTGATTCGTGCAGATGCCACCTGGGGACCGGGAATTCTGACGACTGGCTTGTCGACCCAGACCATCAGCTCGAAAAACTTGTTGTGCTCTTCCGCCTCGCAACTGGTGTGAAAAAACGATTCCAGCGCAACATTGCGTTCAGCATTGCCGGTTTCGGAATATCGGTAGTTCACAGTGAACTGTGGCATTCCATTGATGCGTACCGGCATACCGGTCTCGGCAACTGAACCCGAGATATTAAAACGGGTTTTGCGACCGTAATAAACCTGCGGATAGGATTTAACCGAGAACTCATCGCCCTCTGAACGGCCGAGCCAGTTGTAATCCCATTTGGCGATGTAGTTGCCACGATTGCCTGTCACTTCGATGCACTGGTGCCAGTTGTCGGAGTAGACCGCGTCGGATGCCCAGGTGTTGTTCTGCAGACGGTAGTTGCCGTACTGAATTTCAAACCAGGGCTCGCATACGCGAGTGTTCAACAACGGATTGTCGGGTGTGGCTGTGACGCCCGCTACAACCGCACAGGTTTGATTGTTCTCATAGCCGAAGCCGGTGTTGCCGACATCGCTGCTGTCTGTGAGACAGATCGGGCGACCGCCTGACGTACCGGCGCTGGCAGCGCCAACCGGCGGTGGTGCGACGTTGCTGGTAGATGCATCGGCATTGGCAGTCGCGGATGTTACGCGGCAGCTGGCTCCACCTTCATGGCCCCAGCCGTCACCATCGAAATCAGACGCTGTAGTCGTGCAGACCGGCACGCCGTTAACAGTACCGGGACTGGTGGAAGCTGACGGTGCGCTTGAACTGCCGGACGAGCCGCTGCCGCTCGAGGTTGAAGCACCCACCCGGCAGGAGCTGCCATTTTCGAATCCCCAGCCATCTCCGTCGGGGTCACTTGCGCTGGATGCACACACGGGGTTGCCGCCAGAGCTGGTGCTTGTTGAAGACGATCCGCCACCGGAGGAACTGGAGCTAGAGCTGCTGCCTCCCACGCGGCAGGATGTACCGTTTTCCCATCCCCAGCCATCGCCGTCCGGATCTGATCCGGCCGATTGGCAGAAACCGGAACCTGAAGAGGCACTGCTACTGGAAGCTGCGCCACCAATAAACTGGCAGCTTTGATTATTCTCCCAACCCCAGCCGTCGCCATCGGGATCGACGGCAGATGATGAACAGACATTCATCGCGCTTACAGGGCTTACACTAACTACATTCAGACTGGCGGCGAGAACGATGCCACCAATGTTGACAAGTTTGAGTTTCATATCAGCTCTATTTCGGTATACAGTCATAAGGCTACACGTTTCCGTGCTACCCGGCTCTCCTACAATGTAGGGTATGACGGCAATTTATCTTCTTTAGAGCATTAACGATTGGTTAGAAAGCGCTGGTAGAGGGCTTTGATTAACAACTGGAAATATTTGCCTGAACTTCTGAGAAACAGTCGATGCCCTGATCCCGGGCAGCAACCTGGCACAAATAAACCTAGCTTTGCGGTGTCAGCGTTCTGAATTCAGCTACCCGACGCAGATAACGCCAAACGTATTCTGCAAAGCTCCACCGCACTTGTATGTCAAACGCCGGACTTGAATCCTGCATCACTAACATTACCGACGCAGTGCCAAAACGGGTTTGCACGCAACTGCCCTCGGGAAAATTGCTCCCGTGTACATCGAATGGCGTGCCGGCCGACAACACTTTGCGTGCGTTAACCCCGCCAACTCTAATGGTAGTGTAATAATCGCTTACGTCTACTGCGCTGGATCGGCCCGCTGGCATAACGCTGCGTAACTCAGCCAACAGCACTTGTGGTTCTTTTGCATAAGAGTAGATCATTCGCTCATCGGGTCCGAGCCAGAATACTGCCGCGCTGTCGTTTTCAACAAACGTATTGGCTGCCACATTCACCGGTAACCCGGCTTGTTCACTCAGCCGGGACGTCAACTGCGCGTCGTCAAAGTTTCCACGCACGATCACTTTGGCACAAAAAAGATTTTCACCCATGACCACACCGGCACCGTGAAAGGTCGCATGCTGCAACGGTGTGTGTAATACCGGATTAAGCTCAGCCACGGGCACGCTCCCCCTTTTCATCGACGAATACGGTGGAAGACACCTGGGCATTGATAACTGTACCGTCCATCAGTTGCACCTGCACCGTGTCACCTTTTCTATTCTTACCATTTTGCAATAGAGCCAGCGCAATGGAGCGACCCAGGTTCGGACTGAGGTAACTCGACGTCACATGACCTATGGTTGGCATGGGTGGCTTATCCAGCACCTGAGACACGATATGCGCCCCTTCGGGCAATACGAAAGCAGGATCCTCGGTTAGCAAGCCAACCAGCTGTGGCCTGCCATCGCGCGCGGTATCCAGACGCGACAGCGAACGCTTGCCAAGAAAATCATCTTTCTTGTCCGACACAATCCAGCTCATATCGACGTCGTGTGGGGTCACTGTGCCATCAGTATCCTGACCCACAATAATAAAGCCCTTCTCGGCACGCAGTACGTGCATGGACTCTGTACCATAAGGGCACAGATCGAACGCCTTGCCGGCCTCTATGAGCGTATCCCAGAGATAGCGACCATAACGTGCGGGCACGTTGATCTCGTAGGATAGTTCGCCGGTAAAACTGATCCGGTAGATCCTTGCCGGCACACCAGCGACCTGCCCTTCGCTGGTTGTCATGAACGGAAAAGCTTCGGTAGACAGATCGATGTCGGTTAGGGTCGATAGCAATTCGCGCGCACGCGGACCATTGATCGCAGCCACGGCCCATTGCTCGGTAACGCTTGTGCAATAGACATTCATCTGTGGCCACTCGGTCTGCAACCACTCTTCAAGCCAGTTCAAAACGCGCGCGGCGCCACCCGTGGTGGTTGTCATGTGAAAATGATGTTCACCGAGCCGGCTGGTCACGCCATCATCGAAGATCATGCCGTGCTCGTTGAGCATAAGGCCATAGCGGCAACCTCCTACCGCAAGCTTTTTCCAGCCATTGGTGTAGATCATTTCGAGAAACTCCGCGGCATCCTCGCCCTGTATATCGATTTTGCCAAGTGTCGATGCATCGAGAATACCGACCCGATCGCGCACCGCGGCACACTCGCGCTGCACTGCCGCGTGCATATCTTCAACGCCAAGCGGATAGTAGCGTGGTCGCTTCCAGTCACCGACATCTTCGAAAACGGCATTGTGTTCAACATGCCATCGATGCATCGGGGTTTGGCGCACTTGCAGGAAGAGCTCGCCGGTTTCCTGCCCGGCTATGGCGCCGAGTGTCACAGGCGTATACGGCGGGCGAAATGTTGTGGTGCCGACTTCGGGAATCTGCGCGCCGCGGATGTCGGCCATGATGGCCAGCGCATTCAGATTGGATGTTTTACCCTGATCGGTCGCCATCCCGGTTGTGGTGTAACGCTTTAAGTGCTCAACAGACAGATAACCCTCGCGCGCCGCGAGGTGAATATCTGCAGCTGTCACGTCGTTTTGAAAATCGTGAAAATGCTTGGCTGCCCCCTCTCCTACCGGGTGCACTGTCGGCACCAGCCAGAGTGGATGGATATCACCCTGACCTCGATCGTCAGACGCGGGATCACTCGCTGGTAATTGAACGTCACTGCCGGGAAAACCAGCCGCGATCGCAGCTGCCCGGCCAGCGGTGGCGCCCTCACTGAGACAATCAGTGGTACTAAAGGTGCCATTGCAGGCGCCTGCAGAAAAACAGGGGTTGACTGAGCGAACGGTTGCAGCGTCCGGCACGAATGCAGCGATACCATCGCGATAGGCAAGCTTGCCACCACTTTGGCTGAACAGATGGACGCTGGGTGTCCAGCCACCTGAATTGGCAATGCAGTCACAGCTCAGCTCCCATGCCTGGCCCTGTACGGTTTTCCCGTCTTCGGACAATGGCATGATTCGAACAGCACCTACCGCGAGCTTGCCCTGCACCGATACGATTGCATGCCCCGGGAAATGCTTGATGCCCGCATTTTTCAAAGATTCAACGAGTGTATTGTCGACCTCTCGACGGGTATCGACAACAACCACTTCGGCACCTTTATTGGCTGCGTTCAGGGCAGTTCGGTAAGCACTGTCGTTGTTAGTGAATACAACGATGTTACGACCAGGTAGTACGGCGTAGCGATTGATATAGGTATTGACTGCGTTGGCCAGCATCACACCGGGGCGATCGTTATCCGCAAATACCAAAGGACGCTCGATCGCACCTGCCGCTATCACCACTTGCCGCGCCCTTATTTTCCAGAACCGCTGACGCGGCGCGACCGGATCGCTGCCAGGCGGCAGATGATCCGTCACCTTTTCCAGCGCAGTAAGGTAGTTGTAGTCGAAGTAGCCAGTCACTGTGGTACGTTTTAGAATGGTGACATCGGGGTTGGATTGCAATTGCTCTACGGCATCGGCAATCCAGGCACGCACGGGTTCCTGTTCACCCGTAGCCGACGCGAGCAAAGATCCACCTGCTTCATTCTGCTCGTCAATCAACAATACCCGTGCGCCACTTGCCGCAGCCGCTGCTGCCGCGGCAATACCTGCCGGGCCGGCGCCCACGACGAGCACCTCGCAATGAGCGTGGGTATTTTCGTAACGATCCGGGTCAGGGGCGGTCGGGCTGACGCCGAGCCCGGCGGCCTTGCGAATAAATTTTTCGTAAGTGAGCCACATGGATGCAGGCCACATAAAAGTTTTGTAGTAGAAGCCTGCCGGTATAAAACGCGATACGAGCGAGTTTACTGCACCGATGTCAAACGACAGGCTCGGCCATCGGTTCTGCGATGTTGCAGACAGGCCGCTGTAGAGCTCGATACAGGTGGCGCGGGTGTTAGGTTCGGTTCTGTCCCCTTTTTCAAGTTGCATCAATGCATTGGGTTCTTCCGAACCGGCGGCGATCAGGCCACGCGGCCGATGATATTTGAAACTACGCCCCATCAGTACTACACCATTGGCGAGCAATGCAGAGGCCAGTGTGTCGCCGGCATAACCACTGTAGCTTTTACCATCGAAAGTAAAAGACAACGGTCGGTCGCGATCGATGCTGCCGCCGGCAGGTAATCGATTGGGTGCCTCGCGCTCGTCGCTCATTGCTGGCCCCCCACATCCGGACGCGGTGCGCCTACTTCGTAGGTCGCGAGAATTTCATCCTGAACGGTGTGGCGCACAGCGTTGAACCAGCGCCTGCAACCATGTACGTGAACCCATCGCTCGTAGTGAATGCCTTTCGGATTGGTGCGAAAAAACACGTAGTCACCCCACTGCTCATCCGTTAGCGAGGCGGTGTCAGTCGGGCGTGCGATGTGCGCCTCGCCGTGGCAGGCAAATTCGGTTTGATCGCGCTCGCCACAATAGGGACAGTTAATCAGAATCATGGGTAGCTCTCAGTGGGCGACGGCCGCTGCCGCCCCCTCGTCAATCAGTGCACCGCTGTTGAATCGGTCAATGGAAAAAGGGGCGGCAATCTCGTTCATGCTGCCTGCGGCAATGGAGTGGGCAAAGGCATGCCCGCTACCCGGTGTAGCCTTGAAACCACCGGTACCCCAGCCACAGTTAAAGAAAAGGTTCTCAACCGGCGTTTTCGACAAAATTGGCGATCGATCGACCGTAACATCTACGATGCCCGCCCATTGTCTGAGCATGCGCAATCGTGAAAACAGCGGAAAGAGTTCAACCAGCGGACCGACGGTATGTTCGATCAGATCGAAGCTGCCGCGCTGCGAATACGAGTTGTAGGCATCCGAGCCTGCGCCAACCACCAGTTCGCCTTTGTCGGACTGGCTGACGTACACGTGAATACCGTTGGACATCACGACACAATCGATAATCGGCTTGATCGGTTCGGACACCCAGGCCTGCAAGGGATAGGATTCCAGCGGCAACCTGAAGCCTGCCATCTCGGCCAGCACACTGCTGTGACCGGCGGTGACCACACCCACTTTGCCGGCACCGATTCGACCGCGCGTGGTGTCCACGCCAACCACCTTGTTGTTTTCGATCTGAAAGCCGGTTACTTCGCAGTTTTGAATGATATCGACGCCGGCGGCATCTGCACCGCGCGCATAGCCCCAGGCAACGGCATCGTGGCGGGCGGTGCCACCGCGCTTTTGCAGGAGTCCACCCATCACCGGATAGCGGCAATTGAGGTTGATAAACGGCACCATCTGCTGCACTTGCTGCGGCGTTAAAAATTCTGAATCGATGCCATTGAGATGAATGGCATTTCCACGCCGGCCAATCTCCTGCATGTCGTGCACACTATGGGCAAGGTGCAGCAGTCCGCGCTGCGAGAACATCACGTTGTAGTTTAGTTCCTGGCTCAGCCCCTCCCACAACTTGATTGCATGCTCGTAAATGCCCGCTGATGCATCGAGCAAATAATTAGATCGCACGATCGTGGTGTTGCGCCCGGTATTGCCACCGCCGAGCCAGCCCTTCTCGATCACGGCAACTTTGTTTACGCCACACTGCGTGGCCAGGTAATAGGCGGTCGCCAGGCCGTGCCCACCGCCACCGATAATGACGACATCATAGGCTGCGGCTGGATCGGGACTGCGCCACGCACGTTGCCAGTCCTTTTGCCAGGCCAGGCCGTTGCGGGCTAATGCTAGAAGTGAATAGGCTTTCATGGTGCTCGATTTCGTAACGCTGGTGCACTGCACGGAGTCGCAATGATGCATTGCCGTATGGCGCGCATCCTGTGGAATATCGCTCAACAGCAGTGTTCCAGGAACGACCTGTCTGGTTACTGCTGCGATAAGGCGAATCGCCGAACGCGGGTTCTTTGCTTTGTTTGGCAACTGCGGTGAGATGCAGTGCGGGTTTCACGGCGCCGTTCGACAACGCCGGACTTATTCAGGCGGGTGTAACACCGCGCAGTCTCTCCGAACGCCGCCGCAGCAGTTCCAGCGTTGTTAGCAAAGCAATTGAGATCACCACGAGAACCGTCGCCACTGCAAGGATTGTAGGCGAAATCTGCTCTCTGATCCCGGAGAACATCTGCCGCGGAATCGTGCGCTGCTCTACCGAGGCGAGCTGAATAACCACCACGACTTCATCGAATGAGGTGATAAAGGCAAACAGTGCGCCGGAAATAACGCCGGGCAATATGAGCGGCATTTGCACTTTGAAGAAGGTCCGCACCGGACCGGCCCCCATACTGTAGGCCGCTCTGACCATGCTTTGATCAAACCCGACGAGCGTGGCAGTGACCGTGATAATCACAAACGGAATACCCAGCACTGCGTGGGCCAGAATCACACCCATATGTGTATAGGCAAGCCCGAACTCACTGAAGGCACGAAAAGTACCTGCGGCGGTTATAACCAGCGGCACAATCATTGGCGAGATCAACAACGCCATGATCTGCTTTTTGTAAGGCATTTCTGATCGGCTCAGGCCAACCGCAGCGAGCGTGCCAAGGGCCGTGGCAATGAGCGTTGCGATAATGCCGATAAAAAAACTGTTGCGCATCGAGCGCACCCATTGCGCGTTGTTCCAGACATCCGCCCACCAGCCGGTTGTCGCCTCCGGGTTGACCATGCCATTGGTGAGAATATCCCTGTACCAGCGCAGCGAAAAAGCGTCCGGGTCGAAGGAGAGCATGCCTGCGGTAAATGAAAAATACGGCTCGACGTTGAAGCTCAGCGGCAACACGATAAGGATGGGCGCGATCAGAAACAGAAAGATCAGGCCACAAAGAACTCGGAAGGTGTAGTACCAGAGCCGTTCGCCCCACCCTGCATATGCCGGAAGACTCATGCGACTAGCCCATCTTCATGTTGTCGATACCGACGATACGATCGTATAGCCAGTAGAGGAACATCACGATCACCAGCAGCACACCACCCAGTCCCGCGGCGAGATTCCAGTTGAGTGACTTGCGCATATGGAAATCGATGAAATTCGAAATCATCTGACCATCCTGGCCACCAACCAGTGCCGGTGTGATGTAGTATCCGATCGCAACGATGAACACCAGAATGGCGCCCGCGCCGATACCGGGTATTGTCTGCGGTGCATAGACACGCCAGAAGGCAGTCCAGTTGGTAGCGCCAAGACTTTTAGCTGCACGCACGTAGCTGGGTGGAATACCTTTCATCACCGAGAACAGCGGCAGCACCATAAATGGCAGCAATATGTGCGTCATCGCGATCAGCGTGCCGAGTTTGTTATAGATCAGCGAGAACCGCCCGTCGTCATTGGTCACACCAAAAAACACCAGCAGATCATTGACCACGCCCTGCGATTGCAACATGGCGATCCACGATGTGGTGCGCACCAGAATCGAGGTCCAAAACGGCAACAACACCAGGATCATTAACAGATTGGATGTCCGCAACGGCAGTGTTGCGAGCAGATAGGCGATCGGGTAACCCAGCAGCAGGCAGAACACGGTCACCATCAACGATATCTGCAGGGTACGTAGAAACAACAACTGATGAATACCGAGGTTGACAGTAAACGACCAGTCGCCAAACCCGACCTCTGTGTCCACGCGCCGACTGGCATCCTGTCGCCGATAGCTGCCATCGGCATTTTGTCGGTAGTCGAGTGCGTTGGCGTAGTAGCCGAGCGTCCAGGTGTTCGAGGCTGTTTTCATCGCCTCCCAGATTGCCGGATCTGCCCATTCCTTTTTGACATCGATCAGGGCTTCTTTAAACGGCGCTTCAAGCTTTGCCGCCTTGCGAGCTGAAGAGGTAAATACCGAACGCGTGCCGGCTTTTTCGCGATTGACGCGGGTGGCGACCTTGCCAATCGTTTTAGCTTTTCGCGCGTCGACCAGATCTGCGACCAGCGCGGCATACATCGCCTCATCGGGCTCACTGACGGTATCCCATTCGGCCAGTTGAGCGCTGGTCTGGGGCATGATTCTGGAGAAAGTGGGATCGTAAAATCCCTGAAACAAAAAATAAAGCACCGGGGCAACAAAGGTTACCAGCACAAACAGCAGTAGCGGCAGAACCAGCAGAAAAGCACGTCGACGACTGGCGAACATCGCCTTGTCGAGACGCTTTTTCAGCGATTCTCCTTCGTATTCAATATTCGTTTCGGCTGTCGTCATCGGTGATTACAGGTGACACATGGCAAACCGCCCCGACAAAAATCGGGGCGGCTATTTCAAAAAGCCTGGCAATCAGGCCCGAATTTTTACTTCGCCAACCAGGCGTTGAACTGCTCGTTCAACTGATCCTGATTGTCGGCCCAGAATTCAAAATCATTCTGCAGTGCGTTTTTCATGTTCGACGGTGCAGTCGGCATGTGAACGTCCATTTTGAGATCAGGCTTGTCGTGGAAGGAACCTACCAGGCTCGATGAAGACTTGCGTACCGGACCGTAAGAGATCCAGCTTGCCTGAGCCGCGAGACGCTTGGTATCAGTTGAGAATTTAACGAAATCCATCGCCGCTTCTTTGTTCGGCGCGCCCTTGGGCATAACCCACAAATCCAGATCCCAGACCTGTCCGTCCCAGACGATTTCGAACGGCTTGTCCTCTGATGCAACGGCGTTGAAGATACGGCCATTGTAGGCGGTAGTCATGACGACTTCGCCGTCAGCCAGCAGTTGCGGAGGCTGAGCACCAGCTTCCCACCAGACGACCTGATCTTTGATGGAATCCATCTTCGCCAGGGCGCGTTCAACACCTTCAGCTGTCGCCAGCACTGAGTAAACTTCGTCGGCGGGAACGCCGTCTGCCATCAGTGCCATTTCCATGTTGGCCTTCGGGTTTTTGCGAATGCCACGCTTGCCCGGAAATTTCTCGGTATCGAAGAAATCGGCAATGCTGCTTGGCGTGCCTTCGACCTTGGAAGAATCGTAGGCATAAATGGTAGACCATACAATCGTGCCAATTGCGCAGTCAGTGTAGGTGCCGGGCAGAAAATCATCCGCTGCCGCTGTGCCGTCATCGCCCGCTGGCATTTCATTGATGTCCAGAGTTTCGAGCAGACCTTCGTCGCAACCGCGCACGGCATCTGACAGTTCAACGTCAACCAGATCCCACTTGACGTTGCCGGCTTCGACCTGTGCCTTAACTTCTGACAGACCGCCATTGTAATCTTCAGAGACAACCGTGTTGCCTGTCGCAGCAGCCCATGGCTTGTGATAGGCCTCAACCTGGGATTTGGTGTACGCGCCACCCCAGGATACGACGGTGATTTCTGCGGCTGACGCCACACCCAGTGTCATGCTAACAGCCAGCGCCGCCGGTGCAAGTTTGGTAACCAGTTTCATATTGCTTAGTCCTCAGTTGTTAAAGCCGGAAGATCCGGCCAATTGCGGTAGTGCGTTGTGCTGGTCTCTCCGACCCACGGGATACTTGTCGCTCCCTTGTCATCTCCCATTCAAATTCTACTTCTACAGCGTGCAACCTTGCCTGCGGATGCCTACGCATCCAGCGCGCGGCAATCGTCGCTCTGCCAACCCACGATTACGGTATCGCCCTTGCGAATCGCCACGTGGTCGGCGGAATTGGGTACTTTGATGATGAAATCTTCTCTGCCGAGCAATGCCACACGTGCCCTGATGTGATCCCCAAGGTAAATTAACTCGAGCACCGTCGCTTCGAATTCGTTGTCAATCGAGCCAGGTTGCGGCGCAATCAAAACGCGCTCGGGGCGCAATGAAAGCGTGGTTGGCTGGCCCACCTGCGATACATTCACAGCAATCGCCTGAACCTGATGCCCGCTCGCCGTTGATACGACACAGCGACCATCTTCAAGCGCGGTCACGTCGCCTCGCAGCTTGTTGTTCTCACCAATGAATTGCGCAACAAATGCGTTTTCCGGTTTTTCGTAGAGCACATCGGGTGCGGCAAGTTGCTGCACTACGCCATCGTTGAACACTGCGATGCGGTTGCTCATGGTCAACGCTTCGGATTGATCGTGGGTGACGTATACCACGGTCACCCCGAGGTTTTCGTGGATGTGTTTGATTTCATACTGCATCTGCTCGCGCAGATTTTTATCCAGCGCACCGAGCGGCTCATCCATTAACACCAGTTCGGGATCAAACACCAGCGCGCGTGCAACCGCGACACGTTGCTGCTGACCACCAGACAACTGCGCCGGACGCCGGGCACCGAATTCACCGAGCTGAACCATGTCGAGCGCACGATTAACGCGCGCCTCCCGGTCGCTGCGCGACATACGCCGGACCTCGAGCGGAAACGCCAGGTTTTCGGCAACAGTCATGTGTGGAAAAAGCGCGTAATTTTGAAACACCATACCGATGCCACGCTTGTGCGGCGGGACGTTGTTTATCGGCTGGTTATCGAGGTAGATCTCACCGTGGGTGGCCGGCTCGAACCCGGCCAACATCATCAGGCAGGTGGTTTTACCGGACCCCGAAGGGCCGAGCATAGTGAGAAACTCACCGCGTTCGACATCGAGGTTGAAGTCTTTGACGACCAGTACTTCGCCGTCATAGCTCTTCTGTACATTTTCAAATCTGACCAACGGTGTAGAGGCGGACATTATTTCTCTACACATCCGTGGCTTACGATGTGTGTCATATATGATACGTTTTGCACATGCAGATGCGGTAGTGTGCAGTACACCCGCGTACCACGCAAGATTGACTTCACGAAAGGCACAAGACTGTCGTATTCAATACAGGTTACTTCTACTGCCCCCTAAAGCGGGCATAACCTGATATCGGGTTACTTCTTCAGCCGGGCGATCAGACTCGATGTATCCCAACGGCTGCCGCCCATATTCTGAACATCGCCATAGAACTGATCAACCATCGCGGTCACGGGTAGTGATGCGCCATTGCGACGCGATTCCTCGAGCACGATAGACAAGTCTTTGCGCATCCAGTCGACGGCAAAGCCGAACTCGAATTCATCGGAGGCCATGGTTTTGTAGCGATTTTCCATTTGCCACGACTGCGCGGCACCGCCGGCAACAACACCCATCACTTTCTCGATATCGAGACCAGCCGCCTGGGCAAAGTTAACCCCTTCGGACAACGCCTGCACCAATCCGGCTATACAGATCTGGTTGACCATTTTGGTTAATTGCCCCGCACCTGTCGGGCCGATCAGGGATACGTTTTTTCCATAGGCTGCCAGTACCGGTGATACCTCATCGAACACCGTCTGATCGCCGCCGCACATAATCGCAAGCGCACCGTTCTCGGCGCCTGCCTGACCGCCTGAAACCGGTGCGTCGATAAAACTAATGCCCTTTTCGGCTGCCGCTGCGGCAATTTCGCGAGCGACTTCAGCCGAGGCGGTGGTGTGATCAACCAATGTTGAACCGCTGGCCAGACCAGCAAGCACGCCATCGTCGCCATAGATAACCGAACGCAAGTCGTCATCGTTGCCGACGCAGACACAAACGACATCGCGACCGCTGGCAGCCAGTGCCGGAGTAGAGGCTGCAGTCCCGCCGTGTTCCCTGGCCCACTGCGCAGCTTTTTTTTCCGTGCGATTGTAAACGTTGACGTCGTGACCGGCTGTGCGCAGGTGACCTGCCATTGGATAGCCCATCACACCGAGCCCGACAAACGCGACCTTTTTGCTCATGATTTTGCGACCATATTTTTTATCAGGGATGCGAGCTTCTCTATACCGGGCGCGATCTGATCGGCTGGTATGGAAGAATACCCGAGACGCAGGTAGGCGTCTGACGGGCTGGGGTTCATGAAATAAGGATCGCCCGCGACAACCAGTATACTATTCTCGGCCGCCACTCGCGCAACATCCGCCGCCTCGACACCATCGGGTAACTTCACCCAGAACGCGCTGCCGCCAAACGCCGGGGCGCTGCTTGAAGCAGGAAGATATTCTGCCAACGCCGAATCCATCGCCTGCCAGCGCGCCCGATAGCTGTTGGCAATGCGATGGACCAGTGCGTCATGGTGACCGAGCGCCAGAAAATGTGCCACGGCGTTCTGGTTATTGGATGGAGGGTGTCGCAGCATCAGACGTCGCAGCGCACGTACCTCGTCGATCAACTCCGGCGGCCCAATCATAAAACCCAGTCGCAAGCCCGGCGCCAGGGTCTTCGACAGGCTGCCAACGTAAATCACGCGCTGATTGCTATCGAGGCTTTTCAATGCCGGCGTCGGCGCGCCGTTGAAATTCAGTTCGCTTTCGTAATCGTCCTCGACGATCAGCATGTCGTGGTCGGCCGCTCTTTGCAGCAATTGCTTGCGGCGCTGCATCGACATGGTTGCGGTTGTCGGCGATTGATGACTGGGCGTGCAGTAAATCAGGTTGCAGCCGTTGAGGTTGTCATCTATTACCAGCCCGTCGTGATCCACCTGCAACGGGCGCAACTGACAGCTACGCTGCTCGAATATGTTGCGCGCATCGGGGTAGCCGGGATCTTCGATCCCGACGACGTCGTTGCTATCGACCAGCAGCCGCGCCAGCAAGTACAGGGCATTCTGTGCCCCCATGGTGATCAGGATCTGGTCGGGTGAGACCCACAGGCCACGCGGCGGCAGGATGCGGTTTTGTATTTGCTCGAGCAACATGGCGTCGTCGTTATCAACTGAATCCGGCATCCAGTCGGTAATCGCGCGAACCCCGAGCGATTGCCGGCAGCACTCGCGCCACTCGTTAATCGGAAACATCGCCGAGTCGGTCTGCCCGGCGGTAAACGGGTATTCAAAATCTCGCCAGTCGCGCAGGTGCGGCGCGAGATTGCGCTGCTGCGATGGTCGCACGCGGAACTTGCCCGACCAATCGGGAAAACTCT
>CAKZSB010000457.1 GCA_937920585.1 uncultured Granulosicoccaceae bacterium | reverse complement strand
GGCGCCCAATAGCGCCTGTTCCACCGAGGCAAGCCGTGTGGCGACCTCCGAGCAGGCGCCCACTGCCACGGCAGCGTCGGTGATTGTGCGATGCTGATCGAATGCCAGCCGCACAGACACCATCGCAATGGAAATGACCAGATACTTGCGCGCCCCCAGTTTCAGAAAATCAGCCACACCGGCGCAACTGTTTTCCGGCAGATGGATCGCCACGACGAGCTCTGTGTCTGTGCGGGTGTTGCGGCGATTGCCGGTGATGAATTGCTCAAGCGGCACGCGGCGAATACCGGCAGTTGATGCCAGCTCTACCTGCGCGTCCATCGCCAGTAGTGGTGGTACGCCGTCGGCGGCGGGCGATGAGTTGCAAAGATTGCCCGCCACTGTGGCCCGATTTTGAATCTGCACCGAGCCCACTTCACGGGCGGCCAGTTTCAAGGCGCGAAATGCCGGCGGGAGTTCGGTGTCAATGACATCGCGAAAGCTTGCCAGCGCACCGATTCGCCAGCCGTCGGTTGTTCGATCGATGCCACGTATGTCGGCAATCGCGGTGACATCCAGCACTGGCTGGTCAATCGGACGATCGCCCTGTGCCGGAAAGAAGTCGGTCCCGCCAGCCACAATTGCCCAGCGCTGCTGCGCCAGCAGGTTCAACGCATCATCCAGGTTCTGAGGTCTGGCGTGTTTTTGCAACGGTGCTCTTTCCCCTGGCCAGGCTCTGCAAAGCCGGGCTCTTTTCGGCTGGTCAATCGGGCAAGCGCCAAAGTCATCGGCGGCAAACTTGTTTGTATACTAACAAGTTTATCGGGCTGTGTGCGACCCGTTTTCCAGCCATTTTATCTACTGCGCGAAGCACCCGCCTCGAGCCGCATGTGCAGTGATAGACTCGGTGCAACTGCAATCGGGAAATGAAACTATGAATGTCGAGTTGTGGTATGACTTCGGCAGCCCTGCCTCCTACTTTGCCTGGCATCGCTTGCGCGACGTATGCGATCGTCACGCGGCGAATCTTCAATTGCAGCCGATGTTGCTGGGTGGCGTTTTCAAGGCCACCGGCAATGCATCACCGGCGATGATCGAAGCCAAGGGCAAGTGGTTGTTTGCGGATTTGCAGCGTCATGCCGCCCATTACGACATACCGTTTTCGATGAATCCGCACTTTATTCTGAACACGCTGCTGGCGATGCGCGGCGCTATGTGGGCCCGCGAGACAGGCGTGCTCGAGCCCTACACTCAGGCGATGTTCGAGGCCACCTGGGCGCGGCAACTGGACATCGCAAACCCCGCTGTTATCGGCGACATTCTGAGCGAGGCCGGGCTCGATGGCGCGGCAATGTCAGAGGCAGTTCAGCAGCCGGAGATTAAACAGCAATTGATTCAGACGACAGAGACTGCGGTTGAGCGAGGCGTATTTGGTGCACCGACCATGTTCGTCGGTGAACAAATGCATTTCGGGCAGGATCGGGTGGACTGGGTCGAGCGGCTATTGTCATCGTAAGCCGGTGTCGACACAGGCCGACACCGCAGTTTTACCAACCTGTTGATCAGGGATCAATGCGTTCGAACGTGAACTGACCCAGTATCGGCAGGCCGAATTCAAAATCGCTGTCGAGCGGATCGCTGGTCACAAGCTGAATCGGCTGCGCGGACTCAGCATCGAGGTTGGCCGAGGTGAATTGCGTTCCGTCGTCGGTGCCGGCATCGTAGGCGGCCAGATCGACAACCAGTGAATCGGCAAAAGTATTATCGGCGGTCAGCAGCGTTTGACCATGAACACCGATGAACCAGTCAGGACTGGGTGCGATCATGGTGACGACCGTCACCAGCGGGTAATCCCTGGAGACAGTGAATTCAACGCTGACCTGATCCGGCGATATGTCGATGCCGTCGCCGGCGATAATGGACTCTACCGTGCCATCGACTCTGGCAAGCTCAAGCTCCTGAGTCAGGCTGCCTGTGGCACCGGTTTCGGCCATCTCTTCCATGCCGTCAGTGGCGAACTGGCCGTTCTCCCAAATGATAATCTGCTCGTTGTGCACCGCGCCAATCAGGCCTGAAAAATGGGCCGATGGGCCCGGGAAGTTGGTCGGGTGTGTCGTCTCGCTCCAGGTTGCGTCGAACGTGAGGCGATAGCGCGCAGTCGACTCGCTCGGTTGCTCGCCGCCGGTCATGTCTTCGTTTTGTTCGGTATCCTCATCTTCGACAGCTGTGTTCGAATCGGATCCACATCCGCCGGCAAGCGCCAGTGCGAGCCAAAATATCCACCTGCTGGCCATTCTATTCATGGTTACTAGCACTCCCTGGGTTTTCAGTTGAAAGATGATTTTCAAGCATAGTACCTGCACACCGCGCGTGATCGTGCATCCCGGTAAAGTTGAGGGGCAGCGGTCAAACGCTCTGACTATGGTACCATCCACAGTCAACTCGGCTGCCCCCCTCGCGGGCATGTCGCATCCGGAATCTGCAAAGCGAAGAACCACCCATGAGAGACAGTGCGGACCACTACGAGCGTGACCCCAGACGCTACCGCGATGACAACGTCGAGCGCGATGAACGCTACTACGACGATGACTACGACGCCGGCATCGACGAGGTCAATTTCGTCAACGTCATTGATATGGATATCCCGTTTTTCCAGCTCGTCTGGCTGATGTTCAAGGTGTTGCTGGCAACACTGGTTGCAGCGGGCATTTTGGGTTTGTTCATCCTGCTGGTGCAGTGGATACTCGGTCTGCCGGCCGTGCAGGGAATTCTTCCCGACGGCGCCAGCTGGTTGCGCAATCTGCTGAACCTTTAATCGTAAAGGCTGCGGATGGCACTTTGCCGTCCGCAGACTACAACAGCGCCAGGCGGCTGGTGATCAGCTCGAAAAACGCATCGGCGTCGCCGCGCTGTATTACATGCGCATTGGCCGGCTTGTCAGTGACGCCAAACCAGTCGGCAATGGTGCGGCCAAATGCCGGCCCCTCGCTGGTTTCCACCTCAACGTTCATATCCTTGCCGCTAAAGATCGACGGCTCGATCAGCCACGCTATGGTGCACGGGTCGTGCAGCGGTGCACCATCCCAGCCATATTTCGCGGTGTCGTAGCGGTTGAAAAAATCGAGCAGATCGGCCACCACCGGGCCCGTTCTGCCGCCCTGATCACGAATAAGCTGTAAGCGCGGCGGTGTGATCAGCATCTGGTGTGTCACATCCAGGCCGAACATCACAATCGGCGCACCACTCTCGAAAACCACTCGCGCGGCGTGCGGATCGACGTATATATTGAATTCTGCCGCAGGGGTTACGTTGCCCGGTTCATAGCCAGCGCCGCCCATCAACACCACCTGCCCGAGTCGTTCGATGATATCCGGCGCCTTGATCATCGCCATGGCAACATTGGTGAGCGGACCGGTGGCGACGAGTGTGAGCTCGCCCGGTGCGAGCCTGCGAACGGTATCGACAATAACATCCACCGCATGGCCATCGGCCAGCGTCACAACAGGCTCGGGCAACCCCTTGCCGCTGCCGCTGTCCAGGCCACTTTCGCCATGCACGTTTTCGGCAGTTACCATGCGTCGAATCATCGGCCGCGGACAGCCCGCGTAAACGGCGATGTCGTCGCGCTCGGCCAGTGCCAGCACCTTGCGGGTATTGAGCTCGGTCAGCGCCAGCGGCACATTGCCACCGACCACAGTGATGCTCTGCAGACTGACCTCTTCAGCGGCCAGGGCCAGCAGTATCGCCACCGCGTCATCGTGTCCGGGATCGCAGTCGAGGAGTATTTTTTTTGTCATGCCGGGTATGCTGTTGTCGTGTCGTCGACATTATGCGCCAGATTGCCGCAGGGTTTTTTTGTACAGCAATATTGCAATGCGTGGGCGCTTGGCCTATGTTGCCGTAGCCTGTATCCGCCCGCGACTGGTTGAGTGATGATTCGAAACGCACGATTTCAAATAGGACAAGTTGTAAAGCACCGGGTCTACCCATTTCGCGGGGTGATTTTCGATGTTGATCCCACCTTCGATAACACCGATGAATGGTACGACGCGATACCGGAACACGTGCGCCCGCGCAAAGACCAGCCGTTCTACCATTTGCTGGCCGAAAATGAGGAAACCGAGTACGTCGCCTATGTCTCGGAGCAGAATCTGTTACCCGACGATAACGACGAGCCGGTGCGCCATCCGCAGATTGACGAATATTTCGAGAGCCTTCAGGATGGCATCTATATCACTCGCGATTCGCTGATGCACTGAATCTCTGCCGCCCTGGGGCCTGCACCACAGCGCCACAGGCAGATCGCAATCGCGTGCCCCGGCGCGTGGAGCCACTGATCAAATTCTTCAGACACAGCGGACACGATCAGCCGGCACTGGCAGTCACCCTGATGCTCGGCTCACTAATGATGCTCGGGCTGCAGGATGCGTTGTCAAAATACCTCAGCGTGCATATCACGATCTGGCAATTCCAGTTCCTGCGTGCGCTGGTGAATTTGTCGGTCTTGCTTGCGATTGTATTCTGGATGGCAGAACCCGCACTGTTGCGCCCGCGCAGGATCAGCCGGGTCGCGCTGCGTAGTGCCATGCAGGTGATCGCCACGCTGCTGTTTTTCGGCAGTGCCCCGCTTTTAACCATGACCGAAATGGCCGGCGGCCTGTACACCTTTCCATTGTTTGTGGCAGCGCTGAGCTCACTGTTGCCGGGCGAGCGAGTTGGCCTGCGTCGCTGGATTGCCATCATCGCCGGATTTGCCGGCACGCTGCTGATGCTGCGCCCGGGTACTGAGACATTTCGCCTCGCCGCTCTGATGCCCGTCGGCGCCGGATTTTTTTACGCACTGTTCGTACTGTGTACCCGGCGACTGTGCCGCGACGAATCGCCGATGGCCCTGGTGCTGGGCAGCAACCTCAGTATCCTGATGGTCAGCAGCGCAGGCATTCTCGCCCTGAGCATCTATTCACCGCCAGCCTCACTGGCCGGATACAACCCCTACCTCTTCACCGCATGGCAGCCATTGCTGTGGTGGATGGCGGGCATTATTCTGGTCTGTGGCCTGTTGAACTCGCTCTCCAATCTCGGCCTGGGCAAGGCCTATCAAAGTGCCGATTCGGCCATGCTCGCACCGTTCGATTATTGCTACCTGATATTCGCGACCTTCTGGGGTTTTGTTTTCTGGCGCGAAGTGCCCGATGCGGCGGCAGTGACCGGTATGTGCATCATTGCATCGGCCGGAATTTTCGTCGCCTACCGCGAGCGAATTGCAAACCGCGCTGTGCAAGCCGCATGAACGCTATTGTGCTCAATGGCCACAGCCTGACCCCGGCCACGCTGCGTGAGATCGGCAATGGCGGCACGGTTGCAATTGATCCCGCCTGCCCTGCGAAAATTCAGGCCGCATGGACATTAATGCAAACCGCCGTTGAGGAGCGCTGGCCCGTTTATGGTGTCACCACCGGGCTCGGCCCTCAGGCCGTGGTGGAGATGCCGGATACGGCAATCGACTCCTTTTCGTTGTCCACACTGCGGGGTCGCGCGCATGCACTGGGCCCGGCAATGCCAGGCAGCTGGGTGCGCGCTGCAATGGCTGTGCGGCTCAATACTCTGCTGATAGGGGCCACATCCGTGCGACC
>CAKZSB010000456.1 GCA_937920585.1 uncultured Granulosicoccaceae bacterium | reverse complement strand
TGCACGCGCGGGCAGAGCACGCGCTCGAACAATTCGTTTTCGATCAGTGCCTGGTAGTCGTCGAAATGTTCGCGAAAGCGCGGGCCCGGCTCTTTGGCGTGAATAAGCCGCACGGCGACGTTGCGTTCCACCAGTTCGGTCAGCACCGCGAGAAACGGCTCAAAGCCCGCCTCGGTCTCGACGTGCATATCCTTCAGGTCTGCCGTGACGATCCACAAAAAGCGTTTCGCTCTGGGCACCAGGTCTAGAATGACTTCGGTGTAGATGTCCCGATTTAACAATAGCTTATGCAAGGAGGCGGCTCTGTGTCATAAGGGTGTGTCCGGCCACTGCCGCGAATGCTGCCAGGGCTCGATTACTGTTATCCAAATGTAGCAGAGCGCAGCGTCAGCCGACATCGTGCTGGCCCTGGCGGGAACCGGCGTTATCGGGTGTCTCTTCTATACTAGTGCTCTGACAACACTAAAAATTGGAATACAGTATGGCCTTTAATGTGCCGGTTACGGCCCGGTTCAGCTATCACACTTGGAGTGCGGCACATCAAAAGCCATCCCCTGCGGGCGAGCGTATAAACGGCCATCGCGGCGTTGCGCTCACTCACAATAGAACAACTATCATTCAATCGCGCGCCTTGCGCTGACCACTTATCCACTCGCTGTATCCCAACTTTTAATCTTGTCAAAGCACTAGGTGGAATCTCAAACGCAGCGGATGATGGCTCGCATAGTTATCAGATCGGTGAATTCATCAGGTGTCGTAACGCGCTTTGCTGTCAGGCCGGCAGTCTGGGCGCGTTGCGAATCGACAGTGTTACTATTGCTTTACGGTAATTTTGACCTTAGCATGTCGGTCTCGCCAGGAAAGTGGTCAGGAGATCTGGCGAGATGTTCCCCGGAACCGGAGGTTGAGTGGTGAAAGGAATTAAGTCGATAACAAATCGGGCCGCAGCACTTGCCGCGATGCTGTTGGTGCTGCCCTATTCGGGGCCGGGCGCGGCAGATGGCGCCTCAATGGTCAAAGAAATAACCTATCCATCGTATATCGGGCGCGTACTGCAGGTCGTCACCGGCGACGCGCTGCAGATGGTGCTGGTGGATGGTAGACGGGTAGATGTCCGGCTGGCGGGCTTGCAGGCGCCGGCAGAAGGTGAACCCTTCGCAGAATCATCGCGCTTGTGGCTGCAACGTCAAGTGGCCGGGGAGATTGTGTCGATCGATTGCGATCCACGGTCGGTGGACAGCCCGTCACTACGTTGTGTGGTCTACCCGGACGAGCGCGATATCAACTCTCTCGCGCTGCGATCCGGAACGGCGCGTCCACTGCAGGCCGACTTGCAGAGTGCAGAGTTGGGCGAGATACTCAATGCCGAGCGCTACCAGTCCGCCGCTTCAATCGCGCGCAATGAAAAATCCGGCGTTTGGGCCGAATCGACCCTGTCTGCAGCTGTCAGTCCTTAACCGGGAGCGTATTTTGTGTTCAGCGAACAGACTCTTGAATTTTTGGGTGAACTAAGGGGTAACAACAACCGCGAGTGGTTCGAGGCCAACAAGCACCGCTACGAAAGCGATGTGAGAGAGCCGGCACTGGCCTACATCGAGGCGATGGCGCCGCATCTTGCCAAAATCTCGGGCAGTTTTCTGGCCAGCCCTAAAAAAGTGGGTGGCTCGCTTATGCGCATCTATCGCGATGTCCGCTTTTCGAAAGATAAAACGCCATACAAAACCAACATTGGCATTCAATTTCGCCACGTCGCAGGCAAAGATGTGCATGCCCCGGGGTTCTATCTACATATCGATCCTGACGAGGTTTTTCTTGGCGCTGGCATCTGGCGACCGGATGGTCCGACACTGCAGCAAATGCGACTACTGATCGACGATGACCCGGCGCGCTGGCGCAAGCTTGCGAAAAAACTCAACACCAAAGGTTACGCTTTATCCGGAGAGTCACTCAAGCGCCCCCCGAAAGGCTATGACAAAGATCATCCGCTGATCGATGATTTAAAGCGAAAAGACTTTATCGGCGTGCTAAATCTGGATCATTCTGCGGTGCCGAAAAAAGACTTCTTAAAGCTCACCGCCCGCCATTTTGCCGCTGCCAGCGAACTGGTTGAATTTATTTGCAACGCGAGCGATCTGGATTTTTAGCTCTCATGGGCATCGGGCTCACGTCAGTTGCATAAGGTTCGTGCTTGTGTGCCAGCCAGCCTGGCCAGGTGTGCTGAACTGAGTTGAGTATGTATCCACTCGCTAACGCGTCGGGTTTCCCCTGTGGGGCGATTGAGTGCTGAGTGTCAGTGAAGGGGTGGCCGGATAATTCCATCCGCCATCGTTTACCAGCTGACCCCTTCTCCGCTCCTGGCAACCATGCCATGGCACTTGCGCAAAACGGCCGGTCGCGGTTGAATGGCGTACCCCCGTTATCCTGTAGCTGATTTCAATGTCCGACGCCGAGAATCGAATTGCCTATCAGGGTGAGGCAGGTGCGTATTCGCACCTGGCTTGCCACAATGTTTATCCCGGGATGGAGCCGGTTCCCTGCGAATCTTTTGAAGCGGCGTTTGAGGCAGTAGAGCAGGGCGATGCCCGCCTCGCGATGATCCCGATCGAGAACACGCTGGGAGGCCGGGTTGCCGAACTGCACGTGCTGCTGCCACAGACCACCTTGTTCATCGTTGGGGAGCACTATCAACCCGTGCATCATTGTCTGTTGGGGCTGGCAGGTGCCAACATCAGTGAACTGACCCATGTGCGTTCTCATCCGCAGGGACTCGCACAATGTCGCAGAATGATTCAGGAGCTCAGCTTAAAACAACTGGCGGTAGCCGACACCGCCGGTGGTGCACGTGAGGTTCGCGATCTGGGCGACCCTGCACATGCAGCCATTGCCTCAGAGCTTGCCGGCGAGACCTACCAGGGACTACAGGTACTGCGCAAGCGCGTCGAAGATGGCGCCAACAACACGACGCGTTTTATTATCCTCAGTGCAGATCAACGAGTACCGGGGTTGAACGATGGCCCATGCATGACAAGCCTGGTGTTTCGCGTGCGTAGTGTGCCGGCGGCATTGCACAAAGCGTTGGGCGTGTTTGCCGAGCGTGACATTAACATCACCAAGCTGGAGAGTTATATCACGGACGAGCATTTCGAAGTGGCGCAGTTTTACGCTGAGATTGAAGGGCACTCAGGCGACACTTTGGTGATGGAGGCGTTCGGTGAACTCAACGCCTATTGCAGCGTGCTGAAAGTGATGGGTACCTATCCGGCGAATGAGTTTCGCCGCCGACGCTAGTGCACGACAATATCAGGCAGCCAACTGCTGCTGCCCGGACATATTCTGCAGAAATTCAAGCGCCTGATCGGGCGTTAGCTTTTCGGGTTCAAAGCGATCCAGTCCAAAGGATTTCAGCATGTCGGTGACTGCACCGCTGTTGGCCGCGTAGCCCATGTGCCAGTTTGGAAATATGCATTCGTCGATGTAGCTGTAACTGATGATCACGACATCTTCGTGGCGAACGTCGTCGGCGATTTCCAGAAACAGTTCGTTGACCGTTTCCCGGTCGCCCTCCAGTGCCTGCAGAAACCAGTTCGATTCGTAGCAAAGCATGCCGCAGATATCCTGATCGGAATTGTTGCCGCGGGCGGTGGTGAGAATGTTTTGAATGTCCTGCAAAGACATATCGCGCAGTGCGCGTGAGTAGTACACCAGGCGAATGGTCATAGTGCTCCCTGCGATCCTGTTGGCCTTGGTCGGGGTTTCGGTCAGTGACGCTGAAACTGTAGAAATGCAGGGCCCAGCCGATCACCCGGACTTGTCGGAAACGGAAAATCGACCAATGTCCACTCAACAGACTGTCGTCTATGTCGGCAGCGGTGATTCGCCGTGGCAGCAAGCGTTTGAATCGCTGGCGAATGCCGGCGAAATCAACCTCGCCACAGTGCCCAATACCAAAAAGGCACTCAAGTATTTTCGCAAACACCCTGATGTAGCTGTGCTGGCAGTTGATCTGTGTGCTGCAGATCTTGCGCCGTTTGAAAAGCTCGCCGACTCCATTCGCAATGTCATGCACGATAAAACGGTTCGCATCGTCGTCTGTGCGCAGGAGCAATCACTGGCAGGGGCAAGCCTCGTTGCCGACCTGGGGGTTAACGCGGTATTGCATCCGGGGGCCGATCTTGCGGATCGATTGCTGTCGCAGTTGCTGGCGGAATTGCAGACCCATGCACTGATCTGTGGAACCCATTCGCGGCATCAGGCTGAAACGAGCCTGTTGACAGCGATAGCGCGTTTTTCCAGGCTGGAAATGAAGCTGAGTGATTGTCTGGCAGAGCTTGCGCGTTCAACCGGGCAGCTCACTGGCGCTGCTATCGTAAACGTGATTATGGTGCGACGCGATGGCACCTTGCGCCGCAGTAGCGTGACCTATGAATGCGAGGGTGTTGACGCCACTGAATGGCTTGCCGAAAACCAGGCACCGCAGTGCCCTAAACTGCTGCAGGTCGTGGACGAGGCGCGATTGCAATTACAAATACAGCCCGACGATCCGGAGCACCTGGCGGCTGCTGCGAGACTGGGGTGCGATATATCCGGTCGCTTTATTTACCCGCTGCGCAGCTTTGGACGCACTATGTGCCTGGTGGAATGCTGGCTGCCGGCTCGGGGCCTTGAAATGGTATCGGTGGATCTGGTTCGGTTGATAGAAAAATCGAGTGAACAATTCAGCCTGCTGTTTGAGCGCAAGCAGGCGGACAAGCAATTGAAACGGCAATACAAGCGCCTGAAATTCACACTTGAAGAATTAAGCTCCGCGAAGAACGCCTTGTATCACTCTGAAAAGCTGGCTTCAATCGGCCAGCTCGCCGCTGGAATCGCACATGAGATCAACAATCCGGTAGCCTATGTGATGGGTAATTTTAATCCCCTGAACGACTACGTCGACAGCATGACGAAAATGCTGGATCTGCACGGCAAGTTTGTGGCGATGATTGATCAGGCAGATGTTTCGGTGGCCAGTGACCTGCGCCAGCAGATTGATGAAATGGGGGCGGACCTGGATATGGACTATGTGATGGAGGATGTGCGCGCGCTGGTGAGTGAATCCAAAAGCGGGCTGGTGAGGGTGCGGGAGATTATTCTCAATCTCAATCAATTTGCCCGTAAGGATTCGGTTGAGGCAGAGGCGATGGATATGAATGCCAGCATCGAGGCGACGCTGCAGATACTGCGTAACGAAGTTAAATACGGTATCGAGGTTGAGCTCGATCTGGGGGAATTGCCAGCAGTGGTGTGTCAGCCTGGCTTGATTCAACAGGTCTTGCTGAATCTGATAAAAAACGGTGCCCAGGCGATGGGGGGCAAAGGCGATATGCGGATCAGCACGGCTGTTGAGGGGGACATGGCCGTAGTGCTGGTGCGCGATTCAGGCCCGGGGATACCGGCGGATGCGCTGGCGCGAATTTTCGATCCGTTTTTTACCACCAAACCGGTCGGCGAGG
>CAKZSB010000455.1 GCA_937920585.1 uncultured Granulosicoccaceae bacterium | reverse complement strand
CCGTGGCTTGCCTGCGCTGCCGCGGTTCTCGTTGGCACCACACTTCAACGGCTCTCCGGCGCGGGCTATGGAATGATACTGGCGCCGATCATGACGCTTGCGGCACCTGACTGGGTTCCTGGAACGGTGTTGTTGCTGGGCCTGGTGGTTGGACTCGGATCGATTATGGGCGCGCGCGATGCGATTGTTATCAAGGATCTGGCACCAGGGTTTGCCGGTCGCCTGGTGGGCGGTGTGTTGGCAGCATCGGTGGCCACGATGGTCGTGGGCTCACCAGCTTTGCCAGTGGTGGTCGCCTGTATTGTATTGCTGGCGGTGGCACTGAGTGTGGCGGGCTTTAGCCTGGCTATTACGCCGGCATCACTGGCGGGCGCCGGTTTTACTGCGGGAATCATGGGTACGCTCACGGGCATTGGCGCGCCACCGATGGCGATCCTTTTTTCCAGAGTTGAAGCGCGGCGATCTGCCGCTACGCAAAACGCGTTCTTTGGTTTTGGTATGGTGGTATCAATAATCGCGCTCGCCGTTGTTGGATTGATCCGCGCACCACAAATCGCGTTCGCCGCATCACTCGCACCACTGGTACCGCTAAGCTTATTCCTTGCACGGCCACTGGCAAAACGTGTTGAGCGTGGATCAATCCGGCCATGGGCGCTCGGGCTGGCCACTATTTCTGCACTGACATTGCTGGTGAAAAGCTTTTAAAACAGTCATACCTTGAGGACACTAAAGTGACAAAAATCGGCAACGTCGATTCAATAGCCTGCCAAATCACTCCAGCGGATACATGTCCTGGAACTGAATGCACCTGAGGATAGTTAGAAGCCTTGTTATCATGTACCGACATACCATAAGTTTTTGCAAAAGGTGATTTTCAAACAGATAAAAGCGGTAGAATTCCTCGGGCTATTCACAATCGTGATGATCCTGCGCCGCCACAACTGCAACCACCCAGGCACCAGCAAAGCGTATCGCCCGAGGCCAAAGACCACATGACAATAACCATTAATGCACTGACCCGCTATCCGGTCAAGGGTATGAGCGGTCAGACGCTTGAAAGCGTTCAACTGGAAACCGGCAAGGGATTCCCGTGTGATCGCCTGTTTGGTTTTGCCCGCCCGAACAGCGGTTTTGACCCTGCAAACCCCAAACCGTTGCCAAAATCAAAGTTCTATATGCTCGCGCGAGATGCTGCGCTGGCACTGCTGAATACTTCCTTCGACGATAACACCGGCGTGCTGTCGATCGCCACTCAGGAGACCAGCGGCGAGTTTGATATCACAACCGCTGACGGCCAGCAGCAGGCCAGCCAGTTTCTACAGTTGTATCTGGATTTACCCGATGACGAATCACCACAATTATTCGAGGCATCGCCACACCGATTCACTGATGTATCTGTTGTGTCAACCGAGTTGATGAATGCCGTTTCAATCATTAACCTGGACAGCGTTGAGGCGTTTTCAAAAACGATCGGTCACGCCATCGATCCAAAAAGATTTCGCGGCAATATCCATATATCCGGCTTGGCGCCGTTTTCGGAACTGGAGACCGTGGGACAGCAAATTGCCATAGGCAGCGCAAAACTCAAAGTAGTTATGCGAACGAAGCGCTGCCCTGCGACTAAGGTAAACCTAATCACCGGCGAGCGCGACCTGGACACGCCAGCACTCCTGCAGGAACACTATGGCCACAAAGACATGGGTATCTATGCCGAAGTGATCGAAGGTGGCTCTATCGCACCGGGTGATGTCGTCGAGGTACTGTGACCGACCACACCCGGACAGCGGTCGGCTCTATTCAAATGCTTGCAGCATGCGCCTAATCAGCTTGCCTAGTCCGCTTGATAAGGCGCTGCGATAACACCCATAATCAAATCCAGAAACCATACACCGAACAGTAAAAACAGCACAGTAACCAGCGCTGTCTTGCTCCAAAGAGACAAAAGGTAGAAAAGCAGCAAGGCTGCGACCACGACCAGCAACAGCCCCGGTGTCACACCACCTCTATCACCTTTATAGTGCGTGAGTATCGCACCGGCACGAACCGCACCCCAGGTAATCCAGGGCAGTACCCGCATTCCCGATACAGTGCGAAACATTTCCAGAAACAATTGATCGGCAGTCTCCCTGTCTACTTTCTGCGGCTCTCCGCCCACATCAATACTGCCACTTTCGAAAAGATAATCGTGCACGATTGACGGAATCAATACAGAGCCCAGTGGACGCAAGGCGTTCCCGCTCAATGCCGCGACGAACCAGGGCAGTGGAATTGAAGCGCCGTCGAACTGAATGGTTTTACCGTTGAGTTGCGCAGGCACGATTAACTCACCGTTTAGTCGCGCATCGGGAAATCTGTCAACCTTGACTTTAAAACAACGATCCAGCACGAATTTTCTGTTTCGTGTTGCCAAAGACCAACTGACAATACGACGCCAGACCGGACTTTTTATCGCCTTCATTTTCTCCTTGTTGGGCTCCATTGATACCAGTCGAACTGTTGGCATCTCGAACGAGACATCCAGCGGATCTTTATAGACTTCAAGTTTGGACATCAAAGACTCCGAAAATTAGGGACAAGATTTTTCATATGTGCGGAAATAGTGCGCAACGGAAATCTATTGCATTTGATGCGTCTGAAGGCCGCGCGGGTGAGCAACAAGATATGGTCGCATCGAGTCTATTACTCGAACAGACCACTGACGCTGTGTTGGGCGGCTTTGCATTCAAACACCGGACTCACTCCGGCACATTGAACATCCAGCGCACCCGGCCAGGCTCCACCGCTGCGCAATCGTCCACAAACAGGGGCCGCCAGCGATCCGCAGCCGAGTAGGTCGCCGCTGATCGCGGCCCAACCGTCAGACACAGGCCACTGCCATCGAGTTCAAGAAAGCCCTCCTTGCTCAACTGAAAACGCTGCAGCTTGGCAGCCTCCATGAACGCCGTATTCTCACCACACTGGCGCAGGAGCACTGCGGCACCAGGCAGTGCCTGCGAGTTTATGCCGGCTACGGTCACGCATAAGTCAAGCTCGATGAAACGGATCAGGCCGGATTCGTAAACGACAGCACTATCGCTGGTGAGACGCGGCTTGCAGTTGTGCACAAACAGCGGCAGATCGGTTCGCAGATTGCCGGGCGTGCCCGGAACATCGAGGCAATAGCCATCGGCGGGTCTGTCGAGTGTATCGATCAGGCGCAGGTGAGCCGAATCTGCTGCGCGAACGGCACCAACAATCAGCAACAGCACGATAGCCACGAGCACAGCGACACCCCGCTTGCCCGGCATTGCCGCTAATACGTCGTGCATAGAATTACCTCGCCGGTTTGTTGCCCGGATGTTACAAAAAACCGCGCCAGAACCCAACAGCTGAACCACCCGTGCCTGCCAGTAACGCCATCCTCCCCGGGCGTGAATATCGGCGCCGAAGCTGACATCGTACTGACTGATGAAACCCGACAAAAGTGCTAATCATGACTCCAGGCTCGCAAAATCCGGCTAACAACTCACACCCTGCCAATCGGGCCCGTGAGTTCACCGGATTCTGCCGGGACTTCAGCTATACTGGCAGGCTCTAAACCTCGATCAGCGTGGCACTGCAGCCTTAGTATGGACGTATTTTTTACCCTCGACCTCATCGGGACTGCGGTATTCGCCTACACCGGCTCAGTAGCTGCAAAAAGACAAGGCTTCCATTTCCTCGGGGTTTTCTACATTTCGTTTTTAACCGCTGTCGGTGGCGGTACGGTGCGCTCGGTGTTACTGCAAAGCCCGGATTTGTTCTGGATGAAATCCAGCGCTTATCTGCTGGTGGTGACAACCGTTGTAGCAGCCTCCTACCTGCTGCGACTCAACACCAATCGCTTGTGGTTCTATCTACTCGATAGCCTATCACTGGCCGTGTTTGTCGCGCTGGGGCTGCACGTGACACTGCAACATGGCCAGCCACTGCATATCGCATTCGCGATGGGGATTCTCACCGGAATCGGCGGCGGACTGATCAGAGATGCAATCACCAGTCAGCCACCACAGGCGCTGTCCGATCCGGTCTACCCGGTAATGATGCTGACGGCCGCTGCGGGGTGCCTGTTGTCTGTTTATGTCGGAATGGATGCGTGGGTATTTTCCTGTGCAGGCGTGCTGATGGTGGCACTCCTGAATGCCTCGTACAACTATTTTCGCAACGGCTCGCCCGCAGGCTACTGGCACCTGCAATCGCGCATGCATCATCGCGATGACAACATCATGCCGAGCGACTCTGCACGGAGACTCACTGCCGATACCCGGCATCGCGACTATGGCACCGCCATACCGCGTGGCAGAACGATCAATACCCGGTACCACGAGCGCAGGCAACCGGCCAAACAAAAATCGGCCTGGCTGGCCAGCACCCGGGCACTGGGTGTTATCGGGCTGGCCTGCGTGGTGGGTTTTTACTGGATCACTCCACCATCCGCGAGCACCACAGCAGCCAGGCCCGCCGCACCAATAAGTACTGCAGCAGATAACTTCCAACAACTTCTTAGCGAGGCCGATCGCCTTTTGGAAAACCACCAGATCGACGATGCCGAGACAATACTGGCAGAACTCAACTCACGCCAGCTTACCGACACGCGACTTGCACAACTGAATGCCGACGCATCAAAGCTTCGCAACTACCACGATCTTCTTGATAAAGCCGAGCTCGCGCTGTTGGCACAACAAATACCGGAACTGCAGGCACTGATCACCGAGGCAAGCCGATTCGGATTCAGGGAACAAAGATTTAAAGCTGTTAGCACGGGTTTGATGAATGCACGTGAGCGAGCTTCAATTGAAACCGAAAAACAACTGCTGACTGAAAAAAGTTTTCAGCTACATCTGGCCAACGCCAGCCATCACCTTGCAAGCGGCGATCTCGCCCTGGCCAGTGCCGAGGTGGATTTAGCTCGAAGCTTCGGCATGAATGAAGATTCGCTCAATCGACTTGCCAGGAAAATAGAAAGTCAGGAGCAGCGACGCGCCGCCGCCATCCGCGAGACTGACATAGACAATGCCAATGCTCAGTTCGAGCAGCTGTTGCAGGCAATTGAGCTGCGAAACTCGAAAGCCATCGCGTCGTTGACGACCGGCACCAATCGGGATGCACTTTTTAGTGCCCTGTTCGAGCGCTACATCGAAATAAACGCCAGTGTTACGGGCCTGTCAATTGATGACGGCAGCAGGTTTGTCAATGCGACACTTCAGCTCGATAACATGCGGCTCCCGAACGGAAATCTGACCTACCCGCCCAGCAGCTATGCGAAGATTCATCTGTCGCTGAAACGAACGCAGCAAGGGTGGTCAAAAATCCAATGGTAAGCTGTACAACGCCAATGACCGCACCGCCACAATACGCAGATAGCCGTGATAGCACCCATGCCTGAACTAAAACCACACTCGCTGGCCACTGTTGCCACAATCGCAGCTGTAACCGCTATTGTCTCTGCCTGCGGTGGCGATGAGTCCGAGTCGTCCGTGTTGCTACCCGTTCCCGCCCCGATTAGAAACATCGCAGCATTGGACGGTGCTCAGCTATCGCTGGAAATATCATTGAACAACAGCCCGCCTACAAGGTTTTTCGGCCAGGGCGCAAACGATTCATGGCGCGTTACGCTTAATGCACCGGCATCAGCGTCTGCCACAATACAAATCACCTGGATTGAAACCTACCAGCAGCAACGGTTAGTGCTCGCGCAACAAACCCATAGCTTCAACACCGGCGCAGAGACAACCACTGTAACAGTGGGATCTGACTACATCACCACCGGCACCGGTTTCGACTTCGATAGTGATACGATTTCAAATCTTGCCGAGAGACTGAACAACACCGACCCGCTGGTCTCAGACTCAGGGCAGCTGGTGATCAACGAACCCGAGGTGGTTGCAGTGACCGGCGGATGTTTTACGATGGGCAGCCCCGAATCCGAACCTGAAAGGCAGGCCTCGGAAATCCCCCACGACGTATGCGTTAACGACTACAGCATCGGCAAATTCGAAGTAACGTTTGAGCAATACGATCAGTTCGCCACATTAACCGACCGGCCTCTTCCCGACGATGTGGACTGGGGACGAGGATCGCTGCCAGTAACGAACGTAAGCTGGTTCGATGCCATCGCCTATACCGACTGGCTGACGGCACAGACCGGCCGGCAATACCGATTGCCAACCGAAGCCGAATGGGAATACGCCGCACGAGCCGGAACCACAACAGCGTTCAGCACCGGCGCAACAATTAGTGAACAACAGGCCAATTTCAATGCCAGTGTCAGTTACAACGGTTCCACGCCTGGCGCACGCCCAAGCCAGTCAGTCCCGGTGGGCTCATACCCGGCAAATCCCTGGGGCATTCACGACATGCACGGCAACCAGGGTGAATGGACCTGCAGCACTTTTTCCATTCTGTATAGTGGCGGCGAATTGAGTTGCGAGGACTTTCCGGACAATGTCGGTTACGCCATTCGCGGCGGCTCCTGGACAGATCCGCCAGACCGAATTCGATCGGCTGTCAGATCACGTGACACAGGCGACCGATTTTATTTCTACACAGGATTCAGAGTAGCCGTTACACCCTAAAATCGGGATACGGTATTGCCCTTTATGTGCAGGCTACGCGCTGTGCAGGTATCACACCTGCAGCGGCGCACTGGCAGGCCACGTAAAAATATTCAGGGCAGCGGGATATCGAGTATAACGGGCACGGTATCTGTGGCAGGCGAACCTGAATCGCCACCACCAGCCGAAGCCAGCGCACCCAGCACCACCAGCCCCAACACAGCCCACAGCACAACTCTGCCGGTAGAACCACCATTGCCCGTATTGGGCGATACATTGCCCACATTGGTACTTTTTGCAGTTTGTGCCGGCGCCTCGCCACCAACGGGCGTGCCGTTGCCTGGCAGTGGCTCAACCGATGGGCGCGAAATCAGCGCTCTGGCAAACGGCTTGTAGGGAAAGCCGCTCAACACTTTATTGCCCCCGGTATCGATCACCAGGAAATAGTACTCAACCACGCGTTGCTCACGCGCCGAATCGATCGCGGCAATGAAATTATCGGATCCCGCCACGCGCCGCATCAATACGCTTTCGTATTCGCCGGCTGAATCAGCTCTGTGCATCAGCGTGACGCTCGATATCCCCTGGGCATCAACCGCCCTGACACTGATCGACTGAGTTTCACCGGCGATACCGGCCTCGGACGGAATGTGATCTACCTGCGGCGGATCAAGATCGATCACGGTCTCCTCGAGCTGCGCAAGCCGGATAACCTTGTTCGATGTCAGCGATGGAAAAACTTCCAATGCCGGGAAAGTACTGGCGAATGTACTGGACGATTGAGCAGCGAAACATACAACGCAAAGTAAACTTGCAAACGGACGGACCACCGTGCCTCCTGAAGGCCATGAACAACATGGTGCGCGCAGAATAGACGCTCGCTTTTCACACCGCAAGCTTTGTGGCTTGTCTTGCGCCTGGGCTGGCATTGAATCACACACGTTGCGCGCGATTTGCAACCGCGAATGCGCTGCACACTCAGATGCAGGCAGCAGCCTGGCCCTGCTCCGATCAGACTTTGGTGACCTTCCACTCTTCTATAACGTTAGTGCCTGACTGGCGCATCACCATGGATACCGGGCAAAAACGGGGCAACCTTTCCCGAATGGTTTCAAGCTGTTCGTCTGTCGCATTGGTGTTTACATCGAGAATAAGCTTAACGGTGGGGAAAGGCACCTCGACTCGCTCGTCGAGCAACACGCCGCGCCGATCGAATTCCGCCTCACAGAGGATTTCGTTCACGGTGAATGTCAGGTCCATCGATTTGGCAATCTTGGTAACAATGGTATTGGTACAGCCTATTAACGCCGCCATCAGGGTTTCTGTCGGCGATGGCGCGGTGTTGGAGCCGCCGCGCTCGACGGGCTCGTCGGTGACGGCAGATACATCCCGCGTGGTGATATCGGTGCGACCAGGTGACGGTGCGACGCCGCGCAGGTGATAGACGACGGACTTTACTTTGATATTGGCGTTGGACATTTTCGACTTTACGTTGTGTGCAAGGTTGAGGTGCCCGCATAGTAACAGGCCAAATTGAGCGGCGAAACTCCGAGGATAGCGCCTACTTGCTCACAATCCAGTAAAACAGCCCGGCGACCATGGCCACGGCTACCATGGCGTGTTGCGCTTCGGCAGACAGCACCGTGAGCAGGAAACCGGTTGCCAGCGGACCGCATGAAGCGCCTATGTCACGCCATGCCTGCATACGCGCAAGCGGGCCTATGGCGTCTTCGTCTGCCGACAATGATTGTGCGATTACGGTCGGCCCCACCGAGGCGAGCGCCCCACGAAAAAGCAACATCACCAATGCGCCGGCCACGGTAAATCCCAGCGCTACACCGACAAACCCGAACATGGTCAGCACCGCTGCCATAACAAACACATGCCGCGCGCCAAAGCGATCGGCCAGCCAGCCAAACGTTGGCGCCGCGATGGCCTCGCCAAAGTGGCGCATCGCCAGTAAGGCACTGCCACTTAATACCGCTTGCGACAGCGAAGCCTCGCGCGCGAAGATCAGAGTAATCGATACGGCAAACACGCCGTCCACACCGTATCCTTGCAGGAAAAAAAGCACATCGATCGGCGCGGGCCTGGCAAGTGATGTCGGCTTGCTGCGTTTGGCCTCCGGATCAATGGTTTTAGGTAGCTTTATGGCGATGACTATCGCAAGCGCTGTGGGAATCGCGAGTATCAGAAACACCGAATTGGGGCCCAGCTGACCCACCAGCCAGGCGCCGCCCGGCAATGCCAGTATCGGCCCCACTCGTTGAATCGCCTGGCCAACCCCGACTCTGGTACCAATACTCTTGTGCGACTCCATCGCATAGGAGAGCGTCACCAGCACCAGGGTCGCATAGGTAAGGCCCCAGAGAATTCTCGCCAATAACATAAGCGCCGGCCCCTGGCTGACACCGTAAAGTGCCGTTGACAGCGTCGCGACAATTGCGGCGGCAATGCACATTCGGCGGATGCCGACTCTGCGTGTCAATCGCGCGATTATTCCATACGCGAACACGCGAATAATTCTGTTGGCCGACAACATCACACCCACCCACGGCAGCGTCAGACCAAAGCTCTCCGCATAGGCTGGCAGCACGGCATACAGCAATGCGTCTCCGAGCAGTGCCAGCGACATGATCGATGATGATCCAATGATCGCACGCCAGCCGGCTTCTTTTGATTCCGCCAATGCTATCGCCTTGGATATTACTAATGAGCCAATCGCGCCTTGCCCGCCGGGAACCCTGGTGGGCGCGAGCTCACCCAGTGTATTGAAGCACGCAGGGCTGCAGCCAGGCCAATTGACAACATTCTCGCCACTGCGCTAGCGTACTATGGTGTTTAAGAGCCGCATCGTTGTAGAGATTAGCGGTCCAAACCCTAAGCGCCGTTACGCGCTTTGCCTCACCATCATGCTGCTGGTAGAACCGCTCCCTAAACCGGTTACCAGCATCAGGAGCCGCCGTGGAACGATCATTCGCCAAAGAAATAGAAAGCCTGCGCCTGGGTGATGGCGACACCTTTTACGGCGAGGGCATTCTCGCGGTTACCAAGGCATTGCTGCAGTCCGGCGTGTCTTATGTGGGTGGTTATCAGGGCGCGCCGGTATCACACCTTATCGATGTGATGGTGCAGGCGGCACCGCAGATGGCAGAGCTGGGCGTGCATGTGGAGCCCTGCACCAACGAGGCATCGGCAGCGGCCATGCTCGGCGCGTCTATCATGTATCCGGTGCGCGGTGCGGTTACCTGGAAATCAATCGTGGGTACCAACGTCGCCGCTGATGCACTGTCGAATCTTTCTTCCCCGGGCGTCACCGGCGGCACGCTGATCGTCATTGGCGAGGATTACGGCGAGGGCGCCAGCGTCATTCAGGAGCGCACCCACGCCTATGCGATGAAATCGGCAATCTGGCTGCTGGATCCGCGGCCACATCTGGAGACCATCGTCCATTGCACCGAAAAGGCGTTCGAGTTATCCGAAGCCTCCAACACACCGGTGATGATGGAGCTACGAATTCGCACATGTCATCTGCAGGGCAGCTTCACCGCACGCGACAACATCGCACCTGATGTATCTATGCAGCAGCTGCTGGATGATCCGGCGCCTCACAACTATGAACAACTGGCCCACCCACCGGTCACCTTTGGCCACGAAAAACGCAAGTACGAGCAGCGTATGCCTGCAGCACGGGCGTTTATTTTGCGCGAGAGACTGAACGAGTTGTTCGAAGGCCGCCATCGCGAAATCGGTATTATTGTGCAGGGCGGAATTTACAACGCACTGCTGCGTGCACTGCTGGAGCTGAAACTGGCAGACGCCAATGGCGACTGTGATATTCCCTTGCTGGTGCTAAACGTTGTTTACCCGCTGGTGCCGGAACAGATCGCTGAATTTGCCAAGGGCAAATCGGCGGTACTGGTGGTTGAGGAGGGACAACCAGAGTACCTGGAGCATGAAATTGGCTCGATTCTTCGCCGCAGTGATATTCAAACGAAACTGGCGGGTAAGGATGTTTTGCCCATGGTGGGCGAGTATCGTTCCGAAATACTCATTGACGGTTTATCCCGGTTTGTTAAACAACATTTACCGGCCGCAGGGAACCTGCACGCGGGCGAAGCCTATGCAGCAGAAGTTGCAGCGCTTAAAAAACAGGCGGGACAATTGCTCGGCGCACCGGTACCGCCACGCCCTCCCACGTTTTGTACCGGCTGCCCGGAGCGCCCTTTCTTCGCCGCACTCAAATTAGCGGAAAAAGACATTGGCAAAGTGCACTATTCAGCCGATATCGGTTGCCATTCTTTTGCGACCTTCGCACCGTTTAATTTTGGCAATTCAATTCTGGGCTACGGCATGAGCCTGGCCTCCAACGCGAGTGTTGCAAGCTTTCAGAAACGACCACCCCTGGCAGTAATGGGAGATGGCGGATTCTGGCACAATGGCCTTCTATCCGGCGTGACATCGCGGTTGCTGAATGGTGGCAACGGCGTACTGGTGATCATGAAAAACGGCTACACCTCGGCCACTGGCACGCAGGAGTTGCTCTCATCTCCCGACAGCCGCCTGAAACTCGCCGCCGCTGAAAAAAGTGCCACCCACGGTGAGCACACGATAGAAGATGCGCTAAAAGGTGTCGGTGTGAAATGGCTGCGCACAGTGCACACTTACCGCGTTGACAAAATGCGCCGCACACTGCAGGACGCTTTCAGCTCAAAATTTAAGGGCCTGAAGGTCATTGTCGCCGAAGGCGAATGCCAGCTTGAGCGCCAGCGTCGCGTGCGCCCGGTGCGGACCCGCGCACTACAGGCAGGCGCGCGCGTGGTGCGCACACGATTTGGCATTGATGAGAGCACCTGCACGGGTGATCACTCCTGTATGCGCCTGTCTGGTTGCCCGACACTCACGGTCAAATCATCCGCCGACCCGCTCAAAACCGATCCCGTTGCGCATGTGACTAATGGATGCGTTGGCTGTGGCTTGTGCGGCGAAGTCGCCCATGCAGCAACACTCTGCCCTTCATTCTGGCGCGCCGAGATAATCAGCAACCCAAACTGGTGGGATCGATTCAAAGCGCGTTGCAATCGCTGGCTGACCGCCGGTGCGATCGCATGAGTAGCACCAGCGACCGAACCGTCGCGACGACCGAATCGATCGAACCGCTACGAATTCTAATTACCGCGCTAGGTGGTGAAGGCGGCGGCACGCTGATGAACTGGATCGTGTCGGCCGCGCGCGCCAGTGGCTTGCAGGTACAGGCCACCTCGGTGCCCGGTGTCGCGCAACGCACCGGCTCCACCAGTTACTACATTGAACTAAGCGAAGCCGATACCTCGACCGTATTTAACCTGGTTCCACTGCCCGGCCGTGTGGATATAGTATTAAGCAGCGAGTTGGTGGAGGCCGCCCGCGTACTTGAAGCCGGCTATGTATCACCAGATCGCACCTTGCTGATCGCCTCTCACAACCGGGTTTACGCCACGGCTGAAAAAATCAAACCGGGTGATGGACGTTACAACACAGAGTCCATTGAATCTGCGGCACAGGCGCTCAGCCGACACTGTCACTTAATCGATCTGCAGCAACTGGCGCAAGACAACGGTACCTTTATTAGCGCCACCCTCTATGGCGCGCTGGCAGGCAGTGGCGCGCTGCCATGGGATATATCAGTCTCGCGAGCAATGCTTGAAACGAGCAGCGCCGCCGCGGCCAGCGTGCGGGGCTTTGATGCCGCGGTATCGGCAATCGGCCACACTATGCCCGCTAAAAGTAAAAACGCTTCCGCAGACACACACCCGGCAGCCGATGCTGCGACACCCGATTCATTGCCGCTGTTAATCGAGCTTGCCACGCAGCGGCTCACCGACTACCAGGATGCAAAATATGCAACGCTGTATCGCGAGCGCATGGGACGGCTACAGTCTGTCGACACCGAAGCGCATCAGCCGGTTTTGCAGGAAGCTGCACGGCGCCTGGCCAACTGGATGAGTTACGAAGACATTGCGCGGGTGGCAGACCTGAAAACGCAGCCGCAACGCTTTGCCGACGTACGGGCGCAATGCGGGGCAAGCGATGCACAACTGGTGCGAATAACCGAATACCTCAAACCGCGTGCCGAGGAAATTGCCGACATGCTGCCGGTAAGCATTGGCAGGCGAATGGTTAAACGAGTATCAGCCGGTAAATCATTTCCGCTACTTGGCAGCGGCCGACGCATACCCTCCAACGCTGCCTGGGGCTATTGGCTGTTGCGCACAACCGCCGCGTTAAAACGCTGGCGGCGCCGATCGTTGCGTTATCAGTACGAGCAGCAGGCGATAGAAAAATGGCTCAGTGCACTCACCACGGCAATGCCCGCCAGGCCGCAATACGCTTTGGTGCTGGCGGAATTGCCACGGCTACGAAAAGGTTATTCCGATACGCTGCAGCGTGGCCTGCAATCGTACAATACAATTTTCGAATCGATGGTTAGCCCGGCACAGGCCAGCCACTTCGAAGACGCCAGTGCCGTTGATCTGCGAAAGGCAATTGATGCCGCACTGGCCGACGATAACCACAAAGCATTGAACGAATCAGTGATTAAGTTTGTGCCAAAGCCCGCGATATCGTGGCCAGGCAATACGGCGAGCACAGATTAACAACACATTGGACCCTTGCACCGCTTGCAGTAGACTACCAGCCTTAACCTGAATCATTCACCAGACGGCCGACTTTCTCGCAAGCTGATGAAATATCCGGGCTAACGCAATCACTCCTCTCGATTCAGGCGAAATCTCCTCATGGTCGACGAACGAAATGCAAAGGCCAACGACGCCACTGAAAGTGACAAGCCGGTTGTCAGCGCAAAGGCATTGCGCAAGCAGTTCGGCGATTTTACCGCGGTAGACGGAATTTCGTTCCAGGTTCCACGGGGCAAATGCATCGGCTTGCTCGGCCCCAACGGTGCGGGTAAAACCACGACCATGCGCATGCTGATGGGCTTGTCCACCGTGAGCGAAGGTGAGCTGCAGGTACTCGGTTGTGACGCGCGCAATCTGTCACGAGACGAACTGGCCCGCATCGGACTGGTGCCCCAGGATGACAATCTCGATCCAGACCTTTCAGTGCGAATGAATCTGGAAGTCTACGGGCGCTACTTTGGCGCTGATCGCGCGACAGTGCAGGCGCGTGTGCCCGAGTTACTCGAATTCATGCAGCTCACCGATCGCGCCGATGCGCGAGTGAATCAACTCTCCGGTGGCATGCGACGGCGCCTGATTATTGCCCGTGCACTGGTTGCCAAGCCCGAGCTGGTAGTGCTGGATGAACCCACCACCGGGCTCGACCCGCAGGCCCGTGTACTGATCTGGAAACAGTTACTGGCCCTGCGAAAGCGCG
>CAKZSB010000454.1 GCA_937920585.1 uncultured Granulosicoccaceae bacterium | reverse complement strand
CTGGTTGAACTTGTGCGCGACGGTCAGCGCGGGCGTGGCGAATGCGTGCCCTATGCACGCTACGGCGAGAGTATCGAGAGCGTGATCGAGGCGATCGAGTCGATCCGTGGCCAGTTGCAAACAGATATCGACTGCGAGCAGCTGCAACAGTTGTTGCCTGCCGGTGCGGCGCGCAATGCGATTGATTGTGCACTGTGGGATCTGCGCGCCAAGCTGGCTGGTGAGCGCGTCTGGACGCTTGCCGGGATGGCTGAGCCCGTGGCCGAGATCACCGCCTATACACTGTCGCTGGAGGCGCCGGAAAAAATGCACGAGGCGGCAATTGCTCACGCCGCGCGACCGCTGTTGAAGATGAAGCTTGCTGGTGATGGCGATGTTGAGCGTGTGGCGGCAGTCGTGCAGGGCGCGCCCGGGGCGACAATCATCGTCGATGCGAACGAGGGCTGGACTATAGACCAGTATCATGAAATGGTGCCACAGTTAGCAGAGCTGGGTGTGGCGATGATTGAACAGCCATTGCCTGCCGGGGAAGACCAGGCGCTCGAGCACATTGACAGGCCGATCCCGATCTGTGCCGATGAATCCTGTCACGACTGTGCCACCTTAACCGGCCTGCGCGGCCGCTATGACATGGTCAATATCAAGCTGGACAAAACCGGTGGTTTGACCGAGGCGCTTAAATTGCGCCAGAGTGCAGTTGATTCAGGCTTTGATGTCATGGTGGGTTGCATGGTCGCCACGTCGCTGGCGATGGCGCCAGCCACCGTTGTAGCATCGGGCGCAAAGGTGGTTGATCTCGACGGTCCGCTGCTGCTGGCCGAGGATCGGCAACCGGCACTCGACTACAGCGACTATCGTGTAGCAGCGCCCGCGCCCGAGCTTTGGGGTTAAAACGGAAAACAACAATATGACCAGAACTGTGTATGTAAACGGTGCTTTCGTACCGGAAGATGAAGCGAAGATCTCGGTATTTGATCGTGGATTCCTGTTTTCAGACGGCGTTTATGAAGTGTCGACGGTAGTGCATGGCAAGTTGCTGGATAACCCAGCGCATCTGGCCCGTTTGCGCCGTTCCATGTCTGAGCTCAATTTGCCATCTCCCGCCACCGACGAAGAAATTGTCGCAGCGCAAAAAAAGCTGATCGAACAAAATTCGCTTGAAGAAGGGGCGGTTTATTTGCAGGTCAGTCGAGGTGCGGCGGATCGCGATTTTGCTTTTCCAGCTAACCCCAAGCCTTCACTTGTAATGTTTACCCAGCCAAAAAATCTGTTGCATGCACCGCAGGTTAGTGAGGGCATCAAGATAGTGTCAGTACCTGATATTCGCTGGAAGCGCCGTGATATCAAAACGGTATCATTGCTTGCCCAGTCACTTGCCAAGCAGGCCGCGCTCGATGCAGGCGCCAACGACGCATGGATGGTTGAAGATGGCTATGTCACTGAAGGCAGCTCCAACAATGCATTTATCGTCGATCAGAACGGCACGTTGATCACCCGCCAGCTGGGCAACGAAATCTTGCCGGGTATCACGCGCGCGTCGGTGCTGCGACTGACAGAAATCGAATCCATTAAACTGGAAGAGCGTGCGTTTACGATTGCAGAGGCCTGTGCCGCACAGGAAGCCTTCATCACCAGCGCTACTACCTTCGTCTGGCCGGTGGTCAGTATTGATGGACACACGGTTGGTGATGGAAAGCCTGGTCCGGTCGCGGGCAAGCTGCGCGAGTTATACATTGAAACAGCGCTTGCGCGTGCCGACTAAACTATTTGCAATTACGCCATGTGGCAGACCGGTTTTGATGCATTGTCAAGCGGCGGCGGATTAGCTCAAGTGCCCGGCAAAGCCGGTCGATAACTGCGGTTGTAATAATCCGCGAGCCGAATCAATTGAGCGATCCAAAAGATGATCTGTGGAGCGAATTTGCCGATGATGAGCCGCAGGACGGCGCATCGGCCAATGAGCCGGCAGCGCCAAAGAAATCTACCGCGAAGGATGGCAGTGAGTGGCAGGGGGCGTTCGATCGCAGAGCGACACCGCGCGACGATGCGACCGATTCGCACAGCGACGACCAGGCCGACGCGGCCTGATCGACAAAATACGGGCGGCACCCCGGGGCTGTTGAACGCCTATTTGCTTACCAGAAAATTTGTGTCGGGCAATAGTTCCTCGTACAGGTAGTAGTCGGTTTCATGCATTCCCAGAAACTGGTAAGTCTTTTGGGCGATAGTGTTTTCGCGCTCGACATACAAACGATAGCCACGCACGTCCGGGTACTCGCTGGCGCGCTCGCGGATGAAGTCGTACATCGCGCGATACACGCCCTGGCGCCGAAATTGCGGCATGACGTAAACACTTTGAATCCACCAGAACAGGCCGTCGCGCCAGTCGCTCCACTCGGTGGTAACCATGAGTGTTCCGGCAATCTGCTCGCCTTGTTGGGCCATAACGTAAAACCCGTACTCGGGGCGTTCCAGCAAGCGCTTAACACCATTCGTAATAACTTCCTCACGCAGTTCCATTCCCTCGGTTTCCAGTGCCATGGCCCGATTGCAGTCGCTGATGATGGTTGCGTCTGCGGCGCTTGCGGCGCGGACAGTCAGGTTAGTCATAGTGGCGTTTTCCGTTGATGGCCGTTTGGTTGTCTGCCGGGCAGGGCGAAATGTTTGTATTGGCGGCGCGCGGCTGATTTAATAGCCGGCTGTTCATATCAAAGAGAAGAAGCGTAACAATGTTCAACGCGTTGGTGGTGGAAAAAGACGACGACGGCAAGACGTCGGCAGCAGTTCGCGAGATCTCGCTCGAGCAGTTGCCCGAGGGCGATGTGACGGTGGCGGTGGAGTATTCCACCGTTAATTACAAGGATGGCTTGTGCGTTGGCCCCGGTGGCGGGCTGGTGCGAAATTATCCGCATGTGCCCGGCATTGATTTCGCCGGCACCGTTGAGCAGAGCGACAGCGACCGCTACCAGGTGGGCGACAAGGTGGTGCTAACTGGATGGCGCGTAGGTGAAGGTCACTGGGGCGGTTATTCGCAGAAAGCGCGAGTGAAGGCCGATTGGCTGGTGCCCTTGCCCGAAGGTCTTGGTACCCGTGAGGCGATGGCGGTAGGCACTGCAGGCTTTACGGCGATGCTGGCGGTTATGGCACTTGAGGATCATGGCCTGCAGACGGGCAACGGGCCCGTGCTGGTGACTGGTGCAGCGGGCGGTGTGGGTTCCGTTGCGACAGCGATTCTGGCTGCGCTGGGCCATGAAGTGGCCGCGGTCACCGGCCGACCTGAAACCGCGGATTATCTGAAGTCACTCGGCGCCAGCCAGATCGTCGCGCGCGAGGAGCTCAACGAAACAGTCAAGCGTCCGCTGGAGAAGGAGTTGTGGGCAGGTTGCATCGATGCGGTGGGCGGGGAAATGCTTGCGCGCGTGCTGGGTCAGCTGCAATACGGCGCTTCAGCCGCCGCGGTGGGGCTGGCAGGTGGCGCGAAATTGCCGGCCACCGTCGTACCGTTTCTGTTGCGCGGGGTGAACTTGCTGGGTATCGATTCGGTTATGCAGCCTTACGAGAATCGACTGCGTGCCTGGCAGCGAGTGCGTGCCGATCTGCCGATGGCGCGTCTCGAATCAATGATTCAAACCGCGACGCTGGCAGATTTGCCGGAGCTCGGTGCGGCAATTCTAAAGGGTCAGGTAAAGGGCCGTGTCGTGGTTGACGTTAACGCCTGACAACAGCCTCGATCGGGCGGTGGATATTTTGCCGCCCGGTTAAAGCAATCCCATGGCATTGAGGTGCGTCGCCAGCGCCTCGTTGAGCTTGCGGTACGCGGTGTTGTTGAGGTGCAGGGTATCGCTATAGAGCGACGGTATCGGCTGTCGCTTCGAATTGGTCACCCATTGATTGATATCGAACCAGCTGGTGCCGGTGTCCCGAGCCAGCCCGCGCAGCATGTGGTTGGCATGGGTAACTGATGCATCGAGGTCACCGGTCCAGAAGATTTGTCTTGGCAGATTCAGGCGCTGGGCCGGAATAATCGGTGACATCACCACTCGTATATCGTTTTCGGCCAATGTGCTGACGATAGCGCCCAGATTGCTGATAAGCCTTTCGCGAATCACCGCCGGATCATGCATGCCGCGGGTGGACGCGGCGGTGAGATCGTTGATGCCGGCCTGAATCACCACGACATCCGGTTGCAGCCGCAGAACATCAGTTTCGAGCCGGCGCTGGATTTCAACCGTGCTTTCGCCACCCACGCCGGCATTGACGATACGATGGCCATCAATTTCAGGTGCCGGGCGCCATTCGGACACCCGTGAATCACCCAGCAGGATAACCGTGACATCTTCGCTGGCTGTGGCCGCTGCAGAGCTTGCAGCACTGCTGCCCTGAGCGAGCGTGCGATGATAGCGATAGTCACTGTAGAGTGACTGAAGTTGCCAAACCAGTGCGACAAGTAGCCCGATACCGAGCAGATTAACTAACAGCGAGAGCCGCAAGAGCGGTGAGGCGCGATGGGTGGCTGGTTTTCTGGGCATAGTGTTGTGCTTGTGTCGACTCGACATAAGGCTGCCGTGCGTCAAGTGTGCCGGTCACTATCCATAGTACTCGACAGGGCTACAGTCTGCCGCAAGCGGGCAGCGCTTGCCAGTTAACATTTGCGGCAGATTGTGTCTACCCTGCGACTCAGGCTGATTTGGCGGCTACTCTGTCGGATTCGCCATCGGTTGGAAAGCTGTTGAGTACGCCGGTAATCACCGTGTTCTCGCCAGTAGTTGTGACGGCGGCAAGGCCGATATCTGCAACTCTGTAGTCTTTGATCAGGCGCCTGATCTTGGACTGATTGTTCAGCAGATTGGTTGCCTCTTTGCGCTGTAGCGGCAGGCTGATCAGGTTGCCCTGAACCTCGTCACAGTGATGATCCTGAATGAATCGAAGCTGTGCCTCCTCTTCGATACCTTCGCAGATGACTTTGACACCCAGGCTGTGGCTCATGGCGATAACACCGCTGACGATTCTTGCATCAGCCGGATTTCTCGAGAAATCCGATACGAAAGATCGATCGATTTTAACTTTGCTGATCGGGAATAGTTTGAGATAGCTCAGCGAAGCGAAGCCGGTGCCAAAATCGTCAATCGCGACACCGACGCCCGCGCGATCGAGTTTGCGAAGTGTAGTAATCGCTTTGGACATATCTTCCATCGCGACAGATTCGGTCACTTCAACCTCCAGCGCCTGAGGGGGAATGTCGAATTCTCTGATCGCGTTGAGAATGTTGTCGCTGAGGCCGTCATTGCGCATCTCGATCGGAGAGATGTTTACCGCGACACTCAGGTTATTGTGTCCGGCATCGCGCCAGTTGGAAATCTGTGCGCATACGACGCGAGTTACCCAGTGACTGATCGAATCGATCAGGCCGGTTTCCTCTGCAATCGGAATGAAAATACCGGGTGAAACAATACCCAGCTCGGCATGCTTCCAGCGGATCAGGGCCTCCATTGCAATGATATTGCCGCTGCGCAGATCCACCTTGGGCTGGTACACGATGAACAATTCGTTTCGGAACAACGCCTGGTGAAGATCGGTTTCCAGCTTGATCTGGTTGATGTAGCGCTCACTGATTTCATCGGTGTAGTAGTGAATATTGTTCTGACCAACGTTATCGCGCGCCTCACGCATGGCGATACTGGCATTTCGCACCAGCAGATCGGCGGTTTTGCCATTGGTTGGGTAAATTGCGACACCGATATCCATTGCGACATAGATTTCGTGACCGTCCACCGACAGCGTTCGTCTAAAGGCATAGAGCAGAGTTTCGATGATCGTTTCGGTATCGTCGGGCTGTTTCAGATCGTTGATCGTGAGGCAGATTTCTGTGTCGCTATTGCGTGCAATTGAGAACGCTTGCTTGCCGCCACCTGTCAGTTTGATTAGCTCGTTTAGATTCATTGTGCGTTTAACACGCGCAACGATGGCCCGATAGAGTTTCTCTTTCACCGCGTGGCCAAGCGTATCGCTTATACGTTGAATGGCGGCTGCATCGAGAATCAAAACACTGACCAGGCGTTCCTTGAGCTCCGCATGCCGCAGTGCCTGCTGGATTCGATCCAGTAACAGATTGCGATCCAGATTGGCGCCTTTCATACTGCCGCCGTCGTTACCCGTTGGTACGGGTTCCGGCGTTGCAGGTGTCTCGCGGATGGCCAGAACAGGCACACTGGATTTTTCGGCAGGCGTGCTTTTATCGTCAGCAGGGCCGGGCAGTGGCGTGGCCTTGATGGCAGCCGTGCCTGTGGCTGGCGGTTTGATCGCCAGAACCGGCACGCTGGGTTTTGCAGTGACGGCGGATTCTGGTTTTTTATCGGCCGTGGGTGCGATGGCAATTACGGGGGTCGATAGCTGGGCTGCATCACTGCTGCCCCTTGCGGTCGATCTGCCGAAATTGGTCACCTGGTTTCGACCGTTCTCCTTGGAGTGATAGAGTGCCTGGTCGGCTTGTTCAACCATATCATTGGGTTTGTCAGCACCCGACCTTATCGATGCCACGCCAAAACTTGCCGTGATTTGTACGATATCGAAGAAATCTGCCCCGACCCCTTTTTCGATCGCCACTCGAATGCGTTCTGCAACCTCGTAGCCCTGAGTCAGTGAAGTGGCCGGCATGACGATACAGAATTCTTCACCACCAAAGCGGCCAACCAGATCATTGGGTCTGGAGTGCTCGGTGAGAATGTCCGCCAGGTATTTGATGACATCATCACCAACGCCATGACCGTGGGTATCGTTGACGGATTTGAAGTGATCGATATCGGTCATTACACAGGTAAGTTCTTCGCCACTTTCCTGCGCTTCGGCAAACAGTGCATCAAAGCCACTGAAAAACGAACGTCTGTTCAGGGAGCCGGTTAGCGGGTCGCGAGTGGCGAGGTATTCCAGTTCCTCGTTCTGGCGGGTGATTTCCAGTTGGCTTTTTTCAAGCTTTACCAGTGCGTGGCTGAGTTCGGCGTGTTTGATTTCAATTTCAGTGACGTCATTGAAGGTAATTAACGCACCGCGAATCTCGTCCGCCCTGCCGGCTATCGCGGTGGCATTGACGGTGAAGGTAGAGAGTTGCTGGTAGCCGGTGCGCAGTTTCACCGAGGTGCCACTTTGCATGTCGGCGCCATCCAGAATACTTTGCCACGGCAGTTGCCCGTTGTCGGTTTGCTCCCAGTTGAGCGATGTACTGCTCTTGCCGACAAGATCAGAGGGCGTCAGCCCGGTAGCGCTGGCGAACGCAGTATTGGAAAATACGATCTGTCCGTCACTGTTGACGATCAGCAGTCCCTCTGCAAGTGTATCCAGCGCGGTGCGAACCCGCTCGGGAATAACTGCGTCCGGGTCGAGTTCCTTGAGGGTTCGTTTCAGGAACATGCAAAAGGCTGTGAAGCCGAATATTGCGACAAATATCACCACAGAGAAAAAGGAGGCTCGCTGGTCCCACAGGCTCTGGTTGGTGCCGGGTGCCTGAAAAATGATTTCGACCGCCGCGACCTGGCGCGATTCATTAAAAAGCGGTACTCGTACCTGTGTCACGGTAGAGTTGTCGTTCGGTCCCAGTGTCCAGTGCTGGCGGTGGCTGCCATAGGAATCGATAATTTCGCCGGAAGTCTGTCGTACCGCGACGGATTGTACGATCTCGTTGCGGGATACAGCGGTGCGCAGAATCTCCGCTCTTTTGGTGCTATCGGGTGCTTCCATTTCCAGCGCAATGTGGACTGCCAGTGCTTCCGCAATGATTTTGCGCTGCGTCAGCCCTGAGTTCTGCTTGCCCGGAAACAGACCAATGAATTCGCTTGCCAGCAGCAACGATATCACCAGCATCACCATGCTGAAGCTGATGCGGAAAAGCGGTGATCTTAGAAATGCAATCACAATATTAGCTCGTCAATTTGTCGACATGCGATACAAACAGATGCGCAAAGGTGTTGCGGCCTTTCGTCCAGCGCGACAAATCAACCCCGTGTTCCGTTTGCATTTCACTTGTCCGTCTGCTGATCGAATAGCTGTTCAACATCAGTATCGTCCTCCGGCTGGTCAGAGCGCGTGGCCGACTTACCCGAAGAAAAAACCCGCACCGGATCGAATTGGCTCCACAATGGGGTAGCGGTCATCAAACTGGCGACCAGAGAACCTCCGCGCAGTACCCATGCCAATACGCCTGCGGTAATGCTGATCGAGACTCCAAGTGCGCTATCCGATCCCAATTGATAGCGGCTGTTGGTCTGGTCTTCTGCTCGACGCAGTTCGTCTCCCAGTTCGGACAGGCCCTGCAAAAAGCTGGGATTGTCGACCACGTCGCGCGCTTTGGTGACGTTCAATTCAAACACAATGTCAAAACTGGACTGGGTAATGGCCAGGCGATCCGCCGCGTAGTCAGCGGTATTGACGGCGTTGTGCTGTTTCAGCTCAAGTGGCAGGGTCTGGTCGCCGCTGCTGTCCTGGTCATTGTTTTGTGAATCGCGTTGCAATAGCTGCATTACGCTCAATCGAGCCGACCCGGCACCGTTTTGCTCAGCGGCGTTGTCGGTGCCGTTGAAATCTACAGACTGGCCGTTCAGCCGTTGTTCGTCTTCATCACTCTCTTCAGTCTCTTCGGGCTCTTCAGTTTCCGGCTCTTCCTCCTCAGGCTCGGGCTCAACAGGAGCAGGGGGTGCAAGCGGCTCCTCGCCACCGGGGAAGGCGGCCTCGAAAGGCGGTTCGATACTGATGCTGACCGTAGCCAGACTAAAGATGCCATCCTCGTTGGTCACACGATAGACAAACTCATCGAGCAGCACCCCGGAGCGATCGTGTATATAGTGGAACGTGCCATCGGGATTGATGCTGACCGTGCCGTGCATGGGCGGCACTTCAATCGTGATAGTGAAATTCGCATCGGTACTTAAATCGTTGCCCGTGACCGTGCTGGAGCCGGAGTCGAGCACACTGCCC
>CAKZSB010000453.1 GCA_937920585.1 uncultured Granulosicoccaceae bacterium | reverse complement strand
CAGAATGCAGGGTGACAAACTTGGACGCTGATCTGCGATCGGTAGCGGCCGCACGCGCAGCAGCCGACAAAGCCTGGCAGGCGTGGCAGGTGTTTCGCGAATTTGACCCTGCCACCATTGACGCCATCGTGCAGGCCATGGCGCGTGCGGTTGAACCCGAAGCGCTGCGGCTTGGTGAACTCGCCGTAGAGGAAACCGGTTACGGCAATGCGGCCGATAAACGCGTAAAGAATTTATTCAATGCGCTGGGTGTGGCGGAGTGGTTGCAGGACGTCACTACACTTGGCGTGTTGTGGAAAGATGAGGTAACCAAAATCGCTGCTATCGGTGAGCCGATGGGTGTGGTGGCGGCCCTGATTCCCGTTACCAATCCGACGTCTACCATCATCTACAAAGTGTTGTCAGCGGTGAAAGCTGGCAATGCCATCGTATGTGCACCGCACCCGCGCGGCGTTCGTTGTGGCATGGAGACCGTCGCCGTGATGGCGCGTGCGGCTGAGCAGCTCGGTGCGCCGGCGGGGCTTGTTCAGTGCCTGGCCGATGTGACGATTCAGGGCACGGCCGAATTAATGCGACACAAGCGAACCTCGGTGGTGATGGCTACCGGCGGGCCTGCGATGGTGAGCGCGGCCTATTCATCCGGCAAGCCAACGCTTGCGGTTGGCGCGGGCAACGTGCCCTGTTACGTACATGAATCGAAGGCCGCTGGCATCGGTGAAGTTGCCGAGCAAATTTTAACCTCCAAGTGTTTTGATTACGGCACCGCCTGTGTATCGGAGCAGGCGGTTATCGTCGATCGCGCGGTGGGTCGCGATTTGCGCCACGAAATGAAATTGCGTGGCGGGTATTTTTGTACCCGGGCCGAATCGGAACGACTGGCCCGGGTAATTTTTACCGATGCCAATCAGATGAATCCGGAGCGTGTCGGGCAATCGCCACAGGTACTGGCCGAGCATGCAAAAATCGAGTTGCCACCTAAAGTACGCGTGCTGATCACTGAGCAAACCCAGGTGGGCTGGCACGCGCCCTTGTCTGCAGAGAAGCTCAATCCGGTGCTAGCCTGGTACGACGCTGCCAATGCCGCCGAGGGAATTGAGCGCAGCAACGAGATCGCTCGTTTTGGCGGTTGGGGACACAGCGCTTCCATTCATTGCGATGATCCCGCCGTGGTGGCTCGCTACAGCAGGATTCCGGCAAACCGGGTGCTGGTGAACACACCGGCAATCATGGGTGGGATGGGATTTTCAACCGATCTGGAACCGAGCTTCATGTTGGGTACCGGAACGTCGTCCGGATCAATCGTTTCAGACAACGTCACCGCCCTGCACCTGATCAACATCAAGCGGGTGGCGTACGAATCGCGTCCATGGCGCGATATCTACGATATTTACGGAGAATAGCTTGGCGAGAAACCTCACCATTCGGGCGTTGATGCAGATCGACCGCCTGCAGCCCAAATTTGCCGCCTATAACGGGGCCACAGTGCAGGGCTCAATCCCGCTCGCCGGCGACACCATACTGATCGGTGAACTCGCACCCGGTAATGAAGTTTTCAGCCTGATCGATATCGCGCTGAAAGCAAGCCGGGTAGAAGCGGTCAGCCAGATCGTCGAGCGTGAGTTCGGCTTTTTCATTTTGCGCTCGCCGTCCAATGCCGAAGTGTCAGCGGCACGCGATGCCATATTGTCGGAACTGGGTTTGTCGTTGGGCGATCGATTGCGCCCCGCACTCGAATCGACGCAAGTCATTACCTCGGTCGAGCCCTACCAGGCGCAACTGTTGAACAAGTGGGCCTCTGGATCACTGGTGGTACCGGGGCAGTCTTTGGGAATCGTTGAATGTGCGCCGGCAGCCTACATTGCTATGGCTGCGAACGAGGCAGAGAAATCTGCTGATATCGATATTATCGAAGTGCGTGCGCTGGGGCGTTACGGCCGGTTATTTTTCAGCGGCTCGGAAGATTCAGTCCAGACCGCAATCGATGCCGCTGCTGCGGCGATTGATGCCGTTGAAGGACAGGCGGGCTGACTTGGCACGGGTAATCGCCACCGAACAGATCAACGCCACGCGTCAGCGTGGCTTGCGTCTGTTCGAGCTGCTACCCGGCGATATTGTTACCGCCCAGGCGCGTGAAACGGCACAGCGGCTCGGCGTGGCGTTGATGGACGGGCCGCTCGAGCGACCCGCGGTCGTTCGCACCGATGGCGCCACCGCTATGCGGCGCTCGTTGTATCGTCGCAATCCCGGCTGGCGAGCGCCAGAGCAAAAAAAACGTACCACAGCACGGCGGATCAAGCGTCTGGCGCTGGTGGGTGCGGGCGGCGTGGGTGCCAACATTGCGCATTTATGTGCCAGTGCCGACAGTGCTCGTGAAATTACCCTTATCGACATAACACCGGGGCTGGCCGAGTCCATTGCACTGGACTTGCGCCACGCCAGCGGAATATCACGCAGCCCTGCGGCCATAACCGGCGGCAGTGATCTGGCGCTGGTCGCCGGTGCCGATGTCGTTGTGGTCACCGCCGGCCGGCCGCGTACCCCGGGTATGACACGCGCCGACCTCATTCAAACTAATCGGCGAGTCATCTTGAGCACCGGTCAGGCGATACGCGATCATGCGCCTGGTGCGATCGTTATTGTCGTGACCAATCCGCTCGATGAAATGACCGTTGAAATGCAACGTGCCACCGGCTTTGATCGCAGCAGAATCATTGGCATGGCCGGTACGCTCGACAGCAGTCGCTTCAGGCAGGCCATTGCCGATGCCGCCGGAGTTGCCGTGGCGGATGTGGAGGCAGTAACACTTGGCAGCCATGGGGAAGAAATGGTGCCGGTGGTTTCACGTGCCACGATTCGCGGGCGAACGCTTTCAACCTGGCTTACGTCGCAACAAATTGACGACTGCGTACGTGCCACGATTGGCGGCGGTGGTGCCGTGGTCGCGTTGCGTCGCAACGGTTCGGCAACGCTGGCACCGGCGCATGCAACGGTTGAATTGATCGATCACATTCGCGGTGCACGCGCGGGCTCTGTTCCCGCCTCGGTGATGCTGCAGGGCGAATATGGAATCGACGGCGTTGTACTGGGTGTGATGTGCCAGTTTGGCGCGTCCGGATTATTGCAGATCGACGAATTGAAACTTTCTGCCGCCGAGCAACAGGCATTACATGACGCCGCCACCGCGATTGCAAGGCGACTGGCAGAGTGAAGTCGTCGGCCGGTGTAATCAAGTATTCAAGCGGCGGGCGCTTTGAAAAGCTGGGTGCCTACTCGCGAGCACTGCGCGTTGGGCCGTTTGTTTATATCGCCGGTACCACAGCTATCGAGCCTAGCGGTTTGCTGCACGCGCCGAATGATACACACGCGCAGACGCTCTATATTTTCAAACGAATCGATGAGGCGCTGTCTCAGGTCGGGGCCGGTCTGCAGCATGTCGTGCGCACCCGTGCGTTTCTCACTGATATCACTAAGGCTGGTGAGTTTGCGCGCGCGCACGGCGAGGTGTTTGAAGGCATCGATCCGGTCAGCAGTGGTGTCGAGGCAGGTCTGACGCTGCCCGGTATGATGATTGAAATCGAGGTCGATGCGCTGGTGCACGACGGCAATGGCAACATCGACTATGGCTAGCGGCACTTCGCGGTCAGTGACTTTGCGCCTCTGTGATCGCGTGAACGCGCGGTTGGGCGAGCGTTACGACGTTGCGCCGACCCGTTTGGCGGCGATCCCTTCCATTTGCAACTCAAGGCCGGACGATATGTGCTCGCGCATGGTGGCGACAGCATGATTGGCGTCGCCGGTTCTGATTGCCTCGCACAGCTGCATGTGCTCACCCAGCGATTTGGCCAGATCGATGTTGCCGATCTCTGCAAACATCTGAAACGACAGGCTTCGGTTCCACATGCCGTCGAACATCTCCAGCAGATACATGTTGCCGGTCGCTTCAACAATGGCGCGGTGAATGTTCCGGTTGGCGTTGAAGTACGAGCGCACTGTGCGCGATTTAAGATTTTCCTCCTTGCCAATCAGTGCTTCGATTTTTTTCACCACAGCCGAATCGCTGGATTCTGTCAGCAGGCGCATCGAGTAGCCTTCAATGGCCTCGCGGCTCTGGTAGATGTCGCGCACTTCGCTGCTGCTGAGCTGGCGAATTTCAAATCCGCTGCGGCCGACAATCGTCAATACGCCTTCCTGTTCAAGCCGCAGCAGCGCTTCGCGTACCGGGGTGCGACTGACCTGCAGTTCCTGCCCCAGTTTTTCCTGAACAATTCTTTCACCCGGCGCAATGTCGCCGCGTGTGATCGCATCGAAAATCTGTTGGTAAACCTCGTCGGCAAGGCGAATTTTTACCGGCTCAATTTTTTTAAATCTGGACATTGTCCTCTACTTGCAGCAGGGCATAGCAATTAATGGCTCACGAATTGTCGAGACACTCATGAATATTGAATACAGTATACGAAATACGGAGGATTTGCCATGTGCGGTATAGCAGGGCGCATATTGTCCGCCCCGGGCAGAGTGGGTGATGATCTGGTCAATCTGATGGATGCGCAGTCCCATCGCGGGGCCGACTCAACCGGATTCGCCATTTATGGCACACCGCGCGATGACGGTTACATCGTGCGGGCAATGGGGTTCGAGCGTCGCAACCTCGATGCCGACCTGGAAGATTTCAAGCTGATACTGCGTCAACACGGCTCTGATTTGATTGAGGAGCCAACGTGGAATGAATCAGACGATGCACACTATTCGGTGCGCATGGTGGTCAAAGACCCTGCTGATATGCCCAACTGGGTGAGTGCAGCCGACGAGATATCGTCGCGGCTTGAAATTCAATCGGTTGGTCGCTCGCTGGAAATCATTAAGGATACCGGTGATGCGAACAACGTTGCCGAGCGCCACGGTGTGCGCGAAATGATCGGCACTCACGGTCTGGGTCACGCGCGACTAGCGACTGAATCTTCGGTTCTGCCCAACGCCAGCCATCCGTTCTGGGCGCGCCCGTTTCCCGATGTGGCGATTGTCCACAACGGGCAGATCACCGACTACTTCACCTGGCGCGAGCGCCTGCAACGGCAGGGCTATCGATTCCTTACCGAAAACGACAGCGAACTGCTCGCGGTGTGGATCTCTGATCAAATGAGCAAGGGGCTCACTCAGGAACAGGCGCTGAAAAAATCGATTGATTCCATCGATGGTGTGTTTACTTTCCTCATCTCGAACATCGACAGCATGGGCTTTGCCAAGGATCGATTTGCGATGAAGCCACTGGTGACAGTGGAAGAGAACGGCGAGTTGGCAGCCGCAACTGAAGAGCAGGCTGTGCGTCGCATTACCCCTGATGAGGCCGATGTGCATAACTACGATGGTCCGTCATTGACCAACACCTGGCTCACCTCGCCCTCGAAGGCTGCGGCCTGATGATGCGAACAGCAGCGGAGACAGCATATGACTGAGGTAGTAATCGATGTGGGTGATCGTCACATCCGTGAGATCAACCAGCAGATGCAGGCCGAGGCCGCCGCGGGCAACAGCATGCTG
>CAKZSB010000452.1 GCA_937920585.1 uncultured Granulosicoccaceae bacterium | reverse complement strand
TTCCGGGGTGGCGTTACCAGCAAAAAAGTACCAATCAGAATAAACGCAATAGATATGGCAAGAACAAACATATTTTTCTCTTCACACAAATTAGCTTACTGATTAAATGAAATTCGGTAAATGCATGACAATGCCGAGGCCCCATTTACAGAAGACGATACACCAGATACTTCCAGCGGGCACGCGATAAAGTTCAGGTGCAACTAATGAATGGCTATACCGCCAGTAGCGACGCTGCCTGATCAACTTTAGCCCCGTTCGTGCTCAGGCCTCGTTTGATCCCGCAGGGCAAGCTTTGCTCCTCTTTACGAACCTGCAGTGGCAATGTGGATAGACAATCCTCAGGCTTTTGGTTTTCACCAGCCGGTTAGGTACCATAACTGCACTAACCGCGCAGCCGGCACTTGGTTACCCTGTAGGCTCGCACGTGGATTCAACCAGCTCGTGTCAAGCAGGATTCTACAATCTCAAGCCCATCGCTCATCAAGCGCGAAGACCGGCAGTTGGTGTCAGGCCAGGCTGCCTTTGCAGCCGACGTAGCACTCACCAACCCGCTGTTTGTCTCGTTCGCGCGATCCACCACTGCCTGGGGCCGTTTGAATCGTGTCGAGACCAGTGTTGCTGTTAGCAGCCATGATGTAGTTGCCGTACACACCGGTGCAGACACTCGTGCTATCGGCGATTTATCGATCAATCCAGTTATACCCATGACCCGGCAACCGGCCTACTCGATATTGGTCGAGGAACAAATTCACGCCGTTGGCCAGCCACTGGCGGCGGTTCTCGCCAACAACCTTCCAGCCGCACAAACAGCCGCCGAGGCAATACTGGTCGACACCAGCGACAATGACGCACCAGATGCAACTATTGCACAGCAGCGCTGGCAAACCGGTGATTGCGAGACTGCCTTTGCGAATGCTGCGCATTTCGTGCAGTGCGAAATATCACACTCGCGTCTGGCGCCATCGCCTATGGAACCACGTGCCATATCCATTGAATATCACGCCGAATCCGATAGCGTCACCATCTGGCACTCAACACAGACCCCGCATCGTACACGCGCCGAACTGGCCGCGATGCTCGATATTGATCCACAGCGTCTGCGCGTGATCGCGCAGCACGTCGGCGGCGCATTCGGTATGAAAGGATCGCTTTATCCGGAAGAAGTTTTCTGCGTATGGGCAGCATTTAAACACTGCCGCAGTATTCGATGGACAGCCACTCGTGGCGAGGAGTTTTTGTCAGCCACTCAGGGCCGCGGAATCACCAGCCGCGGCGCACTGGCTGTAGCCGCATCAGGGCGATTTCTGGCATTAACCGCAGAGGTCATCGCACCGATTGGCCCATGGCTCCCAAACAGCGGACTGATACCCGCCTGGAACGCTGCGCGAATTCTACCTTCCGGCTATCGCGTGCCAGCGGTCGATATTTCGACTTCGGCCGTGCAGGACGGCCTTGGGCCAACCGGTATCTATCGTGGCGCGGGGCGACCAGAAGCCAATCTACTCATGGAACGGCTGATCGACAAAGCTGCGCGCACTTTGCATATTGACCCCGCCGAACTCCGATTGCGCAATTTGTTGCCGCAATCGGAACTGCCCTTTCGCACGCCCTGCACTGATACGCTCGACTCCGGCAACTACCCCGGCTGCCTTAATCTGCTGCTGGAAAATACCCGCTACGCCGAGTTGAAAAAATCACGCGATCAGCGGCGCTCTCAGGGCGAACTGACGGGCCTGGGCCTGGCTTTTTACCTCGAACCGTCCGGCAGCGGCTGGGAAAGTGCCACAGTCACGCTGCACGAAGATGGCAGAGTGACCGTAGCAAGCGGCAGCTCCTCGCAGGGGCACGCTCGTGAAACCAGCTACGCGATCATCGCGGCACGTGCACTCGATAAAGATCCACAGCAAATCGACGTTGTACTGGCTGACACCAACAAGGCTCCCGAGGGCATCGGCGCACTGGCCAGTCGATCAACTGCAATTGGCGGCAGCGCTGTGCTGGCTGCCTGCGAGCAAGCACTGGCACGACAACAAGCCGGCGAAACACACCCGATAGTCTCATCCGTGCGCTACGAAAACAGTGGCCAGGCGTGGGGCTATGGGGCGTATCTCGCGCAGGTATCAATCTGTGCCGAGACGGGTGTACTCACCATCGAACAGGTCAGCTGCGTTGACGATGCCGGCAATCTGATTTCACCGCAATTGGCGCACGGACAGATACTGGGAGGATTTGCACAGGGTGTAGGCGAAGCCACCATGGAGCGCGTGGTTTACGATTCGACGGGACAGTTGCTAACGGGCTCGCTAATGGACTACGCCTTGCCCCGCGCACGCGATATCCCCGATTTGACGATACACACCACACTGACACCCAGCCCGACCAACCTGCTCGGCGCCAAGGGGCTGGGGGAAGCTGGTACCATTGGCACCCCGGCCGCCATTTTGAATGCCGCCAGCGACGCGCTGGCACCCATCGGCGTGACTGACCTGCAAATGCCGCTGAACAGCCACACGTTGTGGCAGGCCATACAAACCGCAAAACACCCGAAAACTTAATGAAATACACCAGGCAACAGGCAAAGGAATACGCAAAAGAAAACATGCGCGGAATCTGGGCTGCCGCACTGAACCCGTTCACACAAGACGGCTCACTGGATGAGGCCGGGATGCGCCAAAACATTCGCCACTGGATCGATGATCTTGAGATCAGCGGGCTTTTTATCGCCGGCAAACAAGGCGAGTTCTGGGCCATGAGCCTGGAGGAACGCAAGCGCAATATGGCCATAGCTGTGGATGAATGTGGCGACACGGCACAAACGATTTTATCTGCCTCTGATCAGAATATTGATACGGTTTTGGAGCTGGGACACTACGCTCAACAAATCGGCGCTGACTATATTGTGGTTCATACGCCGATGCTGAGCTTCTGCCACGACAGAGACGAACTGCTGTTCAACTACTATCAACACCTGTGCAATCATCTGGATATCGGCATCGCGATGTGGAGCCATCCCGACTGTGGCTACTTGATGGAACCGGAAACCGCGGCGCGTATCGCACAGCTGCCCAACATCGTTGCGATCAAGTATTCAGTTCCGCGAGACATGTACATTCGCCTCACCGAACTGGCCGGCGACACGATACAGGTATCAACGTCTCTTGAAGACGACTGGCTCGATAATATCGAGCAACTGGGCTGGAACCTTTATCTGTGTTCCTCCCCTCCGTATCAGTTGCAAACCGCAAACGACAAGCGCATGCATGAATACACACAGCTGGCACTGGCCGGGAAATTTGCACAGGCGCGCAAAGTGCGCGACAGCCTTGAACCTGTGCGGCAGGCTATAAAATCCACCAAACCGGCTGGCAA
>CAKZSB010000451.1 GCA_937920585.1 uncultured Granulosicoccaceae bacterium | reverse complement strand
TTGAAAGCTAATATGCACGAAGCTAAAAGTACGCTTTCGCAATTGGCAGAAAAGGCAGTGAAAGGTGAACGGGTGATCATTGCCAAAGCAGGTGAGCCCTATGTCGAGCTAATTCGTTGCAGGGAGGATCCACGCCCTCCGTTCGGCTGGCTCAAAGAGCAGATAGTCGTGCACGCAGATTTCGATAGTGTCGAAACGAATACAGCATTAGCCGATTTGTTTGAAGGCAAGCCATGAAGCGACTGTTGCTTGATACCCACGCCTTTATTTGGTGGATTGCTGGCGACGAGTCGTTAGGTGTGCAAGCAAGAGCTCAGATCGCCGATAGTGGCAATCAAATCTACGTCAGCGCGGCGACAATATGGGAGATGAGTATCAAGCGGCAACTGGGTAAACTCAGCGCGCCCGATGATCTTGAGTCTGTCGTTGAGCGGTGCGGTTTTACACCTTTGCCAATTACCTTGTTTCATGCGCAACAGGCTGGAAGCCTGCCCACGCATCATCGCGATCCTTTCGATCGCATGTTGATAGCGCAGGCACAAGCGGAGGGGTTGAGGCTGGTCACGAAAGATGCTGCGTTCCCTGCATATGGCGTGCACCTTTTGCCCGCAGATGTGTGACGAATATAAGTTTGATGTTTAGTAACTAATCAGGCCACATCTGTCGCGTCCATGGGCGGTGTCGTTCGTGCTCAAATACCCTGATATGTTCCGCGCGAACTCCTACCCCATGAACACGACAGACGTACCCTGAACAGTCACAGCAAAGACGAAAATGTAGGGAAAAAGGACTTTCCAGCGGGACAGTTACGATGTTTATAGATTAACCGGGCGTTTCTGGTTGGCTTTGCCGTGGTGAGTTGTCTCGCTGTTTGCTGAGGATTTCCGAGTTGGTGGCACGGTATCCGGCAGTTTGAATATCGCGCATTGAAATTACCGATGGATACGCCTCTGCCGGAGTGGATCGAACATTTGGTTTCCGGGTCACCTTGCTTGCGCTGCGGGTTACTGTGGGGTTTTGGTGGGTGTTGTGGGTAGCCCGACGCGTTAGCGAGGTTTTTGATGCCACCTTGCTCACGCTGCGGTTACCGTGGGGTTTTGGTGGGTGTTTTGGGTAGCCCGACGTGTTAGCGAGGTTATTAATGCCACCTTGCTCACGCTGCGGGCTTTCTCACGGGTTTCTGTTTGGAGCTGAGTGGGCTGATGGGGTGGGTGGTGAGGGTGATTTGGCCTCGCTGACGGTAGCCGCCAGCACTACACCGAGCACTGATCCGGCAGCGAACCAGCCGACGATCGCGCGATCGACATGCTCGCGGAACGCCCAGACGCGGTCGGCGCTGGAGCCGGTCTGGATGACGCCATGCAGTGGCAGCACAATCGCTGGCGGCAGAATCTGCACCATCACGGTGATCACGGCGATGCCGCCGCCAATGCCAAACCCGGCCGTGAGGGCCGAGGCGAAAAATGACAGCACCAGCAGTGCGCCGACCTGTGGCAGGGTCAGCGTAGCGGGTATCAGTGCCTCGAATGAATGGGCCAACAAGGGGTGTCCAGGTTGGGTGAAAGCGGATGGCGTGACGTCGGGGCGTCACAGTTTGGGTAAAACGGGGGCCGTGCTGCGCGATTGAACTTGACTCGATCACGCTCGCGTTGAAGTATGGCAGGGTACAGGTTACTTTGGCCTGCAACCTACGGAGGGTATTCCTTGAAACTGTTTACACGCATTCGCACCACCACCGCTGGCATCGCCTGTGCCGGTGTTCTGAGCCTGGCTTCTCTGCCGGCGTTCGCGGTCGACAAGGTATCTGCTGTTCACGCATTTCCGCCATTTCTGGTGTACACCAAAACCTTCCTCGCGATGGTCGAAGACATCAACAAACGCGGCGAAGGCATCGTCGAGATCACTGTGCGCGGTGGTCCGGAAGCGATCGCGATGTTCGAGCAGCCCAATGCCGTGCGCGATGGCGTCGTCGATATGGTGCACACCCCGGGCAGTTTCTATGGTGCGTCTGTGCCCGAGATCGATGCCATGGTCGCCGCTCGCAAAACACCGATGGAAGTGCGTGAAAACGGTGGGGCCGCGGCAATGGATGCGGCGCATCAGAAGCGCTTCAACGTCAAGCATCTGGGCTGGATCGATGGCGGTATAAAGTTCCACATCTACAACGCCAAAGAGTTCAAATTCGGTGACGACGGTGTCGTTGACCTGACTGGCGTGAAGCTGCGTGACAACCCGATTTACCACGCCTTTTTTGAGGCGTTGAACGCAACCACTGCCTCCATGCCTTCAACCGAGGTATACGCAGCGCTCGAGAAAGGTGTCGTCGACGCCAGTGCCTGGACCTCGATTGGCATCATGGATCTGAAGTGGGACAAATTCCTGAACTATCGTCTCGAGCCGGCTTTCTACAACACCGATATCGGTGTGATCTTCAACCGCGATAGCTGGGACGCACTGTCACCTGAGTCTCAGAAGCTGATTCAGGACGTCGTGATTGAGTGGGAAGCCAAGTCCTACGCTGACCGCCAGGTTGATCGTGAGAATGACGCCAAGGCGCTGCAGGAAGGTGGTATGGAATTCGTCTCCATGTCTGACGAGGCATCCGAGAAGTATCTGAAACTGGCCGATGATGCCTCCTGGGCGCGTATGAAAGAACGCCTGGATAAAATGGGTGGGGATAGCGCCTACGACGAACTTCGCGGCCTCTATTACGGCGAGTAGCGCGCTACCTTGCTACCGCGCGATATCGCTTGTTCAAATGGGGCCATTCTGGCCCCATTTTCATTCACTGACCTTTGCTGTCTGTTCTGACAGCCCCTCATCTGGCCCTATGCGACTAATTGACAAGATCTGCGATTTTCTGGCGATACTGGCGGGTATCTATCTGGTGGCGATCATGTTTGCGATCGTCTTTCAGGCGACGTCGCGCTCGTTCGGGTACTCGGGATCATCTCATGTGTTCACCTTTTCCGAGTATGGCTTGCTCTACATCGTTATGGCCGCATCACCGTGGCTGGTGCGCCTCAAAGGCCATGTCTACATCGAGTTGTTGACCGCAGCGATCCCTAAACCTGCGGCATTCACTTTCTCCCGAATCGTCACACTGCTGTGCGTGCTGATTTGCCTGTTGCTGGTCTGGTATACCGGTGAGGCCACGCTGAAAGCCTACACCCGCTCCGATTTTGATATGCGTTCACTGGATATGCCCAAGTGGCTGCTGTTGATTTCGATGCCAATTTGCTTTGCGCTAATGGCGTGTCAGTTCATGCGGTTTGTGTTTGGCGAAGACACACTTCATTCGGGCGAAGCCGGGGTGCACGAATGAGACCCAACAGCGCCACAGCTGTACTTAAAACGGAAACCTTGTAATGGAGTGGTATAGCGCGCTCGGGTTTCTGTTGGGCATGGTGCTGTTTTTCATGTTCATTGGTGTGCCGGTCGCCCTGGCGTTTCTGGCCGCCAACATGATCGCAGCGACTTATTTCATGGGCGGCAACGGTGACCTGCTGACGCAGATGTCGCGCGGCATCGGGCAGTTGTCGAACAACGCGATTCGCTCTGTCACCTCTTTCAATCTGATGCCGGTGCCGATGTTTTTGCTGATGGGCGAGATCTTCTTTTTTACCGGTCTGGCCAATCGAATGTTTAGTGCAATCGATAAACTGATGGGGCGCCTGCCGGCGCGACTCTCGTTTGTCACCGTCGCCGGCGGTACCGCATTCGCCACGCTATCGGGATCCTCGATGGGCTCGACTGCGCTGCTCGGCTCGCTGATGGTGCCGGAAATGGAAAAGCGTGGTTACAAGAAAAAGATGGCCATCGGTCCGATCCTTGGCACTGGTGGCTTGGCAATGCTGATACCGCCGTCGGCGCTGGCGGTATTACTGGCTACACTGGCTAATCTGGATGTGGGCAAGCTACTGATCGCCGGTGTTGTGCCGGGCCTGATGCTCGCCTTCTTTTATGTGTTGCTGATTCTTTTTATCTGCTTTATCGATCCCGATGCCGCACCGGACTATGAGATTGAGCAAATCAGCGCTGGTCGCAGGCTGCGGCTTTTCATCTTTGATGTTGTGCCGATGCTGGCGATTGTTGTCGGCGTGATCCTGCTCATTTTGAACGGCTGGGCGACGCCGTCGGAATCCGCGGCATTTGGTTGCCTTGGGGTGTTGCTGCTCGCCATGCTCTATGGGCAGCTGACGATAGACAGCATCGTGAAATCGGTAACCGGCGCGCTGCGCGTAACCACTATGGCGCTGCTGATCATCTTTGGCTCTGCCACATTTTCCGCGTTGCTGGCATTTTCCGGTGCCAGTTCCGGGCTGATCAACTGGGCTACCGGCTTTGAATTATCACCGCTGGTTATGCTTTTGATCATGTTTAGTATTCTGCTGGTGCTGGGCATGTTTATGGATCAGTTGTCGATGATGTTGCTGACCGTGCCGATTTTCTTCCCGCTCGCCCAGAGTCTGAACTTCGATTTGATCTGGTTCGGTGTGATCATTCTGCTGGCACTCGAGATCAGCTTCACCACCCCGCCTTTTGGCCTGCTGCTGTTTGTGATGAAGGGCGTGTCACCGCCCGATACCACCATGCAGGATATTTATGTCGCCGCGCTGCCGTATATGGGCTGTGCGATTTTTCTGGTGGGCCTTTTGATCATATGGCCGGAAATCGCCCTTTGGCTGCCGGGCATGAGTAAATAGCGGTGGGTGCGCAAGAAGTGAGCATGAAATATTGGGAAGACATCGAATCCGGCCAGGTTTTCCAGACCGGATCGATCACGATTGATGCAGCCGACATCATCGAATTTGCCACCGAATTCGATCCGCAGCCCTATCACCTGGATCCTGCGGTGGCAGAAGAATCGATTTTTGGCGGGCACTGCGCCAGCGGCTGGCAGGTTTGTGCGCTGATGATGCGGCTGTTGGCGGATACGCTGGAGCGCGACCATATTCCCTCGCGCGGTTCGCCGGGCGTTCAGTCGCTGCGCTGGCTGCGGCCGGTGTTCGCCGGAGATTCACTGCATGCAGGCATTACCGTCACCGCTTTGCAGCAGGCAGAATGTGCCAGCGACCCGGGGCGAGTACAGGTCTCGATCGATGTGCTGAACCAGAAGGATCAAAGCGTGATCGTGCTCGATACTGAACTGCTGATTGAGCATCGCCCCGCTGGAGCTGGCAAATGAGCGAGACTTTCTTTCGCACCCGCTGGTTTGAAGATATTCCGGTCGGTGAGTTTCACGTGTTCGGCAATCACACCTTCGGTGAAAAGGAAATCATTGAGTTTGGCAAAAAGTATGCGCCGCAGGCGATGCATGTGGATGTTGACGCGGCCCGTGAAGGGCCGACCCAGGGGCTCGTCGCCTCGGGCTGGCACGTGTGTGCAGTATGGATGAAACTGATGGTGACCTACATGGAGCGCTATGCCACCGGCGTTCGAGACGGGCGGCGAAATGGTGCCGGCATCGGCTTTCGCAACATGCGCTGGATCAAAGCGGTGCGCCCGGGGCACAATGTCACCTACACCTACGAAATCATCGAAAAACCGGAAAAAGTCATTCGCGGTAAATGGGGTATTATTCGCAGCCGCAACGAGGGCTATAACCAGTACGGTGAGCTGGTGTTCAGTTTCGAGATTGATATATTGGCCGAGCGCAAGCCGTTGGTGGCAGGCGAATGAATCAGTGGTACCGCAAAATCATGCTGGTTACGGCATATTCATCTCTCGGCAAAAAACCGTGAAGGGCAGCACGCGAAAACCGGCGCTTAAAGTGTCCGATGAACCGGTATGAACCTGGTAGAAAGTAGGTATGTCGGTTCGCTCTTGGAAGTATTTGAGATTTTTCAGTTCAGGTTTGTCTGATAACTTTGCCTCAACCGCAAATACCGGCTTGTTATCTTCGAGTACGACGAAATCAATTTCCCGGCTATCGGTATCGCGAATATAGCGAAGTTCCATTTGGTAGCCTTCCTCGTCCTGACGGTAGTGACAGTATTTCAGTAACTGGCAGGCGAGCATATTCTCAAAGCGAGGCCCGGGTTCAGAGACTTCCGACCAGTCCCACAGGTACAGCTTCTGCTCCTTCTTAACCGCTCGGATTCTCGGTGCGCCAAATGGTGCGATGCGAAAGCAGTAGTACAAATTTTCCAGTATTTGTATCCACCGCTCGGCCGTTTCGTGTGCCACCTGGAGTGACTCGCGTAGTGCCTTAACCGACAGCGGTGAACCTATGCGGTGTGGCAGTGCGTTGGCCAGCAGTTCAACCGCACTGATCTCGCGTACGGTTTCGAGATCGCGCAAGTCGTCGTTGATCACCCGTGTGACACGCTCGCGTTGCCAGCGCCTCCAGTGACGGGTATTCGCTTTGTTCAATGGTTCGGGGAAGCCACCAAACTTCATTAGTTGGTCGAATTCGTCCCTGCCTGGCTGGCTGTTCATTTCCATCAGCGAGAAAGGATGCAGGCGCCGATAGTGATATCGCCCCATCAATGAGTCTCCGCCCTTCCTGTAGTAATCAAGTCGCGCTGATCCTGTCACCAGTAGTTGAACGGTCGGGCCGTATTGATCAAAAAAGCCTTTTACCATGCGGCGCCAGTGCTGGAATTTGTGCACCTCATCCAGGACCAGCAACGGCTGCGAGGCCGGGAGCCTTTCCTCCAGCAATTGCTGACGGTGGGTAGCAATGTCCCAGTTGAGGTAGGCGTCACTCTGTGAATCGCTTAAAAGTGATTTTGCCAGTGTCGTTTTGCCCACTTGTCGAGGGCCCCCTAGAAAGACCATCTTCTCTTTCAAGTCTCGGGCTAGCGCAGTTTGAATTTCTTCTCTGGGCAGTGGCACAGTCAGTCCCATATGATTATAGTCATGAGTATAATCGAGTATACCTGATTAAAAACATAAGAAAATCATGCGCTCCTGTTATCGCGCTGCCAACGCTCACGGGTTTTCAGTGTCGAGATTGAAAGTCTGACCAGACGCAAGCCCGAGCATCTGCATGCACTGATGCATTTCCGGTAGTATCGGGCTGCTGGCCGCATCCGGCAAACGGATGGTAATTCGCAGATCGCAGACTCGGAGCTATTACCGCGGCTTTACTATGCTGCCCGGCCGGGCGAACACCGGGGCTGCAGATGTGAAATTAGTCCCGTATCCGTTGGACGATTGTTAAATAAGGATGCAGTGCCAGAGTGCTCGCACGGGCTGTGCTACAGACGGGTATCCACGGGCCGCTAGTGATAGTAACGGTCCATACTCATGCAACCGTTCTCGGATAACAGGTAAAGTATGTCTTTAAAAGTTGTCATCCTCGCGGCCGGTAAGGGTACGCGCATGAAGTCGTCATTGCCAAAGGTGCTGCACTGTGTGGCAGACAAGCCGATGGTGCAACACGTTATTGATGCGGCCGCCAGCATCGGCGCTGTCGATACGGTAGTGGTGGTTGGCCATGGCGCGGATCAGGTTCGGCAAACAATCACCTCAACGGTGCAGTACGCCGAGCAGACAGAGCAGTTAGGCACCGGCCACGCTGTGCAGCAGGCTATGCCTCTTCTGGAGCCGAATGATACGGTACTGATTGCCTATGGTGATGTGCCGCTGACACGTCCGCAAACGTTACAGAATCTGGTCGCAGAAGTGAGCGACAATAATTTGTCACTGCTTACTGTAGTATTGGACGACCCGACTGGCTATGGCCGAATCGTGCGGGATGCCAACGGCAATGTCATCGGCATCGTCGAACATAAGGACGCTACCGCCGAGCAACACAAAATCCAGGAGATCAATACCGGGATTCTGGCTGGCAAAGCTGCGGTGCTCAACGAGCTGCTCAATCGTATCGACAACAACAATTCGCAACAAGAATACTATCTCACTGATATATTCAAACTTGCGTCAGATCAGGGCATGTCGATCGCTACCCACAACCCGGATGACGAGTGGGAAGTGACAGGGGTGAACAGTCGTTCGCAACTGGCTCAACTGGAACGCATTCACCAGCAGAATATTGCCACGGTGTTGATGGATGGCGGTGCTACGCTGCTCGATCCGGCGCGTATAGATGTTCGTGGATCTCTGCAGACTGGCCAGGATTGCATAATCGATGTCAATTGCGTCTTCGAAGGGGAAGTCAGCCTCGGTGACAATGTGACGATAGGGCCCAATTGTCTATTGAGAAATGTTTCAATTGCCAGCGGCACAGAGATAAAAGCCAATTGTGTACTTGAGGAAAGTACTGTCGGTGAGAACTGTGCCATAGGTCCATTTGCTCGCCTGCGACCCGGCACTGAACTTGCCGAGCAAGCGCATATTGGCAACTTTGTCGAAATCAAGAAATCGACTATTGCCCGCGGAAGCAAAGTTAATCACTTGTCTTATGTTGGCGACAGTGTCGTGGGTGAGCGGGTTAATATCGGTGCTGGCACCATTACCTGCAACTACGATGGTGCGAACAAGTCCCAAACTATTATTGAGGATGGTGTGTTCATCGGTTCCAGCACGCAGTTAGTCGCACCTGTTACGGTGCGAAAAAATGCTGTGATCGGAGCGGGCTCCACCATCACTAAAACAGTAGAAGAAAACCAGCTGGCGTTTACGCGGGCCAGGTTGAGAACGGTAGATAACTGGCCGCGGCCGACTAAAAAACCGAAGGCATAACCCTGTATGTGTGGAATTATTGCTGCGTACGCGCAGAGAAACGTCACTCCGATTCTATTGGAAGGTCTGCACCGAATGGAGTATCGGGGCTATGACTCGGCCGGTGTAGCAGTGCTGGACGACGACAACCAGATTCAGCGCCAGCGCGCCCTGGGCAAGGTGGCCGTACTGGGTGAAATGCTCGCGAAAACGCCATTGGAAAGCGGCATCGGTATAGCTCATACCCGTTGGGCTACGCATGGTGAGCCTTCCGAGCGAAACGCCCATCCGCACAACTCGCGCAATCAGTTTTCTGTTGTCCACAATGGCATTATCGAAAATCATGATGCCCTTCGTGTCACGCTACAGGGTGAGGGCTACGAATTCGATTCGCAAACCGATACCGAAGTGATTGCGCATCTGCTGCATCGCGAAGTCAGCAAAGCGGGCGATTACCTCACCGGTATAAGAAATGCCATTGGCCATCTGCACGGTGCCTACGCAATTGCTATCCTCAACACCGAACAACCCGATCGCCTGGTAGCCTTTCGCAAGGGCAGCCCATTGCTGGTGGGGCTTGGTGTCGGCGAGTATTTCCTGGCCTCGGATACAGCCGCATTGATTCCGGTTACCCAGGAGATTATCTATCTGGAAGATGGCGATCTGGTCGACGTGCATGCCGGAGAAATGCAGATAGAAGACTCCGAAGGCAATGCCGTTAAGCGCGCGGTAAAGACATCCACGCTATCAGTTAATTCTGTGGACAAAGGGCCCTACAAGCACTACATGCTCAAGGAGATATACGAGCAGCCCAATGCGATTCGCGCCACTTTGCAAGACCGTATTTCCGACACCGATCTACTGTTGAACGGCATTGGTGCGATCGACACTAATTTGCTGGCGCGAGCCAAGGCGATTCATATTGTCGCCTGCGGAACCAGTTACCACGCGGGTATGACGGCCAAATACTGGTTTGAAGAATACACCAGAACACCGTGCTCGGTAGAGATTGCAAGCGAGTATCGCTATCGTACAGTCGCGGTACCGGAGCAAACCCTGTACATCACATTGTCGCAATCAGGCGAGACTGCCGATTCACTAGCCGCTCTTGAAGAAGTTAAAAAGCACGAAAACTACTTAGGTACGCTTGCCATCTGCAACGTGCCGGAAAGCACGCTCACACGTGAAGCAGATGCGACGTTGTTAACCCATGCCGGCCCGGAGATCGGTGTCGCCTCTACCAAGGCCTTCACCACGCAATTGGTTGCGTTGCAACTGGTGGCGTTAACCATGGCCAAAGCCAAGGGTACGCTGGGGCAGAAAGAGCGCGCCGAAATTGTTCTGGCGCTACAGAAAAGCCCCGTTACGATGGAGCGTCTGCTAATGCTGGATCGAACCATCGAGCATCTGGCGGAGCAGTTTGTTGAAAAAGATCATGCAATTTTTCTCGGCCGTGGACCGATGTTCCCGATTGCACTTGAAGGTGCTCTCAAGCTGAAGGAAATTTCATATATTCATGCAGAGGGTTATCCTGCGGGTGAGCTCAAGCACGGCCCGCTAGCCCTGGTTGATAACGAAGTACCGGTTATTGCCATTGCCCCGAATGACAACCTGCTCGAAAAGCTGAAATCCAATCTCGAGGAAGTCAGAACCCGCGGTGGTCAGTTGTTTGTTATCACTGAAGAAGATACCGACATCCCGCCGACCGATGGCCTGACGCTTGTGAAGATTCCGGGTTGTCCGGAGGCTATTGCACCGTTGCTGCTGACAGTACCATTGCAGCTGCTGTCGTATCATGTTGCGGTGATGCGTGGCACCGATGTCGATCAGCCTCGCAACCTGGCCAAGAGTGTCACAGTAGAGTAGGGTTGAATGTACTTTTGAAAAGCGCAAAAGTACCAAAAC
>CAKZSB010000450.1 GCA_937920585.1 uncultured Granulosicoccaceae bacterium | reverse complement strand
CAGCCTGACAATCGACTTTCTCACCGGTTTAACCGAAAACCCGATTCTGATTCTGCTGATGATCAATGGCGTATTGCTGCTGCTCGGTATGATCATGGACATGGCAGCGCTGATACTGATCTGCACACCGATCTTCCTGCCCATCATGAACACGCTCGGTATCGATCCGCTGCAGTTTGGCATGATCCTGCTGGTCAATCTGGGTCTGGGTCTGTGCACGCCGCCGGTCGGCTCCTGTCTGTTTGTTGGCTGCGCGGTGGGCAAGTTGCCGATGGAGCAAGCGGTGAAAACCATCTGGCCATTTTATCTGGCGATCTTTGTGGCGCTGATGCTGATCACCTTCGTGCCCGCAATTTCACTGACGCTGCCCGGGTTGATTGGTTAGTCTGGATACCTAACCTTTTGTGCGCACGGTGCATGCGCGCCGTGTCGTCGCACTGCGGTTGGGGGCAAATAAAGTCGTAGTGGCCGGTGTCCGATTGCGTCCGCTCGGCGTCCGGCGGTGGGTGGTGCAGCGCCAGCCTGTTGGTGATACTGCAATCTCATCCACCGGAGACGTCACCATGCAAGAATCAGCATCTGCACTATTGGTTATCGATGTACAAAAATCATTTGAGAAAATGCCGTTCTGGTCCGACGAGGGGCTGAGCGATTATCAGGCAGCGCAAAACGATCTGATCGGTTTTGCCCGATCGCAGGGCTGGCCGGTCGTTTTCATTTATCACAACAGCCGTGGCCCCTTTTCAGCCGACAGCGGCCTGGTTGCGCCGATGGACTGGCTCGACAAGCAAGCCGACGATGTGGTTTTTCACAAGCGCGTTCACAATGCATTGAGCGAGTCTGGCCTGGAGCCCTGGCTTTCGCACCGCGGCATCAATCATCTGGTCGTCAGTGGCATGCGCACCGAACAGTGCTGTGAGACCACGACACGCTACGCCAGTGACGCGGGCTACGAGGTCGATTTCATACTCGACGCCACGCATACTTTCACTATGCAAGGCACAGACGGTGTGCCGGTGTCGCCGGATGAAATCAAATCACGCACTGCGATGGTGCTGGATCGTCGATTTGCAACTATAGCCGACAGCACATCGTATATGTCCCGGCCACAGTTGCGTTCGTTCAATCGACACTGCCCCCGATCCGGCAAACCGGTCGCCGCAGATTCGATTGTTGATTATCGCGGTTATCAGGTCGGCTTTTGCAATACCGGTTGTAGTTCGGATTTTGCCGCCGATCCGGCTGTCCACCCGATGGATCGCCTGTATTTCGACACCCTCATCGCACGGCATTCTGCACGATCAGCCTATGATCACGACAACGCCGCCTGAATAGAGAGTGGCTCTTTGGCGTGAGATCAATTTAATATGGCGCATGCAAAACGAGGCAGTCGTTTTCAGTCTATCGAGTCTGCGAGGTGAGTAGCCAGCCCGCCAGTGCTGAAACCAGCGAGCCGTGCCCGGACATTCATCTGCTGGTTCTGCCGCGCGTGCATATACTCGATCTGGCGGGACCGGCGCAGGTGTTTGCCAGCGAGCACCTGAATTGTCGGTTGAGTTATATCAGTCCGCAACCGGCGCTGCGTTCAAGCCAGGGTTTGTCGCTCTGCGAGCTGCAATCGCTGCCGACTGAAGTGCCCGCTAACAGTTGGCTTGTTGTGATCGGCAGCAGCCTGATGGAGCAGCAACTGCGCGGTGATGAACTGCGATCAACCATAGATTGGCTGCGCAACGCACAGCATAATTACTGTCGGCTGGCTGCCGTTTGTTCCGGCAGTTTGCTGCTGGGCAGGGCCGGTTTGCTCGAAGGCGTGCGTTGCACTACCCACCACGATCTCACCGGTCAGCTTCGGTCACTGGCGCCGCGCGCGCAGGTTCAGGACAATACCTTGTTCGTCGAGCACGGCAGGATAGTTACCAGTGCCGGTATCAGCACCGGTATCGACTTGAGCCTGCATCTGGTGGCGCAACATTGGGGTGCGCGAGTAGCGCAAATGGTGGCGCGCGACATGGTGGTGTACCAGCGTCGGCACGGCGATGCGCAAACCCTGAGTTTCTGGCTGCAGCACCGCAACCACGTCGAGCAACAGATCCATGTCATACAGGACCAGTTGATGGCGAACCCCGGTCACGACTGGCGGGTGGCTGAGTTGGCTACGCGCGCGTGTTTAAGTGAGCGTCAGTTCAGGCGCCGGTTTGAACAGGCTACGGGTATCAAAGCACAGGCGTACATTCGACTTGCGCGACTGGAGCTTAGCCGCCAGTTGCTGAGCCAGACGACACTGGGTCTGGATCGAATAGCCGAACGTTGTGGTTTTGGTGACGAGCGCAGTCTGCGTCGTCTGTGGCAGCAGCTGTCGGGAGAGTCGCCAAACGAGTTTCGAAAACACAGTCGATCTGCTGCGACGGAGGGTGGGTAGGTTCTGATGCATCTACCGATTGTTCACTGTTGGTACGTGCGCTTAGGCTTACGGCCCCTACGATTTTTCGTGTACATGTCCGAGTGATTGTAGGGTAGGTAAGTGCCAACGCACCTACCGGTTGTTGCATGTTGGTGCGTGCGCTTAGGCTTACGGCCCCTACGGTGAATGAGTCACCACGGGCGTTGCGCTTAGCCGCGGCCAATCACTACGCGGTCGCGCTCGGCGGTGATACTTTTATCGCCCAGCATTTGCGCATAGCGATGGCCGGCGTGAGTCGCCTGCGCGATGATGCCCGGTGCCGCGCAATCGCCAATTCGCTCAAGGCTTAGTATGCCCGCCCCGGTGAGTGCATCGCCGCCCGATGATAACTGCAGATACAGTTGTTCAGTCGGTTCGCGCGAGGTCACCGGCACCAGCGTATTGCAGGCGCGGGTTTGTGTTTTACCGGAGTAGGTGCAGGCGATTGTGACGTTTTGTCCGTCGAAGCCTGTAACCTCGTGTGATACCAGAAGCTCAATGCCAAGCTCCAGTGCACGTGATTGTATGCGCCCCTGTTCCAGTGACGCCTCGGTCATCGGAGACAGGCAGGCAGCACTCGTTACCAGTAAAACCTCGTGGCCGGCCAGGCGCAGCTTTTCAGCGATCAGTCCGCCCATATAGAAGTGTTCGTCATCGTAGACGACGACCGGGCCTTCAGTTTCGACTCCAGCCATGATTTGGTCGGGGCCAGTTATTCGTGTGTGCGGGTAGCCATCAATGGGGGCAAAGCGATGTCGCCCGCGACCGTCTTCGCGCCAGCGGGCGCCGGTGGCGATGCAAACGTGCTGAAATCCGAAATCCAGAACCTGCTGTGCATCGAGTTCGCTGTCCAGATAAACCTCAACGTTGGGCATTTTCTGAATTTGCTGCACGCGATAGTCTCGCACCCGTATCCATTCGCTCAAGCCTGGCAGACTGCTCTCGCGGTTTACCCGTCCACCCAGCTCGGTACCGGCTTCTGCAAGTGTTACGCGGTAACCGCGATGGCCGAGCGCGCGTGCCGCTTCCAGCCCGGCCGGGCC
>CAKZSB010000449.1 GCA_937920585.1 uncultured Granulosicoccaceae bacterium | reverse complement strand
TGTGAGCTGCACTTTGGCGCGCTTGCGAGCGTAGGTTGCCGGGCCGTTCGGGGGCAGCAAAACCGGCAGTGCCGCCGCCAGCGGGCTGCCTTGCCAGCCTCCGTCTGCCAGCGCGCTTGCGCCGGCCAGCATCATCAGATTACCACCGCGCTCGGCGACGTAATCGTGCAGCAACTGTTGCTGAATGGAGTTGAGTGAAACCGATTCGACGTTGCCGATAATGACCGCATCATAGTGGTAGAGTTCTTCTTTCGTGGCCGGAAATCCGTTTTCGAGCTCGGCGGCATCCCTGATGCCCTGGCGGTAGAATTTGTTTGGCGTGGTGCGCAGCAGGCTAACCAGCGAGAGCCCGTCGGCATCGTGCACGGCGCGGCGCATGAATTTGTATTCCCAGCGCGGATCGCCTTCGAAATAGAGGATCCGACGCTGCTCGTCCGCCACCTGCAGCAATCGCTGGCGGCTGTTGTTGTCGGGCACGCGGTCGGTGCCGTCGCCCACCACTTCGAATCTAAGCTCCTGCAGACCGGGGCTGCCGGCCGGTAAATCGATGCTGCGACTTACCTCACTGGCATCTTCGGCCAGCGTAATCTCCTCAATTGCCACCAGATCGGATCCGGCATACACACGGATTCGCGCCTGATCAGCATCTTTGTAGCGCAGTGTGACCGTGGCGCGTTCAACCGAGCCGGGCAGGGTGCGAGGTGCCAGATCAATTTTGGAGATCTCCACGTCGCCGGCGATCAGTTCTTCGCCATAGCCGATGGTGTGGACCGGCACGCCGAAACTCGCCAGTCGATCCCAGAAATCGGCATCGGGGGTGACGCTGGTGTCGTTGCCATCAGTCGCGACGATCACCGCTGCCAGCGGCGTGGCGCGTGCCTGATCGAGCACCTCCAGCAGCGCGTCGGCCAGATGGCTGCTGTCAGCAGCGTCGGGTAGCTGTTGAAAGTTTTCGATTGTCTGCATCTCGGCCCCGAACGCGGCGGCCTCGATATTGAAAGTCTCGCCCAGTGCCGGCGACAAGGTTTGATCGAGCAACTCCACAGCTTGTTCGCGGCGACTGCGGTCGGTGTCGGCAAAGCCCATGCTGGCCGAGTTGTCGAGTAAAAGTGTTACCGCATTCTCGCCGGCGCGAACGCTGGTGAGTGTCAGCGCGGGCTGCCACAGCATCAGCAGTGCTACTGCCATCATGGCGCTTTGCAGCACCCAGAGTGTGTACAGCCGCGGTGCAGAAAGGTGTTGTCTTTGACGCCACAGACTCAACGCCAGCAGCAGTGCGGCAAGCGCCAGCAAGGTAACACCTGCCCACAGCGGCCAGCCGCTGGTCAGCGAAAGTTCGCCGGCATCGAAAGCGCTGCGGGGATACTTGAAAAGAAATTCAAACATCAGCTATGCCTGCTCATGGCGCAGGCCGCTGTTGGCGAGGAGGGCGCAAGATCAATGAGTGAACGCATAGATGATGTAGTTGATTGCAAAGCGATAGGCCATCGCGGAGTAAGGTTCCGGGTATTCTGGCCAGTCAGCGTGTTCCCACGCATCCCCCAGATCCATATTGAAATTGATCATCACCATGACTCTTCCATGGTCGTCGAGTATGCCGCGCCAATGTGGAACATTGCCACCATGTTCCCAGGTACGACCATACCGCAAGGGCTGTAATCCGGGAATCTGCTGTCGTTCTTTGATCTCATATAAGACATGAAAGACTTCGTTGTCCGCCTTTAACTCCACTATTTTTCGATCTGGAAAAACCTGCCGCATTACGCTGGCAAAATTCTCCCACTGAAACGGGCCGTGAAAATCGTCAACCATTAAGAAGCCACCGCGTAGCAGGTACTCACGCAGTCTTGCGATACGCAAGTCATCCAGCAACAGCGCACCGGCTTCTACAACATACAACCAGGGGTACTCGAACAATTTCTCGTCTGCCAGATCCAGCACCTGTCCGCTGGATGCGGCGTCGAGTCGGGTCAAACGCTGCAAACCCTGCAACAAATGATTTTCGGCGTCGGGCCAGTCAACCCGCCAGCGCGGCCCCCAGTCATCGAACGCCGAACCCTGATAAAACATCCGCGCGAAAGTGAATTCGCTTTGACTGACCGCCGTGGTTTTGGTTGTTTCAGCGCGCGCCGGAATCACCGCCTGAAACGAAGTGCAGGCGAGCATTGCAAGAAACAGTACCAATCTGGCTGCGTTCATCTAGCCAGCCATTAGCAGGATACAGGCAGAGCCGGGTGGCGTGGGCGCCGGGATTATGACGATCACCATAGACTTGCAGCCAAAGCTGCGACGACATCAGTATAACGGATACCATGTGCGCAATTGACAACTCGCCGTGTGCAATTTAACGCCCGTACCGACAGCAGACCTCGCTCAACAGATGACAGCAAATCCACTTGCCCCCGGCCCCTTGATGGTCGATGTTGCGTCAACCGAACTGGATGACGAGGATCGAGAGATTCTGAGCCATCCCGCGGTGGGTGGCGTTGTGCTGTTCAGCCGAAATTATGCAGATCGCAGACAGCTGACCCGGCTGGTGACTTCGATGCGTCAGGCGCGCCCGGGACCTTTGCTGATCGGCGTCGATCACGAGGGCGGGCGAGTGCAGCGCTTTCGGGATGAATTTACCCCGATTCCCGCTATGCGCGCGTTCGGTCACTGCCACGACAGTAACCCGGATAGCGCCATTGCGCTGGCATGTGAATGCGCGTGGCTGTATGCCACAGAACTGGCGCAGTGTGGCATCGATTTCAGCTTCGCGCCGGTGCTCGATATTGATCGTGGATTGTGTGATGCGATTGGCGATCGCGCGCTGCACTCACAACCATCGGTGGTGGCTTTGCTGGCGCAGGCGTTGACACAAGGGTTGCGTCAAGCAGGATTTGCCAGCGTGCTGAAGCACTTTCCCGGGCACGGCGGCGTGGCGGTGGACTCGCACCTCGCATTGCCAGCCGACACACGTGATTTCGACACACTGTTCAACAACGACATTCTGCCCTACCGGCAACTGCTGACTAATCCCGGCACCGCGGTGATGCCGGGTCACGTCGTCTATCCGCTGGTCGACGATCGTCCGGCCAGCCTGTCATCGCGCTGGCTGCAGGATATACTGCGCGGGCAGCTGGAATTTACCGGGCCGATCATTTCCGACGATCTGCACATGGGGGCCGCCACCGAATACGCCGGTCCCTTCGATGCCGCGCCACAGGCACTGGAAGCCGGCTGCGATCTGGTACTGGTTTGCAATGATCGTCCCGCGGTATTGCATCTGCTGAATACCGATGCGCTGGCGGCGGCAGATGCGACGAGCGTTGAGCGGCGCTTGCAAATGCTGGCGCAACCGTGTGATCCGGTCACCAATGAACGTTTGCAGGCAGCGCGTGACAGGCTGGCGCAATTCAGCTCGACCTGGTGTTGATCGAATACACTGTATTCGAGCGGCGCTGAATAACTAATATTGTAGAGACTATGGCACTTTTAGGAATCATCGGCGGTACCGGCCTTACCAGCATGCCCGAACTGGTTATGGCTCGGCGTGAAATGATAAAAACGCCGTGGGGAGCACCATCTGGCCCCTTATTGCACGGTGAGCTAAACGGCGAGCCGATAACTTTTCTCGCCCGTCACGGGCGAGGGCACACCATACCGCCGCACCGGGTAAATTATCGCGCCAACATTCAGGCTCTGGTCGATACCGGTGTGACTCACATAATCGCCGTTGCGGCAGTCGGTGGAATTGCCGACGACTGCGTCGATCGCATCGTCGTCGTACCCGATCAGATAATCGACTACACCTACGGCCGCTCGCATACCTTTTACGAAGCAAAGTCTGAAAAATTCGATCACATCGAATTCACCACTCCCTACACCGAGGACATTAGGCAGAAACTGATCAGCGGCGCCAAAGCGGCGGGCGTTGATTGTGTCGATCACGGTGTCTATGGCGCAACCCAGGGGCCGCGACTGGAAACTGCCGCCGAAATCAAGCGCATGGAAAACGATGGCTGCACCATCGTCGGCATGACAGGCATGCCAGAGGCAGCACTGGCACGCGAGGCCGGCGTCCAGTACGCATGCTGTGCAGTCGTTGTTAATCGTGCCGCGGGTAAAACGGATGGTGCACCGGTTCTGGCAGATATAGAAGCCAACATCAAAGCCGGCGTAGCCAACGTGCAAAAAGTACTGGCCAGCGGATTAAAAGCCGGTTTTTGTTAACAGCCTAAGTCCGTGCGTTCCCTAAAAATGTACTGTGGCATAAGCCACAGCGAAAAGCCGTCACCTACGCCTCGGGTTACCCCCGCAGGTAGCGAAGCCGAAACTAATCATGAAATTGGCAATTACGCGCACGCACGTCAAAACAAGCCCGGACTGGCGACGAAAGGTTCTGCTGCAACAACGCGAGTCAATTTGCATAGCGTCCAAACTCGTCGCGCACCGATTCGCGAATGGCCTTCATAGCAAAAGCGCATTGATCCCGAGTGACAATTAGCGGGGGCTCCAGTCTGATAACGGTCGGCTGGTTTAACGTATAGCCGGCAATTACGCCTCTTTCCACGATGCCCGCGATGATGCGTGCGCAGGTGTTCTCGTCATTGAATTCGATGCCAATTAGCAAGCCCCGACCGCGTATGTCGATAATTAATCCGGGAGCCTCATCGCGGAGCAGGGCGAGGGACTCAAGCAGGTAATTTCCCATGTCAGTGGCGTTAGCACAGAGGTTTTCGTCTTGAACCACATCAAGCGTAGCCATTGCAGCACAGCAGGCGAGCGGATTGCCGCCGAATGTTGTCGAGTGCAGGAATGCGTTTTCCTCAAAAATTGTCCAAATATTGGGAGTGCCCATCGTAACGCCAATGGGCACTACGCCGCCGCTGAGTCCTTTTGCAAGGCACAGTA
>CAKZSB010000448.1 GCA_937920585.1 uncultured Granulosicoccaceae bacterium | reverse complement strand
GTGAGAAATGCTATCAAAAACGGTAGTTACGCGTTGCGGGCTGAACGTCGCATAATTATCGGTTTTGTCTATGCTAGATGGAAGCTGTCGGTGCGACACCCCCCGTTTGGGTGATTGCCAGCATTAAAAAATTATAGAATTGCTGTGGTGCTCGTTGATAGTTTTTGGGCAAGTTTGTGTGAGGTTTGTTTAGGTCTGAGTCAATGACCTAATCAGGTTATGGCTGTTACGTCTGGAGTGTGCTTTCACTGATTTGGGTGAACTGTCTTTTATGCAATTTCTGCCTGGATGGCTGCTTTTAGTGAACCGGGTTGATCGTCGCGACGGACGGCGCGATAGGGTAGATGCTGAGTGTCAGGCACTCTTTTTGTGTGATCTGAAGTGGCAAGCCTCTTTGCTCGAGATCAGTTCACACGCTTTGTTAACTCGTTTTGGCAAATGCGTAAATGACTATCTTGGCAGCGAATGTACTTCCGGAAATCAGGGCTTAATCACTCGTTTCAGTCGTTTACAGCGGCATTGGCGTTAACTCTTTGAAACCTGCCGGGCCTGGCATCGCGCTGCCAGGCAATTGCTGCCTCAGGCGTTGTAGTTCAATCGCAGGCCACTGCAATGCCAATTTGTTTTGTAGAGTATTCCCCGGCCTGACGACGTGATGTAGGCGCTTCGCATGTCCGAACCGCCAAAACAGATATTGGTCACCATAACATCTGGTTCGGGTACGGGCAGAATGGCTGTGAGCTTGCCGCTGGCGCTGACTGCGCTGACTGCACCGGTGGCGAGTGTGGCGACGCAAACATTGCCATGTGAGTCGACGGCCATGGAGTCCAGGCGTTCGAAACCCTGAAACCCATAGAGTATGTTGCCGACGCCAAACGGATCATCGCCGGGTGCGAGTTTGCCCGGCGAGTCGATATCCCAGTAGCGTAGTTTCGCACTGAATGTTTCGGCCACGTACAGGCGTTTGCCATCGGGTGACAGGGCGATGCCGTTGGGTTGCTCAATAGGGCTTATGATGCGATTTATCCGGCTGCCATCAATGCTTGCGTAATAAACCGCTCCCCGCTGCAATGCGTCATCCGATCGTTTGCCAAGATCGGTGAAGTAGAAGCCGCCGTGGATGTCGAAAACTATATCGTTTGGCCCTTTGAGATGTTTTCCGTCGCAGTCGGTATAAACCGTTTCAACGACACCGGTGTTCAGGTCCACTGCCTGAATACTGCCTGTGGTGTAGCTGTCAGGGGTGCCGATTGGGCGAAGCAGGTCATCGATGGTGGCCCAGGTGAATCCGCCATTGTTGCAGATGTATACGCGTCCGTCCGGACCGATGGCGGCACCATTCGGGCCGCCTCCACATTCTGCAATCACAGAAACATCGCCGGTTGGACTCACGCGGCTAAGCGTGCCGCGTTCGATTTCCACCAGTATGATGCTGCCATCGTCCATTGAGATCGGGCCTTCAGGGAATCTAAGGCCGGTTGCCATTATCTGCATGGGGTGCTCCGGTGATCTGGAATGTTTTTATCAGTCTAGGACCGGTGCAACAGGTTCCAGATTTTCTGGGTAGTGGCTGGCATGTCGATGTGGTTGAGTCCGGTGCGCGATTGAAGCGCGTTTACCACGGCGTTGATCGCTGCCGGAGGCGATCCGATGGCACCGGCCTCTCCGGCCCCTTTAATGCCGAGCAGGTTATTTTTGCACGGTATGTTCTGGGTGGAAAATTTGATGGGTGGTACGGTGTCGGCGCGCGGCATGGTGTAGTCCATAAAGGAGCCACTGACCAGTTGGCCGCTGTCGTCGTACACGGTATGTTCCAGCAGTGCCTGCCCCAGGCCCTGGCCAATGCCTCCGTGCACCTGTCCCTCGAGTAGATCGGGGTTAACCAGATCACCGAAATCATCTACCACCAGGTACTGAACAATATCGAGTACGCCGGTATCGGCATCGATTTCGATTTCACAGATGTGGCAGCCGTTGGGGTAGGTGGCTTCGTCCGAGGTGAATTCCTGTTCGGTATTGAGGCCTGGCTCTGTACCGGCGGGTAACTTTGATTCATCTCTTGCTGCGCGGGCGACGGCAAACAGATCCATTTTCATGTCGGTGCCGGCGACGGTGAAGCTGCCATCGGCAAATTCAACGTCGGCCTCGGCAGTTTCCATCACATGCGAGGCGATTTTGCGCCCTTTTTCGATAATGGTATCAGCAGCGACTATCGTTGAGCTGCCACCAATCGGAATGGTACGTGAGCCACCGGTGAAACCTGCCGGCGTGCGATCGGTATCGCCCTGCACGAATCGAATTTGCTCGATGGGAATGCCGAGTCGGTCGGATAAAATTTGCGTAAACGCGGTTTCGTGGCCCTGGCCATTAGTCTGGCTGCCGCTGAGCAGAGTGAGGGTGTCATCATCGTTGAATTCGATTCTGGCGGGCATGCCACCACCGCCGCCGCATCGCTCAATGTAGACCGACATACCAATGCCGCGAAGTTTGCCGTTTTGCTGCGATTGCTGTTTGCGTTTTTCAAAACCGGCCCAGTCGGCGCTTTGCATTGCGCGATCCATAATGGCCTGAAAATCGCCGCTGTCGTAGGTGTTGCCCAGCGGGGTGGTGTAGGGCATTTGTTCGGGGCGAATGAAATTGCGGCGGCGGATTTCATCGACAGATAGTTTGTGATCATCTGCGATGACATCCATCAGTCGTTCGATCAGGTAGGTGGCCTCCGGCCGGCCGGCGCCGCGGTAGGCATCGACCGGGACGGTATTGGTCATCACGCCGATTACGCGGTTGTAGCAAAGCGGCATACGATAGCAGCCGGGGATCATGTGGCCGCCAGAGCCGGTTTGAATATAGGGGCCAAAGTTGGATAAATACGCGCCCATGTTTGAATAGGTTTTCACTCTCAGTGCTTCGATCACGCCATCTGCATCGGTGGCCGCTTCAACGTGGCTGACCAGATCACGGCCATGCACGTCGCTGACGAACGCATCGGAGCGGGTGGGCAGGTAACTCACGTTGATACCCAGTTTGCGCGATGCCCACGTCACCAGCACGTGCTCGGCGTACAGGAATACCTTCATGCCGAATCCGCCGCCAACGTCGCCGGTGAGGCAGCGAATTTTTTCCGGCGCGATCTTCAGCACCTGGGTGGCCAGCGGACCGAGTATGAAGCTCGGCCCCTGGGTTGAGCTGTGCAGTGTGGTGCGATCACTGGCCGCATCGTATTCGGCATAGATCGGGCGAGGTTCCATCGAGTTGACGACCACACGATTGTTTTCCAGCCGCAGGCGGGTGACGTGGCGGGCTTTGTCGAATACCGCGTTTACCGCGTCCTCGTCACCTAAGTGCCAGTCGAAGGCGATATTGTTTTTCATGTGGGGCCAAAGCTGTGCGGCATCGTCAGCGGTGGTCGCCTCGGTGTTTGTGGATACGGGCAAGTCGCGATAGTCGATCTCGATCAGCTCTGCCGCATCGCGTGCCTGGGCTGCCGTTTGGGCGATCACCAGCGCGACGGGCTGGCCTACAAAACGAACCCGGTCGCGGGCCAGTGCCGGCCAGTCGGTGTAGTGCTGCTTGCTGCCGTCGCGATTATCGAGATCGGTGAGGCAGGGCAGGTTGCCGATGTCGTCGGCGGCGAGGTCTTTTTCGGTGAGCACAGCGATTACGCCGGCGGCGCTGCTCGCGGCCGTGGTGCTGGAAATACTGATCTCGGCGTGCGCGCGGTCCGATCGCAGGATATAGGCGCGTGCGGTGGCTGGATCGGCGCTGTCGTCGGTAAAGTTGCCGGTGCCCGTCAGCAGGCGCTGGTCTTCGAGTCTGGCTGCACTCTGGCCGATGCTAAATTTGATCAAGTGGATAACCCTCCGGGTGGGTGGTCATATTAACAACTGGAGAGACATGGACAACCGTCTTTAAAAAATTTGACCATTTGGACAAAAATTGCTTAAATCGTGTCGTCAACGCACTACAGAGGAAAGGCATGACCGGGAAACCACAGAACGCTGGCGCGGCCGCTTTGGCAACTGACCTGCACGCGCCCCTCACCGCCCACGAGGCTGCAGTCGAGGCGGATCGCTGTTATTTCTGCCACGATGCGCCCTGTGTGACCGCATGTCCCACGGATATAGACATTCCGCTGTTTATCCGCCAGATTCAGACGGGCAACCCGGCGGGCTCGGCAGCTACGATCTTTGCGCAGAATATCCTCGGCGGCATGTGCGCCCGGGTTTGCCCCACGGAAACGTTGTGCGAGCAGGTTTGCGTGCGCAACGAAGCCGAGGAGCAGCCGGTCAGGATTGGCCAGTTACAGCGCTATGCCACGGATTATCAAATGGCAACCGGCGAGCAGCCGTTTCAGCGCGCCGCCAGCACGGGTAAAAAGGTGTGTGTGGTGGGCAGTGGTCCGGCGGGCCTTGCCTGCGCCCATCGACTCGCCCTGTATGGCCACAGTGTGACAATCATCGACCGCGCCGCCAAAGGTGGTGGCCTGAACGAATACGGTATCGCCGCCTACAAAACCGTCGACAACTTTGCCAGCCGCGAGCTCAACTATATTTTGTCGATCGGCGGGATTGAACTGCAAACCGGTGTGGCCCTGGGAACAGACAAAACGCTTGCGCAGCTCAAGGATGAATACGATGCGGTTTTCATCGGTATCGGCCTCGCCTCGGTAAACGAAGCCAGGCTGCCCGGCAGTGAATTGGCCGGCGTGCGCGATGCTGTAGAATTTATTGCGCAACTACGCCAGACGAAAGACTACTCAAGCCTGCAGCCAGGTCGCAGAGTGGTAGTAATTGGCGGTGGAATGACCGCTGTCGATGCGGCGGTTCAGGCGCGCATGCTGGGCGCTGAGGATGTCACGATCGCGTATCGTCGTGGTGTAGAGCGCATGAATGCCAGCCAGTATGAACAGGAGCTGGCGCAAACACGCGGTGTATCAATTAAATGCAATCTGCAGCCGGTAGCCATAGCCGGTGATGGCGCAGTCAATTCCATTGAACTCGAATACACAAACGATTCCGGCGACGGGCTTGCGGGTACCGGCGAAACAGTTGTACTGCCGGCCGATACAGTATTCATGGCCATCGGTCAGGCATTTGACGACGGTCCGCTGCAAGGTACGGCACTCAATCTGTCGCAGGGGCGAATTGAGGTTGACGATGAGCGGCGCTCGAGTGACCCGGCGATCTGGGCCGGTGGCGATTGTATTGCTGGAGGCGAGGATTTAACCGTGGCCGCTGTGCAGGATGGCAAGCTCGCCGCCGAATCCATCCATCGCAGCCTTACCGCATAGAAAAGGAGCCACCATGGCTGATCTGACCAACAATTTTATCGGTATCAAATCCCCCAATCCGTTCTGGCTTGCCTCGGCACCACCGACCGACAAAGCCTACAACGTCAATCGTGCGTTTGAAGCAGGCTGGGGCGGGGTAGTCTGGAAAACGCTTGGCGAAGATCCGCACATCGTCAATGTAAACGGGCCGCGTTACGGTGCGGTTCACTCACATGATCGCCGCCTGATCGGCTTGAATAATATCGAGCTGATTACGGATCGGCCGCTGCAGATCAATCTCGATGAAATCAAACAGGTCAAGCGTGACTGGCCGGATAGAGCGTTGGTGGTATCACTGATGGTGCCGTGCGAGGAGGCGATCTGGAAGAACATGATGCGCCAGGTTGAAGATACCGGTGCGGATGGCGTGGAGCTTAACTTTGGTTGTCCGCACGGGATGTCCGAGCGCGGCATGGGCTCGGCAGTGGGTCAGGTACCGGAATACATAGAGATGGTGACTCGCTGGTGCAAGGAAAACAGCAGCATGCCGGTGATTGTAAAACTGACACCCAATATCACCGATATTCGCTATCCGGCGCGCGCGGCCAATGCCGGCGGTGCCGATGCAGTATCCCTTATCAATACTGTCAGCTCCATCGTTAGCGTGGATCTGGACAAAATGGCGCCAGAGCCGACGATTGACGGCAAGGGATCTCACGGCGGCTATTGTGGCCCGGCGGTTAAACCCATCGCATTGAATATGGTGGCGGAAATTGCCCGCGATGCCGAAACGGCGAAGCTGCCGATCTCTGGCATTGGCGGTATTACCAACTGGCGCGATGCGGCCGAATTTCTGGCGCTGGGCGCAGGCAACGTACAGGTTTGTACCGCGGCGATGACTTACGGGTTCAAGATTATCGATGAATTAACCAGCGGGCTTGCCAACTGGATGGATGAAAAGGGCCATGCCAATCTGGATAGTATCATCGGCAAGGCCACGCCGAACATCACCGACTGGCAGTACCTGAATCTGAATTATGTGGCCAAGGCGCGTATCGATCAGGATTCATGTATCAAGTGCGGGCGCTGCCATATCGTGTGCGAAGATACCTCTCATCAGGCGATTACCGAAAAAGTCGATGGCAAACGGCACTTCGAAGTGATCGATGAAGAATGTGTGGGTTGCAACTTGTGTGTGAGTGTTTGCCCGGTGGAAAACTGCATCACCATGGAGCAAATGGCAGATGGAGTTGATCCGCGTACCAATTCGCCGATCAACAAGAATTATGGCAACTGGACGCAACACCCCAATAATCCGGCCAGTAGCGCCTGAAGCTTGCCGCAGGCGGTTGGGTAGCAGCCGGTGACCCGCGACGCGACACCGGTGCCGGTGCCCGGTGTAATGGAAGTGCCCGATTATTTTCAGGGCGCTTCAGCCACGCCGGATATGGCTGATCCGGTCAAGCTGTCGTCGAACGAAAACGCCTATGGCCCTTCACCCGCGGCAGTGGCTGCCATTCACGAGGCGGCGAGCGCTGTCCATTTGTATCCGGAGGGATCGGCGCAGCAGTTGACCGAGGCTATTGCAAAATATTGCGGGCTGGCGTCGCAGGATGTACTTGTTTCCACCGGCTCTGATGATTTAATCCCCACGCTGATGCGCGCTTTCATGCAGCGTGACGATGAGGGTTTGTATTTTGCCGATTCTTTTCCAAAGTACCGTACCAACCTGATTGGCCTTGGTGCAAAACCGGTTGAAATCCCTCGGGATAAAAATCGCAATTATGCGCTGTGCATCGATTCTGTTTCACGAGGATTAACCGCACGCAGCAAAATCCTGATTGTCGATAATCCCTGTAACCCGACAGGAGCCATATTGAATGCGGATGAGCTCGTCCGCCTGCATGCAGCACTGCCAGGTAACGTCATACTCGCCCTGGATGAAGCCTACGTTGAGTTCAGTGATATTGGTGACGCAGGGCTGCAGCTTGCCAAAGCACACCATAATGTAGTGGTATTTCGAACTTTCTCGAAAGCATTTGCGCTGGCCGGGTTGCGAATTGGCTGGTGTACCGGGGCGGCGCCTTTGTTAGCGGCGATGCAACGTCTGCGCCCCACCTTTCCACTAACCGGTGTTTGCATTCACGCGGCCGTTGCGGCATTGCAGGATCGCGCCCATATCGAGCAGTCGATTTCCCGGCTCAGGAAGACGCGCTCGCACGCAGTATCGAGGTTGCGTGATGCGGGCTGGGCGATTAACGAACCCCATGGCAATTTCATCCTGTTGCGGGCGGTTGAGAATAGTCCCATGTCGATAGAAGCTGCGAGCAGGCAACTACTGGAACACGAAATTCTAGTTCGGCAACTGAAGATTCAGGGCGACGAACCGGTATTGAGAGTTACCGTTGGGACCGAGCTACAAATGGATCGTGTCATCGATCTATTGGGCCAATCAGGCGGCTAGCGGCACCACGAGTGAACGGTTGTGTAAATGGTCGGTCTGTAGTGTGGGTGTGCCTGCCGCTGTGACGCTGGTTTTTCAAAATTTTGCACTCAAGCAAGCGATGCAGGGGCAACACACGCGTAGGCTTTCACTCGTAGCTGCGTGGTCGAGATCTCATGCAAGCAGAGTTCGATATTGCGTTTGGCCACCAGCCTCAGAACAGCCAGTCAATTTTTTCAAAAACAAGTAAGGAGAATTCAGTGTCAGTAGCAAAAGTTACCGAAATTATCGCGTCATCAAAGAAGAGCTTTGAAGACGCCGTGCAAACCGGTGTGGCGCGTGCCGACAAAACCCTCAATGACATTACCGGTGCCTGGGTGAAAGACCAGAGTGTCGTGGTAGATAGCGGCAAGGTCACCGAGTACAGGGTTGTGCTGAAAGTGACATTTGTGCTCAAGGATTCCTGATCCGGGAGACGATAGCAGCGTCGGTGCAATGCCGGCGCTTCTCTCCCGTATTCGCTGTTGGGGGTATTGTTGTATACGACCCTGATCGGCGCAGGGTGCTGCGCTGCCAGCCGGTTTGTTGGCAAAGCATATGGCAGCGGTCCGGGATTATCGGGAAAATATCGGGAATGGGTGTTTTCTCGTGCTTTGAAGCAACGAATTAGCCTTTGAGTTTTGATCCGGGTGGAGTGTTTGCGGGCAGGTTTGGCTCTCTGGCAATGGTGTACACTGGAGAGAGTTCAGGCCCTGCTTGGCTTGCAGTCGATTACTGCACGGGGTAACGTCCCCGCTCCTGTTCCCCAACCGATGCGAAAATGACCACCAGAAAACTCGAAGCCGACTATCTGATCGTTGGCAGCGGTGCGGTCGGTATGGCCTTTGCCGACATACTCATGACAGAGACCGATGCGACGATGATTATCATCGATCGCTACCAGCAGCCTGGTGGGCACTGGAACGTCGCCTATCCTTTTGTCACACTGCATCAGCCATCCAGCTTCTACGGGGTGAGCTCACGCGAACTGAGCGATGGGGTGAAGGATCAGGTCGGGCTGAATCAGGGGCTTGGCGATCTTGCCTCCGGCGCCGAGGTGCTGGCTTACTTCGATAAGGTCATGCGGCACCAGTTTTTGCCTTCCGGCCGAGTACAGTATTTTCCCATGTGCGAGTACGACGGTGATTTTGATCAGAACCATCGTTTCCATTCGAAGCTTAGTGGTACCGCTTTCGAGGTGACGGCGGCGAAGGTGGTCGACGCGACCTGGCTGGAAACAACCGTGCCATCAACCCATACCCCGAACTTCACCGTCGATGAGGGCGTGCAGTTTCTGGCGCTAAACAATCTGCCCGATGTGTCAGAGCCGCCGGAGGGGTTCGTGGTGATTGGTGGTGGTAAAACCGGAATCGACGCCTGTCTGTGGCTGCTGGCCAATCACGTAGCGCCTGAAAAAATAACCTGGATCGTTTCGCGCGACGCATGGCTGCTCAATCGCCGCAATGCACAACCTGGTATCGAATTCTTTGATGATTCAATCGGTGCACAGGCGGCACAGATGGAATCTATCGCACAAGCTACATCGGTTGAAGATATGTTTGATCGACTAGAGGCGTGTGGCTATTTCCTGCGTGTCGATACCAGTGTAAGGCCGACGATGTTTCACGGTGCCACGGTGAGCGAAATGGAGGTTGAAGCCCTGCGACGGATAGGTAATGTCGCGCGCCTGGGTCAGGTAGAGCATGTAGGGTTACACGAGATTGTGCTGCAGAATGGTAAGCTTAAAACCAGCCCGGATGTGATTCATGTGGATTGTTCTGCTACCGCAATTGGCAATACGAAGATCAAACCGATCTTTAGGGAGCATGTCATCACGCCACAGATGGTGCGCTCCTACCAACCCGTTTTCAGTGCGGCGTTGATTGCACATGTAGAAGCCAGTGACTACGATCAGGCTGAAAAGAACCGACTCTGCAATGTCGTACCACTTCCCGATGGCGATACGGATTTTCTGCGTTTCACTGCCGCATTCATGATGAATCAATACAACTGGTCGCAGGATAAATCACTGCGACGCTGGCTGGTTGGCAATCGCCTGGATGGGTTTAGTGCGATGATTGCCGGTATCTCTGAAGACGATGCGGATAAACTGGCGATTCTCGATCGATTCAAAACAGCAGCCAAACCCGCAATGATGAATCTGCAAAAGTTGCTTGCAGAATCGTCTGCTGCCTGAATAGTCAAACGTCTGGAGCGCTATCATGTCTGAATTTCTGGTTCGAAAAACCAATCTTCCTGAATTTCGTGTGTCCGAAAGCGAGCAGCCCTCACTCGAGGACGGACAACTTCTGGTAAAGGTGGATCAATTTGCCTTTACCTCCAATAACATTACCTA
>CAKZSB010000447.1 GCA_937920585.1 uncultured Granulosicoccaceae bacterium | reverse complement strand
GCGCACCGGCCGAACCCCTGTGTTTCCGGCAACGTGGCAACCGGCCGCGAGTGATGCGACGCCCGCATCGGGGTTAGCCTGAAAATCGGCATGGCGTGCCGCCAGCACGGTTGCCTTGCGCTCCAGATAAGTATCAAGCTCTGCCATCATTCCCCCTGAATTGGTTTGCATGGCCATGCGGCCCACGGCAATTCTAACCTGTTGCCAGCCGGGTGCATATAATTCTGCCATGCGCTACATGATTGGTTATCCTGCGCTCAGCGACAACAACAAGTGAACTCCGATGCACGATAGCAACGATTTTGCCCACCACAAAACCGGCGTTGCGCGACTGAACCACGGCTCTTTTGGCGCCTGCCCGGCGCCGGTGCTGGCGCAACAACAACAAACTCGTGAGCAGAGCCTCGCACAACCCGACGAATTCTATTTCAGCGGCGAACTCGACGCGCAGATGCGCCGCGCCAGCGATAGCGTAATCCCGTTACTGGGGTCGCCGGATATTCAGCCAGAACAGGTTTGCCTGGTAGAAAATGCCACCGTTGCCACCGTTACACTCGCCCGTCGCTGGGCAAAAAAAATCAGCCCCGGCGACACCATCATGGTGCCATCGATCGCCTATCGTGCCTGTATCAATATTCTGCACGAGTACTGCGAACACGCCGGTGCTACCATAGAGATTGTACCGATTCCGTTTCCCGCCAATTCCACTGAGCAAATCATTAGCGGCATGCGCGAAAGCCTGCAGGCACTTGCGGCAAGCGGCAAAGCACCTCGATTCGCTTTCATCGATCACATCTCCTCCCAGCCCGCCATACTGCTACCGGTTGCAGAGATAGTGGCACTGTGCCGGGAGTACGGTACTGAAGATATAGAAATAGCCGTGGACGGTGCCCACGCTGTAGGCTCGGTGCCGGTCGGGTTCCAGCAAACGGGCGCAGACTGGTTTTTCTCCAATTTGCACAAGTGGGGTTTTGCCCCGTCCACCGCCACCGTACTGGTAGCCGCAAGCACCGAATTGATGCGCGACACCGGCCATCCGATCACGAGCTGGAAGTGGCAACAGGGACTGCACGAGGAAGCACGATTCACCGGTACACGCGACTACAGTGCAATGCTCGCTGTACCCGCGGCAATGGCGTATCTGCAAAGCTGGCGTTCAGACTATGATGAGTGCACACATGAGTACTGTCATCGGCGAGTGATGGAAGCGGCAAGCGACCTCGCCGCAGCCTGGAATACCCCCATGGCTACACCGGCAGAACTGGTTGCCACGCAATACATGGTGCAACTGCCAGAAAAACTGGTGGTGGCAGACCTGCCCGGACAGCCCGGTGCCGGTATACGGGCCACATTGCGGGATCAGTATGATATCGAGGCGGCAATCGGCAACTTCGGTGAGCGCGGAAACTACGTTCGATTATCGTACGCAGTCTACAACACACAAAACGACATCGATCGACTGGCCGAGGCCGTACTGAAGATTCTGCATCAGCAGTCAGCCTGATCAACGAATTATTTCGGCGGATCTGCATTACGACAGTACTTCAAGTGGCTGCCACAACCTGCCACACAATCAGAGGCTCCGAACCCTTTCACGAGAATAGTGCCTTGCACCGATTGATTTAGTACACATTCCGGTAGCCGGGAACGTACTACCTCAATCACACTGACGTGACTGCTGGCCAGCAGATAGTCTATATGCCAGCGCAATTTCTTGTCGGCACGCAGATGCCTGCTCACTCTGGCTTCGAAATTTCGTTTTGCCGAACCGGTGTAAATGTATCGACCGGCTGGAAACCTGTACTCACCGAGTTTCCCGATCTCTATCGTGCATGACTGCGAAAGATCAATATGCAGCTGATAGGTTGTATAGGCCACGCGAGACAAGAAAATTGCCCTCCAACAACTTAAGACCGTTAAAGAGACCGCAGCTGCCTAGTAAAAGCCTGTGGATTCAATCTGCTTTTCATGCGCTACCGTTGCCAGGCCACGTTCACTTAGTAACTCACGCCATTCGCCCAACGGATGCATGGCATCCGACCCGACATAATCATTGCCAACAAGGCTGTTAGCACTCGCGGCAATGCTTGCCATGACAGGCTGCCATGCCCTGCTCTGGCAGCAGAAAAATACCACATCCGGTTTAATCGCGCGGGCATCTTCTGTAATACGACACTGGTTGCCCGGATGGACCGGTTCATCGGACCAGTGTACCTCGTATCCGGCATCTATCATATCGGCGACCGTTGCCAGCAGTTCAGGCGGCAATAGTGCATCCGTGCAAGGTGACGGGTTTGCCAGCGTGATACAGAGTATTTTCATTATTAACCTCTATCCAGGGGAGAGTAACGCATATCCAGGGGCTATTGATACGCAAAATTGCCGATTACAACAACGGCGCTCATGCGGACAGACCCACAGGCCATTGTGACTTCTACCAGCAATGACAAGGACTTCAGATTCCAGCCTTTGAATTAACTTTACAATACAAAGTAACATCATGATAACGCCACATCACCATTGTGCGCGCGTATTTGATCGCTGTACCGTTGAGGTGCCAACTGTGTCACGTGCTTACACTCTGCATTATTTTTTACTTTGCGTTGCAGAGTATCATGCATACAATACGATTCCCAATATAAAAAAACGAGCGTCAGATGAAATCAAGCAAATCCGCTACCTGCCTTCATTCTCATCTCTCCATTGGTGCCTTTGCACACACACTTCGCATCGGCTTACGGCCGGGCACCGATAAGCCAAATTCAACAGGATTTTTTGTGCATGCAAACTTTGCAATACAAAGTATTGGATTTGCGAGAGGGGTAGAATTTACCGTTGGCCCCGGTGAAATCACTACCAAAGCCACCGGCGGCGGCGAGGCAACAGACCAGAGTCGGCATGGTTTTACGGGCGACAACAGTGCCGATCGTGATGCCGAAGCTCAACCCTCTGATTCCGGGCGAAAGCCATGATATCGGAGCGGTTCAAATCGCAAGCCTGCACAAAGCGTAAACGATCAGGATCACAGCTTGGCTGGGTTCTTAGACCTTTTATTGGCAACCCCGACATGGCGTTTAGCTGGTCCAGGCCGCGTGACTCGAACATCTTTCTGGCGCTGATCGACATTTTCATCAGCCTGACAAGTCGTTGAACCATCTACTGACAGACGCCGACGATACGCTACGGAGCGACACTTGCCTTTCTGCTGAAGGTAACGGCGAGCCTGTATGGCAGCGGCCTTGTATTCTCATCACAGTATTCGGGACCCTGTATGGATTCCCCATGGGTAGCTACGCGGGCATTAGTCCGGACCGCTGGCTACACCTTGGCTTCACGGCCGTCAAAGTACCGTTGTTGCTGAGCATAACCTTTATCCATTAGCTGGCCCGGTTTTGCAGTGGCGAATTATCTACTTGGGCTGGGTGCGGATCTAAAAGCGGCTTTCAGAATCCTGCTGTCATGCCAGTGCATAGTGGCTATTACGCTCGCCTCTCTCGCGCCGCTGACAACCCTGTGGTATTTCTCGGTACGCGAATACAAACTCGCACTACTGGTGAATGCTGCCGTATTTCTACTGGCAAGCCTTGCCAGCCAGTATTCAATGCGCCACGCTTATCGCAAGTTATCTAATAGAGACTCGCGTCACAGCATAATGCTGCGGGTGTGGATACTTATCTATTCATTTGTCGGCATACAACTGGCCTGGGTACTCAGGCCTTTCGTCGGCAGCCCGGACGAACCCGTTCAATTTGTAAGAACAGAGCAACTCAGTAACGCCTATATAAGGATTGCTGAACTATTGTGGAGCGCCATAACGGGTAGCTGACGACTACTCACAAAAAACAGCGATTCTTTCCTGAAACATAGATCGATTTCGCAACGAGCGCGTTGTTCCCGGGAAGCCGTTCGCAACCGGATTTTCATGTCGATGAAACAATCTCGACATGAAATCGATACTGATCTGGCTAGTTGGCATCACAACGGCATTGAGCATGTTCACCACCAGCGTTTCAGCACAAGTTATGGTAGGTGCCTACGTGCCGGCGGACGGATGGTCGCGTAGCAATATCACAGAAGTGAACGATGCACTGACCAAAAACCTTGCCTACGTAAATGTATTTTCGGGTTTTGCCCATAGCTGGCAGCAATTGAAAATTCAAAGCAATAACATCGCGGCTGAAGGCGCTATGCCGATGATCAGCTGGATGCCGATTGATTCAAGCCGCCGAAGTGACAACCTGCTGCCAGAAATCATCGCGGGTGAGTGGGATCAGTATATCGATAACTGGGCAGATGGCTTGATTGCGTGGGCAGAGGCAGACAGCCCTTCCAACAAACGAATCCTGCTTCGGTTTGCCCATGAATTCAACGGTAACTGGTATTCCTATAGCGGCAAACCCGGGCAACTGAAACGCGCATGGCGGAGAATCCATCGACGTTTCGAACGACGAGGCGCCAATCAGTATATCGACTGGGTATGGTGTGCAAACAACGTCAGTGTCGATCGCCACCAGGACATTCGAAAATACTATCCCGGCGATCGATTTGTAGACTGGACCGCGCTGGACGGTTACAACTGGGGCAGTAACTATGCATGGTCACACTGGAAATCCTTTGCTGAAGTATTTTCAGACGGATACAACACACTGATCGCCAATTACCCGAACAAGCCTGTCATGATTGCTGAAACCGGCTCTGCGGAGCCAGCCGATATACCCGATGCCGGCAGGGGACAGAATGGCGACGACTCGGATGCGCTCTACAGCAAGCGCGACTGGGTCGCCGAAATGATGTTGTCATTGCAAACCGACTTCCCTGCTATACGAGCGTTAACGCTCTTTAACACTAACAAGGAACTCGGCTGGTCGCTCACCGGCCCGGACAACACCGGGCTTGCGCAGTTCAATGATGCCCTGGCTTCCGATTACTTCACCAGCGACTACTCGCGGTCGTCGCACAATTAGCCTGTCCGTAGAGAGTGAGTGGATTAGTAATTATTTCCGCTGAATCGATAACCGGCCCTACTCAAAGCACCCGTTTGTTGTTGTTACTGAAATAATCAACAGAACCTGATGATCTATACTTGGCGTATTCGGATTCGCCGAGCAGAACGATGGCAAAGCTGCGATTTTCACTCAATATCCCGGCCACTGAATATAAACGCTACTACAGTGGCGCTGCCGGATCAGTATTAACTGTGGCCGATAACGGCCAACAACTCCAGTTTCCGGCCGCAGAACTCAGGCGGTACGTGAGCCGCTCCGGGGTTCATGGAAGATTTGAAATCGAGTTTGACGAGCGCAACAAGCTCATCAGGCTGGACCGTTTAGCAAAGTAACCCACCTGGCACTAGCCCGCTTTGAATTGCAACGCCGTCTCGTGCATCATTTGCCAGAGTGATACGGCAAAGCTGCGCAGCAACAACAGGTTGTAACTTCCATCGGCAGATCGATGAACAGTCACCCCCGTGTGATGAAACGCGGTAGTGGCGATACTGCCGGCAGGAAACACAGCGTCTCTGAGATCAATGGGCAGGAAGCGATTCAGCAGCGAGCCGGCGTTTTCACCGGAGATTGCCAGCCAGGTTCTGGAATGACTCAAATCCAGCAGACAACCCTCGGTCGGAGATAATTCCGGCACGCTAATCTCGGCACCCGAGTTCAGTATCCACCACTTAAGCGGCTCTACTCTGGCAAGCAAAACATCGCCGTTTTGCACGGCGGTGCCTGGCAACGGGATGCCTGGCATGCCCAGTTCTGCGACAAGCCGCTGCTCTACACTGTCTGTGTTGTCTGCCCAGGCGGCGACCTGAATCAGTTGCAGCCCGGTGACTTCTTCGATTGCCAACTCGCGGCCATAGCCGTTTGAATGCTCTGCTGTGTGGTACCCGTCAAGTGCTGAAATCGGACTAGCCATGCATTCTCTCTCCTTTCGGGTCTACCATATGCGGCGATACGACTTCGATTTCGACATTGCCGCGGCGCACCGGATCAGTTGCAAGCAGGTCCCTGCCTGCCCAGGACTCGTGGCCACCTGCGACATAGCCCAGACCAATCCAGTGCCCGAGCACCGGTGAATGGGTGACCGCCGTGATCCACCCTTCTCCGAACCCGGCTACCTTATCCGGTTGACAGATGAGTGCGCCTGCATTGAATGTGGATGCTTTATCTTTGGGAAAAATACCCACCAGACGCGGCCTGTCCTCACGCATCAGTTCGGGGCGTTGTCGCAATACGCTACCGATATAGGATTTTTTTGTCGATGCCATTTTGCCAAGGCCGGCGTCGTCAATGGTGACACGGCCATCGAGCTCTGCACCGGTAACGTGGCCTTTTTCTATGCGTAACGCGCCCAGTGCTTCAAGCCCGTATAGACAACCACCCAGCGGTTTTGCCGCTGCCCACAATAATTCCATCATCGCCGGGCCGAAGCCGGCTGCGACAAAGATCTCGAACGCCATCTCGCCAGAAAAACTGATGCGTGCGATTAAACAGTCAATACCCCCGTTCAGTTTTCCGGCACGCACGCCCATGAACGGCAGGGAGTTGTTGTCGACCGCGGTCGATGCCTCGACACAAGCCGCAATCATCGCACGTGCCTGCGGCCCGGCCACCGATACACTGGCCCATTGATCAGTTACCGAGCTTACGTGAACTTTTAGATCCGGCCAGCGCAATTGCAGCAGTTCTTCCAGCCAAACCATCACCTTCGCCGCGTTGCTGGTAGTGGTAGTCATGAGGAAATCATTTTCACTCAAACGCCAGCAGGTGCCATCGTCCATCACCAGGCCATCGTCACGTAACATGATCCCGTAGCGCGCCTTGCCAACGGGCAGTTTGGCAAATGCGTTGCTGTACACGCGGTTCAGAAATTCCGATGCATCAGGCCCTTGTACCGCTATTTTGCCAAGCGAACTGACATCGCAGATACCAACGCTGCTACGGGCGGTTTCGGCTTCGCGGACATAGGCTTGCGAAATGGTTTCTGCGTCGCGCGCGTGGTACCACGAACGCTGCCACAAACCGGCTTCCGTCATGGTGGCCCCATTGGCCAGGTTCCAGTTGTGCATGGGCGTTCGGCGCAAAGCGCGAAAATGCGCGCCGGTGTTTGGACCGGCCAACGCGCCAATAGATACCGGTGTGTAAGGAGGGCGAAAGGTTGTGGTACCGACTTGCGAAATATCTCGCCCCAGCGCATCGGCCATCAGGGCCATACCGATGACATTACCCATCTTGCCCTGATCGGTTGCCATCCCCAGCGTGGTATAGCGCTTGAGATGCTCCACCGAGACAAACCCTTCCTGGTGCGCAAGACGAATATCATCGGATGTGACATCGTGCTGCTGATCGACAAAGCTTTTGACACGCTGCTCACCGATGCGAACCTCATACAGTGGCTCGATTGGATTGTCCCAGCCCCCTGCCACTATACTGCGGTGTGACGCTGCAAGCCCCAGCAGCGACGCCATCGCCGCACTGCCCGATTGCTCACAAGCCGCGAGATTCCATACACCTGCGGCCGACCCCGCCATGGCGATATTCTCTGCCGACTCTACAGGCAGAAAACAGGTTTGTGCAGGATCCCATTGTGGTTTGATTCCCCGGTGGGAAAGCAGATTGACCACTGGCGACCAGCCGCCTGACACCAGTAACAACTCACACTGCATCAAATCACCGGCTTGCCAGCCGGCGCCGCCGTTGTTGGCCAGTGTGACGCCCTGTACGGTTTTTGATCCCTGCACTGCAAGTGGCGCGCAGCCATAGCGGGTTTGCACGCCCGCTAGCGCGGCGACTTCACGTTGCTGTGCACTGACAGCAGCACGCGCGTCCACAAGCTCGACGCTGGCGCCAGCGCTCGCGAGCTCAGCCGCAACGGTGTAGGCCGAGTCGTTATTGGTCGCCACCACAATTTGCTGGCCAGGCAAGATACCGTAGCGATTGAGATAGACGCCAGCTGCGGCCGCTGTCATCACGCCGGGGCGATCATTGTTTGCAAAGGCTACCGAGCGCTCGAGTGCACCGGTGGCCAACAGGGTTGCACCGGCCCGCACTGTCCAGAATCGCTGGCGCGGCAAATGTGGATTGGCTGCCATTGCCACATCGCTCACGCGTTCGAGCAAGCCGGCGGTGCCGTAGTCATACAAACCAAAAGCGGTGGTGCGATTCATGATGCGAACACCGGCCTGTTCCAGCTCGGCAATTATTTCTGCGCGCCGGGAAATTAATGCTGCATCGGACTGGTTGAGGTAGTCACCACCGATTTCAAAGTCCTGCTCCACGAGCATCACATCCCTGCCCGCACGTGCAGCAGTTAGTGCGGCATGTAATCCGGAAGGCCCGGACCCTACTACCAACACATCACAAAACGCGTGGGCGTGATCATAGTGATCGGGATCGGGCTCTCGCGACGCCTGCCCCATTCCGGCGGCTTTGCGGATGAGTTTTTCATATTGCATCCAGATGCCGGTCCCTTTGCCCCATTCAAAAGGGGGCAGACCCATAAAGGTTTTATAGTAAAACCCTGCGACAAAAAAACGCGAAAACCAACCCGACACCGCACCCATATCACGACGCACATTCGGCCAGGCATTCTGGCCGCTGGCAAGCAGACCTTCGTAGAGTTCCTGACTGGTGGCTTTTACGTTAGGTTCGCGCCGATCACCCTCGCCGGTTGTAACAATCGCACCGGATTCTTCAACCCCGGCTGACATAATTCCGCGTGGTCGGTGGTATTTGAAACTGCGACCAATCAGTTGCTGGTTGTTGGCGAGCAGCGCCGAGGCAAGCGTGTCGCCGGCATAGCCCTGATACTGCTTGCCGTCCCATTTGAAGTTCAGCAGCCGGCTGCGATCTATCTGTCCGCCGCCGGGCAGGCGCCGCGCACTCATGACGAACCCTCCAGTGCCTTTGCCACGCCCGGGTGGGCGGCGCGAACCGAGCGAATCTCGTGAGTCATGGTATCGCGCTCTACCAGCAGCCAGGTTCGGCAACCGTTTACGTGCTGCCAGGTCTCGGTTTGCATGCCGCGAATATTTTCACGCTGAAAAACCGCCTCAACCCAATCCTGCATTGGCGCATCGAGCGCCGGATAAACAATCGACCCGTCGCCGCCGTAACTGAATTCGCTGTGGTCGCGCTCGCCACAGAAAGGACATTTAATTCGAAGCATTAGTGTGTCCTATCCATGCAACTTGGGATCGGGGCCGGCACCGCGTTCATCAATATTGATACCGCGCTCGAAGCGTTGGAGATCATGGTTTTCGACAACGGGATGGGGGCGATCATTGGCAATGAGATCGGCAAAATACCAGCCGGACGCGGGACTGGCTTTGAAACCGCCGTAATTCCAGCCGGCGTTCAAATACAAGTTATTCAGCGGCGTTTTGCAAATAAAGTGCGAGCCATCCATTGACATATCCATCACACCCGACCAGTGCCGCAGCAATTTAACCCGCCCCAGGCACGGCAATATGCTCATCGCAGCCTCTGCCACATCCTGCACAATGGGCAGGTTACCGCGTTGCGCATAGGACTTGTACCAGTCGATGTCACCGCCAAACACCATGCCGCCCTTGTCGGACTGTGAGATGTAAAAGTGCGCACCGCCCACACCAAAGACCACCACATGATCGAGCAGCGGCTTTAATGGCTCGCTGACAAAAGCCTGCAACTTATGCGATTCGATCGGCAGGTTGCCAAGCCCTGCCATAGACCATAGCCGCGAGGTATTACCCGCGACGGCAAAGCCGACTTTGCCCGCACTGATGGTGCCGCGCGTGGTTTCAATCGCGACGACTTTATCGTTATCGCGGGTGACGCCAGTGACTTCGCAGTTTTGCAGAATATCGACACCGTGTTGATCGGCGCCGCGTGCATATCCCCAGGCGACCGCATCGTGACGCGCGGTACCGGCACGCCGTTGCACTGCGGCACCGATAATGGGAAACCTTGAATTGGGACCGTAATTCAGATACGGTATGGTGTGTTTTAATTTCTCCAGATCCCACAACTCGCCATCACTGTCGGTCAGCCGCATCGTGTTGTAGCGCCGCGCCGCATCATCGACCGCAGCCGGACTGTGCAACAGTGACACGTGTGCACGCTGGCTGAACATGACGTTGTAATTCAATTCGTGACTGAGGTTTTCCCACAGCTTCAGCGAGTGCTCGTAGAATTCACGGTTGCCCGGCATCATGTAGTTGGAGCGCACAATGGTTGTGTTGCGCCCGGCGTTACCTCCGCCCAGCCAGCCTTTTTCAACTACCGCGACATTGCGCACACTATGGTTTTTGGCAAGGTAGTAGGCGGTAGCCAGGCCATGTAAACCGGCGCCGATGACCACGACATCGTAGTGCTTTTTAGGCTCGGGATCGCGCCATTGTCGCGACCAGCCCTTCTGCCCGGTAAGGCCGTTCCGGAAAACATTCCAGGCTGAAAATCTGGTCATGGCATGTCCGCATCTGCGCTGTTCGATAAACGACTGTTTAAAGAATTCAATTCAGCCGTGGATATTAAAGAATAACCTCATCGAGCTGATTCGGGTGATGGGTGATTTGCTCGTAACCGTCATCAGTGATAATAAAACTGTCACCGACCTGGGCGCGAAAAGTTTTAGCGACACTCACAGATCCATCCACCGCCAGCACCATACCGGGCTGTATGACGGTTTGATCGCCGGTTACCAGCTGCGGCTTTTCAAGAAAGCTGTAGCCGGTGGCGCGGCCACAACGAAACGGGTACTCATAGCCCGCCTCCTGAATCACTTGGGCGTAGGCGGCATGAACGGACTCGGCGGTCACACCGGGCTTTAACGCATCCAGTGCCGCGCGCTGGCTGGCCAGCGCCACCTCGTACACGTGACTTTGCAACGGATCCGTTACTTCGCCAATCCAGAAGGTGCGATCAAAACCCAGTTTGAAGCGGTGGAAGTTGGTCATGCCGCAAAAGCACAGAAACACCGGCTCGCCATGGCGCATGATCCGGGTAGAAGCGCGGTGATGAGGTTTGGTTATTTCATCGCCGGAGGCCATGATCTGCAAAAAGTGGGTATTCGGCGACATGCAGCCGTCAGCGTAGTGTGTCGCCAGCAGCCCGGCGGCCTTGCGGGTGCCGGCTGCGGATGTCGCCAGCGCCACTTCGAACTCTGCTACACCGTCTGCAATGGCTGCGCGACCTGCATTGAGCATGGCGGTTGCCACCTCACCGGCATGGCGGGCAAGCTGTAGTTCTTCGGCGGATTTGATCATGCGCATCCGAGCGATGACAGGCGTGACATCCACCAGTCGCTCCTGTGCAACCTGTTCATTAACAAAATTGCGCACCAGCGGCGGCATTTGATCCGGCTCGATCGCGATCTTGCCGCCGCCCGCCAGCAGCGCCGGCAGCTCTTGTCGCCATTCATTGCCCAAGCCATCGTTCCAGGCGACAATTCGGTCGACCTGGGCGGCCGCCTCGGCCATGTCCATTTCCATACCGGGTGTGATCAGTACTGACTGGCCCGCCGCCGACACCACAAGAATAGTGGGCCGACCGAAATCCATGTGCAGGTAGTCGTAGTAGCCCGTGTAGTAATAGACGCTGTCATCGTCGCTTATCAGCGCCGTGGCAATTTGATTTTCCGCCAGCAAGGCCTGCAGACGTTGCATTCGGTTGGCAAACACAGGGCTTTCCCGTTAGGCATCGGCACCGCCAGCGGACTGATCGGACACCGAAAACTCTCACTGTGCCCGATCATGCCCCACGGCTGCAATAGCCGGGTTCTTCAGACAGCTGCCGGTGTCGGGATGGCGATATTTACACCGGTATGCATGGCCTGTTGCGCGCAGCTTCTCGCTGGTTGCGCGGTTGACTGAGACTTCCTAGAACGGCACATCATCGACAAATTCATCGGACGGCGGCGGTGGATTGTTTGCCGCCGCTGGTGCCGCTTCGCCCTGTCCGGCGCTCGCGGCACTTTCGACGCGCCATGCGTTCAGGTTGGTGAAGTACTTGTCATTCCACTCGCGACCACGCAGATCAAAGTGTACGGTGAGATCATCGCCTTCCTTGTGGTTGTCAATCAGCTCGCATTTGTCCTGGGTGAGCTGGAACTTGACCATCTGCGGGTACTTGCCATCGGCCACTTCGATAACGAAGTCACGGGCGCGAAAATTGGCCGATTTCTGTTCAGTATCAAAGACTTTGTGCAGTTTTCCGTCTACTTGGAATGCCATGGTTACAAACTCGACTGGTCGTGGTTGGGAGCCGGCCATGGTAACACTGATGACCCCGTCGCGGCAGCCATCAGCCGCGACAAAATTCGTCGCGGCGACAGATTGCTAGTCCGGCAGAACCTTGCCCGGATTCATTCGCCCGTGCGGGTCGAGCGCCTGTTTGACCGATCGCATCAAGGCAAGCTCGACCGGCGATTTGTAGCGCGCCGCCTCATCGCGTCGCAACACGCCGAGGCCGTGCTCGGCGGAAATGGAACCGTTTACCGCCGCGACAGCGTCGTGAGTGACCTTGTTGATCTGCGACTGCAAGCCGACGAAGGCATCTGCGTGTTCGGCACCGGAGAGGTCAGCGGCGGGCGATACGTTGTAATGCAGATTGCCATCGCCGAGGTGCCCGAACACAACCATTCGCACGCCGGGGAACTGACTGAGCAATTGCTTTTCGGTTTGCACCACGAAATCACCAATCGCCGAGATCGGTACGGATATATCGTGTTTGATATTTTTGCCAGCCGCCGCCTGCGCCTCCGAGATATTCTCGCGCAACGCCCACAGGCTGTTGCTGCGGGCGATTGAGTCCGCGATGATCGCATCACTGATCAGGCCTTTGTCCGAGGCCTCGAACAGCAACGCTTCGAAGCACTCGGTTGCATGGGCCTGGCTCTCGGCATCGGAGCACTCCAGCAAAACATAGTACGGACTGGCATCTTCAAACGGCTTGGGGCATTGCGGAAAGTGCTCGGCCACCAGTTCCAGACACACATCACTGATCAGCTCAAATGCGGTTAGCGAGGCCGATAGCTGCTGCTGCGCCAGGCCGAGTAATTCGAGTGCTGCGTGTGGACTATCGACTGTCGCCAGTGCCGTCATGCGCGCGGCCGGCTGCGGATAGAGCTTTAGTGTTGCCGCGGTGATGACGCCAAGCGTGCCTTCCGAACCGATGTACAGATCGCGCAGATCGTAACCGGTGTTGTCCTTACGCAGGCCGCGCAGGCCCTGCCACAATTCACCTGCGGCCGTGACCACCTCAAGCCCGAGACATAGCTCCCGCGCGTTGCCATAGCGCAGCACCTGACAGCCGCCGGCGTTAGTCGACAGGTTGCCACCGATGGTGCAACTGCCCTCTGATGGCAGGCTCAGCGGGAACAGCCTGCCCGCTTGCTCCGCCGCCTGCCGGACTTGCGCCAGCGTGCAACCGGCATCGACCGTGATGGTGTTGTTGACGGTATCGACAGCACGCACCTGGTTGATGCGAGCCAGCGATAAAACGATATTGCGCTCGCCGTTATCCGGCGTGGCGGCACCGGACATACCGGTATTGCCACCCTGCGGCACAATGTAGAAGTCGTTTTTTACACACCAGCGCACAACCTTCACAACATCGTCTACCGATGCCGGCTGCGCGACCGCGAGCGCACTACCCTGGTAGCGACGACGCCAGTCGATCAGAAAAGGTTCCATATCGGCTTCGGAGAACAGCAACCGGCCTTCAAACGCATTGCGCAGATCGTCGAGCCCGGAACCGGTTTCAGGATTAAGCTGTGGCTTATCTACCATGGTATTTGCCGTGTGAACATGTGGTGCCAGGGCCGACTTCGATCGGGTTTATATAAGCTCATCGCCACGGTCGTCTGTTTCGCCAAAGCGTTTCAGCACCGCCGGTTTAGTGCCGGCGTACACTTCCGGCAGCCTGGCCGCGATGCGTTCATTTTCGCGCTCGAAGAGGCTGTTGCCCTGCAAGTCACTCTCGACCAGAAACGGCCCGAACGCTTCCACTTCAAGCACCCACATGGCCTGTGCAATACCCAGCTCTTCCAGCCAGTGCACCTCTTTTACCCGCTTCACACCACGACCGAGCAACGCACCGGTGCCGTAGCCCACGGTGGTTAAATACACGGCGTCGTTCGGTACGAAATGTTGCTTATAGTCTTCCGGGCTCATGCCACCTTTGCCGATGATCAATTTGGCACCTGACACATCGAACCAGTCGCCCAGCCATTTCGAAAAACGAAACGATGCGGTCGCGGTGACGGCACTGACATCATACTCACCCGCTGCACGTTCGGCTGCAGCCGGCGAGCAGTGAAAATTGACCGCGCTGACGGCGGGCAGATCGAGTGGCAGTGCTGCACCATCTTCTACAACGCGCATGTAAACCCCTTCGCGGCCAGTGTAGATAACCCCGCTCAGATAGACCACGTCGCCGATCTTCAGTGGTTCCAGATCGGCGCGGTCCGGGTTGGTACCTAGCCTGACTGTGTTAAGGATTCCGTCTTCGGCCATCCGATTGTCTCTCGCCTCATGTAAGGGGTGAACCACCGGGGATCGGTGCGATACTCGACTCGACCATCGGCAAAAATTCGCGCACAGGCACGCCGCGATGAAAGGCAGAAGGCATGCACACTCATCTGCATGCCGCCGGTGTGGCAGTAACCCACTTCGATGTGGGTATCGATCACCATGGAACTGCCGACAAAACCCATCGCGCCCATGCCAATCGAATTACCGGCCTCGGTCAGCTCCTGCTCCAGTTCGGCAATTTTAGGATCCGGGTTGCGATCGCCGACGGTACGCAAACACGCCGCGCGTTTGCCATGCACCATGCAGGCATCCTTCGATCCACCGAGCCCGATACCAATGATGGCAGGCTGACACGACAGACCGCGCTTGCCGAATGCAACCAGTGAATCCAGATAAAAACGCTTGATGCCTTGAATGCCGTCACTGGGGAACAGCATTCGATAATCAGTCCCGAAAAGACCACCCTTGTGCACGGTGATCAGATCGATCCACTCCCCTTCTGGTTCGTAGGCGTATTCGATTTCCGGCGATTGAATGCCGATGTTGTTGTTGTGGTCGGTGCGCCATAGCGGGTGTACCCGGTTAGGCCGCAGCGGAATGGAATCGGTGGCGTCGGCGGTGGCCTGTCGCAGCGCCTCTTCCAGCGCAATGGGGCCACCTTGCACACGCGCCTCATTGCCCATTTTAACGTACCACCTTGGAATGCCGGTGTCGCCACACATGGCGCGCCGGTCTTCGGTAGCCGCGTCGTAGTTGTCGAGCATCACCTTCAATACGAAACGCGGCAATTCGTTTTTTTCGCGCTCGGTGGTTTTGCGAATCGCCTGCAGATAGTCATCGGGAATATCGATGGCCGCTTTTTCCATCAATGTAATTGCAGTGGAATGTATGGTTTTGATATCAATCATGATGCGGCCTCAGGCGGCAGGCGATGGAACCGGTGACATATCCTCCACCAGCGATTCACCGGGGCGAACAATCGAGAATACCACCGGCTCTCTTTGTACCGACATTTTGTTGTCCCGTTCCCGCACCACCGTGAAATAGGACGACTCCAGTTCACCCTCGTCGGGAAATTCTTCACGGTAGTGCGCGCCACGGGAATTCTCACGCGAGATCGAGGCATGCGTAATCGCCTCGGAAATTCGGATCAGGTTCTGCACGTTCATCCAGTCGTGCCAGGTGAGATTGAATACCCGGTTCGTGTCGGCAAGACCGGTTTCCATCAACTCGGCTTTGAGATCCTGTAACTGCGACATGCCACGGGCAAGCCCCACGCCTGTGCGCATAATACCGACATCGTCCCACATCGCCTGCATCAGCCGATCGCGAATATCGTGAATGTCGCCGGCCTTTTTGCTGAACGGATGCAGCGCACGAGCCATTTCAGCATCAATGATGGATTCATCGGGATCGCGTAGTGCGTTCATCTTGCGGGCATCGGCGGCCATCACGTCGCCGGCTACGCCACCATAGACGGTTGAATTAGCCACGCCGTTGCCGCCAAGACGATTGGAGCCATGTGCACCACCGGCATCTTCACCCGCCACATAGAGACCGGGCAAATCAGTGCGCGTATCCGGATCACAGACCAGCCCGCCCATGAAATAGTGGGCTGTTGGCACAACCTGCACTTTGCCGGCAGCGAGATCAAAGCCACTATCGGCACAGCGTTTGACCATGCCGCTGAATCGTTTGCGAACGTCCTCCGGCCCGAGATGGCTCATGGAGATATACACGCCACCCAGGTCGGTGGTATTGCCTTTGCGCATTTCGTCGTAGATCGCGCGACTGACAACATCGCGGGTGGCGCGCTCGCCGCGCTCGGCGTAATTGAACATGAAGCGCTGTCCGTCACCGCCCAGCAGATGCCCGCCGGCACCACGCAGGCCTTCTTCCAGCACCGTGCCTGTCATGCGGGTTTCGTCACCACCGAGCAGACCGGTGGGATGAAACTGCACCATCTCCATATCGCGCATCGGCAAGCCGAGCCGCATGGCCATTGAAAGGCCATCCATACTTTTGTCGCCTGAAGGTGTGTGGTATCGGTACATCGTCGGCCCGCCACCGGTTGCCATCAACACGGTTTTGGCGCGCACAAAATGAAAGCCGCCACTGCGCATGTCGACAAACAACACTCCGGACAGTTCGGCTCCATCGGGGGTGGGCACCAGCGCGATGGCGCGATGCTCTTCGAGCCGTTCAACGCCAGTGGCGAGCACCTGCTCCATCAAACGGCTGATAATCTCTATGCCAGTTAAATCGCCTTTGTGAACGGTGCGGTCAAAGGTCTGCCCGGCGAAGGCCTTTTGATGGACCGAGCCATCGGGGTTGCGATCAAAAAAACAGCCAATTTCATTTTCCAGTTCGCGGATGCGTTCAACAGCAGTCTCGCAAAGTTTCCACGCCATATCCTGATGGGGCAACCACTTACCACCAATAATGGTATCCATAAAGTGGCGTTCTACTGAATCGCCCGGTGCGATCGCCACGTTGTATCCGCCCTGCACCATTCGCGTGCAGCCGCATTTGCCGGTCAGGCCCTTTACCGCCAGCGTTACCCGCAGCTCGGGCGCAGCTTTGCTGGCATGCAGTGCGGCAAACAGGCCAGCGCCACCTGTGCCCAGAATCAAAATGTCGGTGTCGTGTCGTTCAAGCATGGCTGGCTGGCATCGGCTGTAAGGATCGGGAGAATTCAGATCGCACTGAGAAAAAACCCGCAGGCACAGGCAAAACCGCCTGCCAGCGATGCAGCAGCAAGGGTTTTCTGATTGGCAGACCAGGGCAAAAATTCCAGCGCCATCAGCCTGAGACCACCAAAAAGATGAACCGCCAGCAGCAGCACCAGACCGGCCTCGGCAACTTTCACCAGCGGTAACTCGGCAAACTTCAGAAAACCATCGAGCTCACTGGCCCCTTTTAATGCCAGTGCCAGCACATAAAAATGTACTGGCAGAAAAAGGGCCAGGGTGACACCGGATACGCGATGCAGCCAGAATGCGAGCCAGAGCGGGTGTTGCCGATGCGGTTTGATCACGTCAACACCACCGCGGTGACCGCACGTGCACCGAGCCACAGCAACGAAAT
>CAKZSB010000446.1 GCA_937920585.1 uncultured Granulosicoccaceae bacterium | reverse complement strand
ATTCGCGCCTATCTGGCCGCTGCGTGCTGGTCGTTGCCCGCATTTGCCGTCATCATGGCCTGTCGCAATGTTTTTGAGGCAACCGGGATTACGCGTCCCGTGCTTTTTGTTCAGGTACTTGGCCTGCTAATCAATTTGTTTGGTGATCTGGCGTTCGGGCTGGGTTGGTTCGGATTTCCAAAACTCGGTATGTTCGGCATCGGATTGTCGACGACGCTCGTGATGTTCAGTATGGCGCTGGCTTTGTTGTGGTTTTTGCGCGGCGAAGTGTTCCGGCGATATCAGCTTTTTGAAAAGCTGCATTGGCCAAATTGGCCATTGCTGGGTAGCCTGCTGCTGAAGTCTGTGCCGATCTATCTGGGGCTGGTGTTTGAGGCCGGTCTGTTTTTCGCCACTGCGCTGCAGATGGGAATGATCGGTTCGCTGGAGGCAGCAGCGCACAACATAGCGATCAGCATCGCCTCGGTGTGTTACATGCTGCCGCTGGGGCTTTCTTTTGTGCTCACGGCCAGGGTCGGGCGGGTTTACGGCAGACAGCTCGCCGCGTCACTGCGCCTGCGGGTTGCCAGCGGCCTGCTGTTGTTGCTCGCGATGACAACGCTGACGGTGCTGTTATTGGTGGTTTTTCGCACCGATCTGGCCGGACTCTACTCGGATGACAGCGAGTTGATCGGGCTGGCCTCGGGTCTGCTGATTCTGGCCGCGGTTTTTCAGTTATCCGATGGTGCGCAGGTCATTCTGATCGGCTTGTTGCGCGGACTTCAGGATTTGCGTGTGCCGATGCTGATCAATGCGGTTTCATACTGGGGTATTGCCTTTCCACTTGGCTACTACGCTGCACATTACACTGGTCTTGGCGCCTATGGGCTGTGGCTGGGGTTGATCATCGGTCTGACGATCGCCTCGGTGTTGCTGGCGTGGCGGCTGCGCAGTCAGTTGCGCAAACTGCCGCAGGAATGGATGGCACAGCATGACTGAACCTGCGCTCAGCCGGCAATTGGTGCAGTTATGCGCGCGTCCCGTCGATGCTGATACCCGTGAGCGCGCGGCCCTGCATTTGCTCGACTGGCTGGGGTGCGCCATCGCTGGCAGTCAATCGCCGGTTGGTCGGCAACTGGCGCAATTTCAAACCACAGCCACTGAAAGCGGGGTTTGCTTTGTCGCTGGTGGCGTGCCCACCGGTGCTGCGACGGCGGCCTTCGTCAACGGCGGATTGGGCAATGTCTACGAACTCGACGATGTCCATCGCACCGCGGTTCTGCATGCCGGTGATGTCGTTGTACCCGCCGCACTGGCGGTTGCACAGCAGCAGGGCAGCGCCTACGATCAGCTACTCGATGCCATCACCTGCGGGTACGAGGTGGCGATTCGGATCGGTTTGGTTGCAGCCAGTGGTGGCTATACCAGCTGGTACAACTCCGGCACCTGCGGCATCTTTGGTGGCGCTATGGCCGCGGGCATGTTGCTGCAGCTTAGCGAGGATAAGCTGGTCGATGCGCTGGGCCAGGCAGGTATGTCGGCGGCTGGCATCTGGCAGTGTCGGCTCGAACCGACTTACAGCAAGCAGCTGGCCTGTGCCAGCGCGGCGCGCAACGCGGTTGTGGCTGCGCAGCTAGCCAGCGGTTTTTTTCCCGGTGCGGCAGAGATCCTCGAGGGTGAGCTGGGTTTTTTTCGCAGCTTTTATCCGGCCTGTGATGCGCGCGCTGTAATGCAGAGTAGTGACGCCGGCTGGAAGCTGCACGAAGTCAGTTTCAAGCCGTGGCCAGCCTGCCGGCACGTGCATCCGGTGATCGAGGCAATGTTGTCTCTAAAAGCACAAATCGATACCGCAGCAGTCGAACAGATTGATGTGCGCACCTATCAGGCCGCAATCGACTTTTGCGACAACCCGCGCCCCGCCAGCGCCCATGAGGCGAGGTTCAGCCTGCAGTATTGTTGTGCGCTGTGCTGTTTGTATGGCGCGCCGGAGATTGCCCATTTCGAGCCGGCGATGCGCAGCAACCGGGCGATAGGCGAATTGGCGGCGCGAGTTACAGTGCAGGCGAACGCGCAGTTTAACGAACGTTTTCCACATCGCTATGGTGCTGCAGTGGTTGTTCGACTGAACGACGGTCGCGAGTTACAAGCCACAGTTGATTCGGCGCTGGGCGATCCGGAAAATCCGTTGTCAAAGTCTGCGTTGATGGCAAAGTTCAACTGCCTTGCCCACAGTGCAGGCATTGATCAGGCGTTGGCCCGCGATCTTGCAAACTGCATGAGCGGCTGGCCCTCGGCCGCGACGACGGCAGAATTGAATCGCTTGTTAAAGACGCTTGGCAGCAGCCTGTGTGCTGGCTGATGCCATGGCAACGAGTTTAACCGGGCAACCGAACAGGAGATGCTATTTTGGATTTGCAATTAAGCGGTAAAACAGTGCTGGTAACCGGGGCGTCAAAGGGTATTGGCCTGGCGACTGCGATGGCGTTCGCGCGCGAGGGGGCGACAATTTCGATGGTTGCCCGCAATGCCGAATTGCTCGAGCAGGCCGCTACCTGCATTCGCGATCAGACCAGTGCAAAAGTCGATGTGCTTGCTGCGGATCTGAGCGACGACGCCGGTCGGGAGCGTGTCTTTAATGCTTTCCCTGCGATCGACATTGTCGTGAACAACGCGGGTGCGATCCCTGCCGGGCGCTTGCAGGATCTGTCGATGGCAAAGTGGCACGAGGGCTGGAGCCTGAAAGTTTTCGGCTACATACATCTGTGCCAGCTGTATGCTGCGGCGATGTCAGCGCGCGGTGCCGGCACAATTGTGAATATTATCGGTATGGGCGGGCGCGCGGTGCGGCCGGATTACATTTGTGGTGCTGCGGGAAATGCTGCGCTGATTGGTTTTACCCAGGCACTTGGCGCCGAAACACCGGCTACTAACGTGCGTGTTTTCGGCATCAATCCGGCTGCCACCATGACGGATCGTATCATCGAAATGTCCAAGACTCGCGCGCAGGTCAGGTTTGGCGACAGCGCCCGTTGGGAAGAGCTGTTGCAGGGTGACAACCTGCCGTTTGGTCGGATCAAAAAGCCGGAGGAAGTTGGCGCGCTGGCCGCCATGCTGTGCTCGCCGGAGGTGCATTATTTGTCTGGCACGGTGATCGATATGGATGGCGGGGGCCAGTGGAAGGGCTGAGCAGGGTGCTCGTGTCAGCAGGGGGATGCCGGCTTTGAATTGAGTCCTGGTTCGCATCTTTGGCACTACTATTGTTAGTCAGACGCATCTCTGGATTTATCCCAAAGCGATGCCGGTTGTGCAAACCTCTGAAAGTCCATCCCGAAACGCTGTCCGCCGCGGCTCGCGCCGCCGCAGGCAACGCAGCGCGCCAGGCGCAGACGCTTTTCAGCCGTCGACCCCGCAGTGGCGCGCGGGCAGTGCGCGCTGGCGTCTGTCGCGCAACAGCGCGAGGCAACTGTTTGCGGCGTTGCTGGTGGCGGTATTTGCAGTTTCGATGATCGAGTTGATGTCGCGGATCGATCGCTTTCAGATTGCGTCATCTCAGCTGATCAACAACCAGGGCTTTTTGCAGGGGCTTGAGAGCTGGAATACCTCTGGCGAGCAGGTCGAGCTGCAGGGCATGCAGGCAGTATTCCGGGGGACTCTCAACGGGCGCAACGGTGAAATTCGCCAACGTCTCGAACTGCCGGCAGGCTATTACCGGATCAGTGCCGAGGTGCGTGCTGCGGCTACTTCCAGTTCGATGAATGCGGCGCCGCGTCTGCGGCTGGAGCTCGCCTCACCGCACCAAAGCGGCGCGTCGAATAGTGGCGTCGACGTCAGGCTGAGTCGTACTGCCGGCTGGCGTCCGGTTAGCGAGCTTGTGCATCTTTCCTCCCCAGACGCGGATTTTCGAGCGATATTCAGTGGTGGCGGGGAATTCCGTCTGCGCAATCCGCGCGTCGTTCAACTGGCGGAACTGGGTGCTTATCGGATCGCCAGAGGTTTGTTTCTTACGCTGCTGATGCTCGCGGTGATCGGCGCGGCGGTCTCTTTCTGGCACCATCGTCACAGCTGGCAGCAAAAGTTCAGCGATCAGCGCAAACGGCGAAATATGCTGCTGATCATTATCCCGGTCGTGCTCGCTGTGCTGGCGGCACTGGTGCCGGGCCGATATTCGCTGCCGCTGACTTCCGCTATGCATGCGGGATTGCCTGACGGGTTGTTGCAGCTGGTGTCTAACCTGCCGGGTAATCCGCTGTCACATCCCAGTGATGTGGGTCATCTGCTGGCATTCGCTGTAATTGGTGTGTTGATTGGCTGGCGCTATCAGGGCCGGGCAGTGGTGCCACCGTTAGCCACGGCCTGTGCATTGGCATTGATGATCGAGGCACTTCAAACGCTCACCCGCGATCGCACCGCCAGCTATGCCGACGTGGGCGTTGATGCATCCGGCCTGCTGGCAGGGTTGCTGGTGGCGATGGCAGCGCTCTGGCTGTACCAGCGGCGGCAGGTGCGATCGAGTGTGGCTGAAACATCACCCCCGGTGTTTCAGTTTAATTCGGGTGACAAGCAAAACTACGATATCGCGACACCGGTGGTGAAGCGTCGGCGACGACGTAAAGCGGTTGCTGCTGAGCCGGTTGAATAATCGCTGAAATACCGGGCTTGCTCTGGAAATGATTGCGGCTTTTTATTCTACGCGCAGGGTGTTATTGCGCCGCCTTGAGGCTTGTTTGAAGCTAGTGGTCATGGTCATGGTCATGGTCATGGTCATGATTGTGTTGGTGGGCCTGTTCGATGGCGCGCTGCGTAAGCTCATCGCGACTGACCAGGCCATTTTCAATCGCCAGGCTTTCCAGCGCATTCAGCCAGCGCTCGTAGTAGGCCGATTCATCCCCGTGTGACTCTGCCGTATGTATCGTCTCAGCGAGACGTTCGCTAAAGTGTTTCCAAGGATAGCTGCCATTTTCATTGAGCAGCACGGCCATTCCGAATGCACGTGCCTCCCAGGGTTGGGCAAATTGCAGCTCGCCGTTATCCCGCGGTACGGCGATGTCGGCGGGTAGTTCGTCGATTTGTGATGGTGTGTTGTCGGGCATGGGCGGTTCCTGTTTATAAACGTGGTAAGCCAGAGCTCAAACCGGCCCGTTAGCGTGGGCGACACCGATCATTGAATCTCTGCTGACAAGCGCAATCAATTGCTCGCTGCTCAATGTTTCTGTGCCAGCGGGCTGCTCGGGTAATACCAGGTAGCGAACTTCGGAGTTGCTGTCCCAAACGCGGACTTCGATATCCTCGGAAAGTATAAGCCCGAACTCGCTTAGCACTTTGCGTGGTTCGCGCACCGCTCTGGCCCGATAAGCGTAAGATTTGTACCAGTTCGGCGGCAGGCCAAGCACCGGCCACGGATAACAGGAACACAGCGTGCAGACCACGAGATTATGAACACTGGCGGTATTTTCCAGTACGACTATTTTACTGCCCTCACGTCCGTGATAGCCCATGTCGGCGATCGCCTGTGTGCCATCTCGCAGCAGCCATTCGCGATAGTCAGGGTCGGTCCAGGCGCGCGCAACGACTCTGGCCCCGTTAAGCGGGCCGATGTCCTCTTCATATTGCCTTACGACCTCGTCTATAAGGTCGGTACTGATAAGGCCTTTCTCGATCAAGAGTGATTCGAGCGCTTTGGCCCGTATTTCAGCGTCTGCGGACGAGTGTGTATGATGGTGCGTGTCGCTCATGTGCATATCCCGGTTGATTGTCGCTGCCTGAGCGTTTATTCAAAGTGGTTCCAGATAACTCTGCCACATGTCAATGTACAGTGCATTGTTGGCTTCGGCGTCATCACCCCAGAGTTCGCGAGCTTCAAAGCGCACCCGATAAAGCGGCTCGATCGCGTGCGGCTGACCGGCGGGCGGCGTGTCGTCAACAGGCCAGTCGCCCAGATGGGCGTCGATCGTACAGCAGCGGCCGCGCACGTAGCGGGGCAGGCGGGTGTGGGCGGGCGGGTGGATGTTGCGCGCACGGACCTGTCTGCCGATATCGAACAATGGTGTTTGATTGCTATCACCGGCCACTGCAGCCGGGGCTTTTCGTGAGAGTGCCTTGCGCGTTGCTTCGGCGTCGTGGCGTTCTGGAACCGGGGCGTCGGGGTTGGCGGTGAACCAGGCGATTTTTTCGGCCAGTTCGGCAGCCTGAATATAGCCACTTTCAAGCATGCCCTGCGTACGGGCATGCAGCCATTTTTCGTAGTAGCTCGAAGTAAGGTAAGTGCGCGCCGACATTTTCTCTATCATGTAGCGAAAGCCCCCCGGCACCGGCACTGGCGTGTACATCGCCATCGCATAGACGCGGCCTTGCCAGCGGTGGTGGAAAACCGGTTCATCCTGTTCCGGTTCTATCGCACCGAATCCATGCATACCGCCCATGTCGTGTATTGAGTTCATGTGTTGGTTGTGGTCCGGGCCAGGCGGCCAGAATAACGCATTTTGTGATCGCTTTCGCGTATATCAGGATTGTCGATGGCGCAGTTGGCAATGAGAAGTTGTGCCGCATTGTGATTTGTTTCACGCCAGTATTACCAGGAAATTAGGCAAACTCGGGTCATCTCACACAGCATGCGTGCACCGTTATCACCTGCGCCAGTACCTGGCGCCGGTTTTTGTGCCGTCTGTATCACTCATCATTCGAACAAATTCCGGGGTTCCCAGTGCGGTCGATTCTGCTCGTTGTCGCCAGTTGTCTTCTTTTCCCATTCCAGTCGTTTGCGAACTTTGATGCGCAAAACGATCTCGTCGCACTGCATTTCGACCACGCCCCCGATCGCGACGATGGCCACGCGGCGGTCGCAGCCCTTGTGGTAGTCGAATCGCTGCAACTCAATGCCCATGTGGTAGGTGGTACTTACGGGCGCTGGAACGCCGATCGCTATGTGCCGGCCTCGGAGGCGGTAATGGACAGTGTCTGGGGCAATAACTGGTACAACGCCCACAGTGATTACAACGGCTCGTTAAACGCCACTGCCGAGCGCTGGATTCAAACACTTGATGCCGGCTCCGATGTCTGGGTCGCCGAGGGCGGACAGGCGGATTTCACTGCCGATTTGGTTCGACTGATTCAACGCGACAGACCCGCGGTCGAGACCGCTCAGCGAATTCATATCGTGCAGCACAGTGACTGGAATGAGGTGCACGCTGATCAGTCGGATCTGGATTACGTTCGCGCCAATACCGATTACATGCTTATCGACGACGGCAATTTCAGCAACGCGACCGCAGACCTGAACCAGAAAAGCCAGTCGTTCGTGGATACGGTTCAGTCCAGCGCCTATGCCTCGGCCTGGCAGGCGGCTTTCTTCTACCTCAGCCCCGATGAAAAACTTGATTTCTCCGATACCGTAGAATTGCTGCATATCGTCGGCGTGGGTGTCAATGAGGTGAAGTCGCCGGATGAATTTGCCGCGCGCTTCGTCCGAAATACCGCGAATGCTTCGCTGGCACCCTCGTCACCCATGTACTGGAGTGATTCCTATTCGGTCGACGGACAGTGCTTTTGCGATACCAATTTCGACCACGATCTCGATCAGGTCAGTGTGGCCACACCCGAAGGCAGCAGATCGGTGATACAGGTTTGTGCAGACATTACAAGTCGTTTCGGCAGCGGTAGAAGCAGTGGCCGCACCTACTACAACACGGTTCAGTGTGGCCATCAACCGGCTAATTCCGCAGCCGACGAGCGAACTTGCCCCGGCTTTCTTACCGATAGCAGCGGTGCCATCCAGAATTACAATTGCAGTGCAACCGGC
>CAKZSB010000445.1 GCA_937920585.1 uncultured Granulosicoccaceae bacterium | reverse complement strand
GAATTCATCCTGCGGGCCAAAGGTCAGTACAGCAATGCCATCGAGCGCTATCTGGTCTAGTGCACCAACAATCGCAACAACGAGTTGAATGATCCCGGTGCTCAACTGAAATGCCAAAGACGCTCATTCGCAAGCTGCTGGTTCTGGCGCTGCTGGTGATCGCCGTGCTGTCGTGGCAATGGCTCGACGAACGCGCGCCATCCGGCGACCGGCAAACCGCCGAGGTTAGCGCGTTGAGCAACGAGACCAGCTACTTTCTGGAAGAATTCAAAATCGAGAGCGTGTCCGCCGACAGCGCCACCCGCATCCAGATACAAGGCGATGTGCTGGCAAGTTTTCTCGACACCGGCGAATCAAAGGTCACCAATCCAAGGGTCGGCATCGCCGGCGCCGATCAACAGAGCTGGCAGGGCGAGGCCAGCAGCGGCTTGTTGTCGGCCGACTACACCACCCTGCAACTCGAAGGTGGCGTAAAACTTGTGCATCGCCAGGGCGGCGATCCAACGACGATTACCCTGATCACCGATTCCGTCGTCCTCGACACCCGCAAACAGACCCTTGTCAGCGAGTCACCTGTTCAACTCACCGCACCGGGCTGGTCATTCAATGCCAGCGGCTTGCAGGCCAACCTGATCGACGGCCAACTGCTGTTCCCATCCAGCGTAGAGGCACGATATGAATCGGCACCCTGATCTCCCGCGCCGCGGTATTCTGGCACTTTTACTGATCGCGCTATGCTGCCCGGCACTGACCCTGGCCGACACCGACGACCGCAGCAAACCCATCAACATCAAGGCCGATCGCTCCGAATTCGATCAGCGCGAGGGCAAGCAAACCTTCAGCGGCAACGTTGAAGTAACGCAGGGATCAATGGCGATCAGTGCCGACAAAGTCGTGATTGAAATTCGCGATGGCGCTTTTTACCGAATCACCGGCGAAGGCAGCCCGATCCAGTTTCAGCAACTGGGCAGAAACAGCGAACTGATCCGAGGCCGAAGCGGGAAAATCGCCTACGACACCAACACATCGCAACTCACCTTTGAAGGCGACGCCAAGTTTGAACGCCCCGGGCAGACATTCAGCGGCGAGACCATCCGCTACAACATGCGCGATTTAACCTTTCAGGCGACCGGCAGTAACAAAGGCCGGGTCAGCATCGTGCTGCAGCCCGGTAAACCCAAACAGTAAGCCACGCGAACTACATGAAGCCCGCCCGATGCCACAGCTGATCGCCCGCGATATCAAGAAATCCTACAAGGAGCGCAAGGTGCTTACCGGCGTAAACCTGCAGGTGGGCACCGGCGAGGTGGTTGGCCTGCTGGGTCCGAACGGCGCCGGCAAGACCACCTGTTTTTATACGGTTGTGGGGCTCGTGACACCGGACGACGGACAAATCCTGCTCAACGACCAGGATATCACCCGGCTGCCGATGCATGCGCGCGCGCGACTGGGCGTCGGCTATCTGCCGCAAGAGGCATCGATCTTTCGCAAACTGAGTGTCGAAGAGAATATTCTGGCGATTCTGCAGTATCGCAGCGATCTGAAAAAAGCCGACTATCGGGATCATATAGAGAGTTTGCTCGAAGAGCTGCAGATCACCCATATCCGCGACAGCCTCGGCATGAGTCTGTCGGGTGGCGAGCGGCGACGCGCCGAAATCGCGCGCGCACTGGCCGCCAATCCCGAATTCATTCTGCTCGATGAACCCTTTGCCGGCGTCGATCCGATCTCGGTCATCGATATACAGCGCATCATCGGCCACCTGCAGCAACGCGGCATCGGCGTGCTGATTACCGATCACAATGTGCGCGAGACGCTCGGCATCTGCGAGCGCGCCTACATATTGAGCGATGGCGTCGTGATCGCCGAAGGCGGTGCAGAGGAGATCCTGCAAAACCAGCAGGTCAAGGAGGTCTACCTGGGCGACAGCTTCACCCTTTGAGCCCGCCACATGCGGGTGCGGGCAGGCGATCACGGCCAGCCGGCAAGTCGCGCGGCAGCGACAGCACACAGCGCTCGACAAGCGGTAGCAAAGCCCCTGATCTTTGCAACAATTTGACCAGAAATCTGTACTTTATGTCGCCTGCCAGTCAGTCCGGCAAATAATCGAGCAAAGACATTGCAGACGGTGACTTTTGAACCATACTTGAAGCGAATGGCGGCGGTTGGCATGAATTAACTGCCAGCATCCCGCTACACCGCCATCCATCTAGACAATCAGTCAGTGAGATTGAATCACTGTTCACGGCAGGCGTTTTTTGCCACCGACACTGGCTGCTATAGATGTGCATCATTAACCGAGTACAAGACGCCAGATGAAACATTCCCTGCAAATGAAAATTGGCCAGCAACTGGCGATGACGCCGCAGTTGCAACAGGCCATTAAACTACTCCAGCTATCCACTCTGGAATTGCAGACGGAAATCCAGCAGGCGCTCGACAACAACCCGATGCTTGAGCTGCAGGAGGACGACGGCAGCAGCAATGAGGATACCGCAGAGTCTGAAGCGGTTAAGATGCGCAGCGAGAATGAAAAGGAAAGCAAAGCAGAGGAATCTGCCAACGATCCCGAACACGAAGTAGAGATGGTTGCCAACGAAGCACTCGACGACCTCTCCTCCACCATAGAACTCAGTGAGGCCGCCCCCGACATCCCAGACGAATTGCCGGTAGACAGCGCCTGGGAAGACATTTACGAACCCGCTTATGGCGCTTCGCAAATGCAGGGCGGCGACGACAATCAACGCGACTTTACCGAATATACCAGTGCCGGCAGTGGCAACCTGCAGGATCATCTGCTCGAACAACTGGGTTTACGAAAACTCTCCGAAGCCGATCAGATCATTGCCGCCACTATCGTCAATTGCATCGACGATAACGGTTATCTGGAAGATGAAGTCGACGATATTCTCGAAGCCATTAACGGTAACTTTGTCAATCCCGAAGACCAGTGTGGCTATGATGAAGTAGAGGCAATGATGCGCCTCATTCAACAACTCGATCCGGTGGGTTGTGGCTCACGTGATGCGCGCGAATGCATGCTTATACAATTGGCAGAGCTGCCGCAATCACCCCATGTTGATGTTTGTATAAGAATTATTGGCGAGCACTTGCAAACGCTTGCTGCGCGCGATTTTGCACGCATTAAGCGCCAGTTAAAAATCAGTGACTCGCAGTTGCAGGAATGTATTCAAACCATTCAAAGCTTAACGCCGCGCCCCGGTTCGCAAATCGTTTCAAACAAACCACAATATATTGTTCCCGATGTATTTGTGAAAAAAATAAAAGGTGTCTGGCGCGTTGAACTGAACCCCGATATCGCACCGCGCCTTGCGGTAAATTCAATGTATGCAGGGTTGGTTAAACGCGCTGACAAAAGCGACGACAACAACTACATGCGCAACCAGTTGCAGGAGGCGCGCTGGTTTATCAAAAGCCTGCAAAGTCGCAACGAAACATTATTGCGCGTCGGCACGGCAATCGTCGAACGTCAGCGCGGGTTTCTGGAGTATGGCGACGAGGCAATGCGTCCACTGGTGTTACGCGATATCGCAGAACAACTGGAACTGCACGAATCCACAATCTCTCGTGTCACGACACAAAAATACATCCATACACCACGTGGCATATTCGAATTCAAGTACTTTTTTTCCAGCCACGTGTCAACGGCTGACGGAGGCGAATGTTCCGCCACCGCCATTCGCGCCATGATCAGAAAATTCATCGCCAAGGAAGATCCGGGAAAACCTTTGAGCGACAGCAAAATTGCGAGTACACTGGTGGCGTCCGGAATACAGGTAGCACGCAGAACAGTGGCAAAATATCGTGAGTCCATGTCGATCCCGCCATCGAACGAACGCAAGCGACTGAATTAACGGTTTGCTGCGTTAATGCTCACAAGCCCACTTATCCTCTCTGCTACCGCCCCGTTGCCGGAATCTGCCGGCAACCCGTCACCGCCCTCTTTACCGTCGCCTCACAGGTGCGCCCCTGGCGCGCCTGTGGCTGTGGCACCTTCGTTCCTTCGCGACCATCTTCAGGACAGGAGACAACAAAAATGAATCTTACCGTCACCGGCCACCACATAGATGTCACCGATTCGCTACGCAACTACGTTACCTCGAAGCTCGATCGTCTCGAGCGCCACTCCGACGACGTCACCGACGTGCACGTCATTCTGAGCGTCGAGAAACTCGCCCGCAAAGCTGAGGCCACAGTCAACATCCGTGGCGGGCAGCTGTTTGCCGACACCAGCGACGAAGACATGTACGCCGCTATTGACTTACTCACCGACAAACTCGACCGCCAGCTGATCAAACACAAGGAAAAATCGAAGGATCGCCACCGCAGGGAAAAGGACCGCCTCGACAGCGGCGTGGCAGATAAACTTGACAGCGACCTGCCAGAGTAGCCACTATCCGCCTCCCCAGATAGCACCCGCTACACTCGTCAATCCCCTATGTCCTCTCAACAAGAACAGTCCCTGGTGACGCCATCGCGCGTCGCCTGCGGCGCCACCTGTAGCAGCAAGAAAAAGTCGCTCGAACTCGTCGCCGAACTGCTGGAAACTGCAGTCCAGCAGGACGAGGAAAACGACGACGAAATGGAAGTCATCGACGCGCTGGCAGCACGTGAGCGACTGGGCTGCACCGGCATGGGACATGGCATTGCCATTCCCCACGGCCGGGTCGACTTCGTCGACGAACCCGTCGGCGCAATCGCCATCCTCGATGAACCCGTGAACTTCGACGCACCGGACGGACAGCCCGTCGACATCATCTATGGCCTGCTAATGCCCGAGGAACAAATTGAAGAACACCTCGAAGTACTGGCCAATCTGGCGCGGTTTTTCCACAGCGAAGACAATCGCCAGGCATTGCGCGACGCAACCGATGCTACCGACGTATTGCGCATCCTCAGCGCCGAAGCCGAAACCGGTGATTCAACCCCGCGCTAGGCATCGCAGTACCCGGCCGCCATCCCCGGCCGGCCTGTGTAACCGCAATAGCGTGCAGGCAAGCCGCCCGCAACAACCACCAATCTACCTGGCCAATGCACCGCGGCGCAGTGGTCAGCGCCCCTGCCCGTCATGACACGATCCCTCACCGTCGACGAACTTTTCAGCGAACTGGAAGAAACCCTCCAGTGGCGCTGGGTGGCCGGTCACAACGGTTCACATCGCTCAATCGAGCAGGACAATCAGCCCGATGATCGCCCCAACCTGCTCGGCCTGCTGAATCTGCTCAGCCCCAACCGCATTCAACTGCTGGGGCGCACCGAACTGCTGGCCCTGTCCAACTCCACCGACCGGCAAAAGTCGATGGCAACCGAACAACTGTTCGACCAAAGCTGCCGGTTGGTCGTGATCGCCGACGGCGCCGAGGCGTCGGAGCGCCTGTTGACGCTCGCCAACAATTCCGGCACCGCCCTGCTCACAAGCCCGCTGCCGATCAATGTACTGATCAATCAGCTCGGCCAGTACCTGACTCGCCGCTTCAGCGAAACCATCGTGCTGCACGGCGTATTGATGGAAGTGCTCGGTATTGGCGTGCTGATCACCGGCGACAGCTCGGTAGGCAAGAGCGAACTGGCGCTGGAGCTCGTCACTCGCGGCCACACCCTGGTCGCCGACGACGCGCCCGAATTCCGCAAGATCGCCCACAACCGCATCGAGGGCAGCTGCCCGGAGTTGCTGCGAAATTTTCTGGAAGTGCGCGGGCTTGGCATTCTCAACATCCAGCGCATGTACGGACACGCCAGCACCCGCTATCACAAGATTCTGCGCTTTATCGTCAAACTGGAGATAATGACCAGCGACGCCGACGATAAACCCGGTGATCGGCTGCACTACCCCGAGCGGCGGCGCAACGTGCTCGGGGTGGAAATCTCCGAGCTCACCATTCCCGTCGCACCCGGTCGCAACCTGGCGGTACTGGTCGAGGCTGCGGTGCGCAACTATCTGCTGCGCGGCAATGGCTACGATAGCGCCGCCGATTTTGAAAACCGCCACCGGAAACTGATGAACAGCAACCCGGCCCCGCAGGATTAGAAACCTGTTAACGCGCTGGAGCGCAAGCCTGGTCAGACCGAGCGCAATAGTTTTTTAACACCCTGCTAAACTAACCGCCAATCCCGCCACGTGCATGCATTAAACACAGGGAACCACGATGCTTGAACAAGATATCGAAATCATCAACAAGCTCGGGCTGCACGCTCGCGCCGCCGCCAAGCTGGTGAAACTTGCCAGCAGCTACGAGAGCACCATCGAAATCGAAAAGGATGGCCAGCGCGTCAATGCGAAAAGCATTATGGGTGTGATGATGCTGGCCGCCAGCTGCGGCATCACCATTCGCGCCAGCGTCAATGGCAGCGATGAAGCGCAAGCCTTGCAGGCGCTGGTGGATTTGTTCGAAGATCGCTTCGGCGAGGACGAATAGTGAGCCTGATGCTCAACGGCATGGGTGTGTCGCGCGGTGTGACGATCGCACCCGTGTATATATTGCGCCGCAACCAACCCGACATCGTCGAAAAAAATCTCACCGGCAAAAAGGTCACCGCCGAGATCAGGCGCTTTAAATCAGCCCATGCGGCGGCCAAGAAACAACTCCAGAAAGTCAGTGAGGTTATTCCCGAAGACGCACCCGATGACGTCAGCGCGTTTATCGAAACACACCTGCTGATGCTAGAAGATTCAATGCTCGCCTCCTCCCCGGTGGAGATCATCAAGCAGAACAATTGCAACGCCGAGTGGGCGCTTAAGCTACAGCGCGATAAAGTCACCGCAGTCTTCGAATCGATGGACGATCCCTACATCGCCACCCGTCGCGACGACGTCAATCACGTATTCAACCGCGTGCTCGATGCACTGGCAAGCGTCAGCCGCAAGCGCCCCACCGAAGACGCCCAGAGCTGGCGCGACCACATCGTCATTGCCGACGACCTCACCCCGGCCGACACGGTGCTGATGCAAACCCACGGCGTCGCCGGCTTTATCACCGAGATGGGCGGCCCGCTGTCTCACACCGCGATACTCGCGCGCAGCCTCAACATTCCCGCGGTCGTCGGGCTGCGCGACGCCAGGCGCTACCTTAAAAGCGGTGAAACCATCATCGTCGATGGCGAATCCGGCCTGGTACTGGCCGAGCCCGTGGAGCAAGCCATTGAGCATTTTCGCAAGCGCCAGCGCGAAATGCGGCGCAAGGTACGCGAGCTCACCAAACTCACCGACGCCAAAGCAGTGGCCGCCAGCGGAGAGAAAATCACCCTGCTGGCCAATATTGAAATTGAAGACGATATCAAGCTGTTACGTAAAGTCAGAGCAGACGGCGTCGGCCTGTATCGAACCGAATTTCTGTACATGCATCGCGATGACATTCCCGATGAAGAGGAACACTATAAAACCTATATGCGTGTGATGCGCGCGCTCAATGGCGCACCGTTAACCGTTCGCACCGTCGACCTCGGCGCCGACAAGGAAGCCGAATCCGTATCCACCGGCCCGCTGGCACACAACCCGGCCATGGGCCTGCGCGGGATTCGATTGTGCCTGAGTGATCCATCGCTTTTCGTACCGCAGCTGCGTGCCATCCTGCGTGCTTCAGCCAAGGGCCCGATAAAACTGATGTACCCGATGCTGACAAACGTGCCAGAGTTATTACAGGCCATGCAAATACTCGAATCGGTGAAGGATTCCCTGCGCAGCAAGGGTTTCAAGTTCAATGAGAAACTACCGGTCGGCGGCATGATCGAAGTACCCGCCGCCGCCATTTCAGCGCATCTTTTTGCCAAACATCTGGATTTTCTGTCGATCGGCACCAATGATCTCATACAGTACACACTGGCCATTGATCGCATCGACGATCAGGTAAACTATCTCTACGACCCGCTTCATCCGGCAGTTTTAACATTGATCAAGCAGGTGATTGAAGCTGGCCAGAAAGCAGAGATTCCAGTCACCATGTGTGGCGAGATGGCGGGCAACAGTGACTATACCCGCTTGCTACTCGGCCTTGGTTTGCGCGATTTCAGCATGCCACCCAATTCCCTGCTCGAAGTAAAAAGCATATTGCTCAAAACCGATGTCGGTGCCGCCCGCCGACCGGCACTGAGTTTTCTCGGCTGCACAGAAAAGGAACGCCAGCAGCATCTACTTGCCAAACTCAATAGCTAAAAGATAGCTCTGCCACCTTAATTTTCGTTTTATCGATACCCGCTAATGCCCGATTCCGTCAAAGCAATCGACCAGGTCAAGCAGACCGCCGTCGCCGAAATACTAAACAGTGGATCGTTCCAGTCGGCGCTGCGATTGATTCAGGCATTGCCGCCGGCCGAAGTCGCCGATCTGCTCGAATCCCTGCCTGTCTCGCACCGCAAGCTACTCTGGAACCATATCGAACTCAGAAACGAGGGCGATATTCTGCTCGAAGTGGGCGATGAAGTACGCGAGTCACTGATCGAGGAAATGGATACCGCCGAGTTGCTGGCCATTACCGAAAACCTGGATATCGACGACCTAGCCGATTTTGTTCAGTCACTGCCCCACAAGCTCACCGATGAAGTACTCGAGGGCATGGACAAACAGAATCGCAACCGTCTCGAAGCGGTGCTGTCCTATCCCGAAGACAGCGCCGGCGGCCTGATGGATCTGGATGCCGTCATCGTGCGCGCCGATGTCAGCCTCGATGTCGTGTTGCGTTTCCTGCGTAAAAAAGGCCAGATGCCGCGTCACACCGATCGCATCATCATTATCGACCGTCACGGACACTACCAGGGCGTGTTGTCTATCCGGCGCTTGCTGACCAGCGATCCCGACACCCTCGTCGCCGACGTCCTGCGCACCGATGTCGATGTAATCAACGTCGCCGAATCCGCTACCAGCGTGGCCCGTTTATTTGAAGATCACGATCTGATCTCCGCACCGGTGGTCGACGACAACAACATCCTGCTCGGTCGAATCACGATTGACGATGTCGTCGACGTCATACGCGAAGAAGCCGAGCAATCTGTCATGCGCATGGCAGGTCTTAATCAGGAAGACGATTTTTTCTCGCCGATCGTGCGCAGCATGAAGCGCCGCAGCCTGTGGCTCGGCATCAATCTCGCCACCGCCTTTCTGGCATCGTGGGTGGCGGGCCAGTTCGCCGAAACACTCGATAAAGTCGTCGCCCTCGCGATTCTTATGACTATCGTCCCCAGTATGGGCGGCATCGCCGGCTCGCAAACACTCACCCTCGTCATTCGCGGCCAGGCGCTGGGTCAGATCGGCGCCGGCAACACCCGCTGGATCATGGCCAAGGAAGCCGTCGTCGGGCTGCTCAACGGCTTGCTGTGGTCGATTGTAGTCGCCACCATCGCATGGCTCTGGTTTGGCGATCAGCGCGTCGGACTGATTATCGGCGTTGCACTGATCATCAATATGAGCGCCGCCGCCATCGCAGGCGTATTAATACCCGTCACCCTCAAACGCCTCAACATCGACCCGGCACTGGCAGGTGGCGTGGTACTGACCACCGTCACCGATGTCGTCGGGTTGCTGTCCTTTCTGGGCCTTGCGACCTGGCTTCTTTTTTAGGTGCCACAGTAAAAAGCTGACAGCCTTGTCGTAAAAAACCACTGCGCTGATAACCTATTTGCACCAGTGCACACACCGCGGCGATTGCCTGGCGACCTCAGCGAAATCACCGCAAACCTGTTACAGATCGCGATACGCACGCCTCCACACAAACTTTCCTGGCATCCCTTCAGGTAAAGCGAATACCACAAAAACCCTCAATGAACTTTTTTCATTGGAAGCAGATTTTGCGTCAACCTACCATGCTGATGAGTTCGCCGTAGCAACAATCAGGAGGTTCGACAGTGAAACTGCTTCAACAATCCATCATCTCGGTTTTTCTCTTCTTCGTTTACAGCACTACATTCGCCACCACCAACAAGGGAATGGAACTCGACATTTCCATCCCCGAGTCCGTCGCGATTGGCGACACCTTCAATATCGACGTTGTAGCCGGCAGCATATCGCTGCAACAACTTCATCTGGACGTATCAGGCGAAGGCAATCTGCAACTCGCCGACAGCCACTACCATACCGCCGGCACCGTGTTGCGATGGTCAGGTACCGCATCGACCACCGACAGTGATAAAACCGGTCGCCTGACACTGCGTATAAACGTGCCCGAGGCCAACACAGGCGCGCGCCATCTGCGCACGGCGTCGGTGCACGGGGTTCGTCACGGCGAGCGAATATTTCTCAGCAGCTCATCGCTTACCGATGCGCGTATCAAGGCTATTCGTCGCGATCAGCGCACACTAAAACGGGCTGGGGTCAAGGATCAGATAGAGCAGCTATCGCGCGTGCCGGCGATCGAATCGAACGAGCCGAGTACCGCACCGGCAATCGATCCAACAATGGAGCGGGCAATTGAAAAGCTTAAAAGTCCATCGAGCCAGGCGAGCCCGCGCGCGCCTGTCGCAGTCACTGTCAACGGCATAGCTCGCTGGACAGATCAGGCTGGCAATACGCACGGCCTGCCCAACGCGGTTGTGCAAATCTACGACAGAGACACTGGCGCAGATACGCTGATTGGCGAAACCACGACCAGCGCCAAGGGAACTTACAACCTCAGCATCACACCGGATGACGCCTCCGATGGCGTCGATCTGTTTGTGCGTATTCTGGCGCAGTCTACGGTGTCGGAAATTAAACCCAACGATGCGATGGGCGCGACCTACTTCATGGAATCCAGCGTGCGTGATGACGTCGCCGATGGCAGCGTTGAAACGATCAATTTAACCGCATCGAATACAACAGAAGCCCAGCAGGCGTTCAGTATTCACCATGCGCTGGTGGCGGCATCGGCCTATTTAAACAGTATCAGCGGTGGCGTGTTGCCGTCGATTGTCACGCGCTTTCCTTCAACCGG
>CAKZSB010000444.1 GCA_937920585.1 uncultured Granulosicoccaceae bacterium | reverse complement strand
GATCAGGCCTAGAACGGGATATCGTCGTCGAAGTTGATTTCAGGGCCAGACGATGCTGCCACCGCAGGCCGCGGTGCCGATGATTGCGCGGGCGCGGGGCTATCCATTGGTGCCGTGTTCTGATACTGACCGCCCTGCGACGCCTGATCCCCACCGCCTCGCCCGCCCAGCATTTGCATCTCGTTGGCAACAATCTCGGTGGTGTACCGGTCTTGTCCGTTCTGGTCCTGCCACTTGCGGGTTTGCAGGCGCCCTTCAATGTAAACCTGGGAACCCTTGGTCAGGTACTGCTCCACGATCTCGGCCAGGCGATTGAAAAAGATCACCCGATGCCATTCAGTTTTATCCTGCCGCTGGCCGGTGTTCTTGTCCATCCAGGATTCAGCCGTCGCCAACCTGATATTGGCCACTCTTGAACCGCTTGTGGTTGCACGCACCTCGGGGTCGGCCCCCAGGTTGCCAATCAGCGTTACCTTGTTTACTCCTCTAGCCATGTTTGCCAGGTTCCCGTGGGTTGGTTTCGACTGTCGCGATCAAACGTTGCGAATTGGATAATTCCCCTATCATGGATTGTTCACCTCAAAAGTTCCAGTGAGACGGCACAGATTTGACGATTGCCGAACTCAACCGGGCCACGCCCGTGCCGGCATTGGGCGATTCGAATCACAAAGTCGTCGGCATCCGCCGGTCGGCCTCTCGCCTGTAGTCAATAATGCGTACGGAGACTCAGCATGAAAATCGATTATCCTTAACATGGTGTTTCATTTGCGGAACATCAGTTTGAGAAATTCTATGCAGTCCGTTACAGAAGATGAATTCGAACAGCGTCATCGCCCGACAACCACGACAGCGGTCGACCTGGAGGCCGGGACTCAAGCCCTGGCGGACACCCCGGCCGCCAATCAACGCGAACTTACCGAAGCGGCAAAGACCGCAGTCGAAGCAAGCCCTGACTTGAAGTTCGACGTTGACGCGCTCGAGTCCGAACTAGACCTGAAAAACGGCAAAACGACCTTCAAGCCAGCAGACTACAGTACTGCAGCCAGCGATCGAATCATCATCGGCTATCACGACGGCGAAGTGATTTACAAAGCGCAGCCAAAGCCGAAACCAGAACCGAAACGTCTGCGCGAACCGAAACCCCGTCTGGATCGAAAGCGTCAATCCGCATCCAGCCCGGCAGCGCCCGAGTCAATGCGACTACCGGCAGAAAGACCGCAGCGGCCGTCAGAAAGATCGCAACGGCACCAGCGCAGCACGCACCAGTTGTATCAGGAACGGCGCACACACAAACCAGGTGAAAAGCTGGGTGAATTCGATGAGACAGATTCCTACGACACAGCGACCCGGTGGATAATCAAGGCCACACATATTGCCGCCATTGCCATCGCACTGCTTTTAATCTTGCACTATTTTCCCGTTCCGACCAGCTAGCCAGGCATTTCATCTGCACCGGGGCGGGCGCCGTCAGCCCGCCCGTAAATACCGTTACCTCTAGCCCGCCTGCACTTCTGCACGTCATTTTCATCCTGTTTACGCCAATATCCTTTACAGCCCAAAGAGCGCACGTTAGTCTGGTCCTGTAACATTTGTTGCAGTTATGCCGTCGGGCGATCTATTGCCCGACAGCCCGACATCATAAGGTGTGAGGGGAGCATTGCCCGCTCTGGCGCGTGATCTTCCCGAACCGGTTTTATACCCGTTCCGCCGGTTCATCCCGCCGGTCTGCACCAAACTCTCTGTCCGCTTCGGAGGATATTTAATGACACTAAGAAAGTACCTGATCTCTGCAGCAGTCGCAGCCGGCTTCACTCTCGCGACTACTGGTTCGGCTATCGCCGCATGCGCCACTGACGATTTACCTGCCGAAATGGCCGGTCCCGATGGATTCCCCGCCCGGGCACTTACCATGGTCGTGCCCTACGGTCCTGCTGGTGGCTCCGGCCAGGTAGCCCAGGCGATGGCGCAGGCAGTCTCCGATCTGACCGGCGTCTCCATCAACCGCGATCACAAACCGGGCGGATCGGGCACAGTTGGCATGACCGCCTACATGGCCACCCCGGCCGACGGCTACACCGTTCTCGAACACATCGATGATGCGGCCAGTGCCCATGCACTCGATTCAGCCAGACCCAACCCGGCTGAAGCGCTGATTCCGCTGGTTACCTCGCAGATCACTTTTTCGCAAATCTACATCCGCACCAACGAAGATCGCTTCACTGACTGGGCTTCCTTCGTCGACTGGGTGAAGGCTCAGGATGGCAAGGCAACCATCGCCAATGTATCCAAAGAAGGCTCGATGGAACGCGTCACGATGAAATTCATCACCGATGCTACCGGCATGCAGATCCAGCAGATCTCCTTCGACAAAGGCGCCCCACGCTATGGTGCCCTGGCAGGTGGACAGGTCGATGCGCTGTTTGAACAACCTGGTGACGTGCGCAAGTTCCTAGACGCCGACAAGTTCAAGCCTATCCTCACCATCCTGAAAGAGGCACCGGAAGCTTTTGCAGACGTGCCAAGCCTGACTGATGCCGGATTGGATTTCGAACCGCTATTTCGCTTCCGTGGTTTTTACGTCAAGGCCGATGCACCGGAAGAGCGCGTCAAGTGGCTGCAATGGGCTTTCCAGAAAGCTTACTGCCAGCCCAGCTACCAGAAGTACAACGAAAGCAAGTTCATGACGCTGATCGAAAGCTTTCGCGACACCGATGGCTCGAAAGAGCTGATCACATCAACCATCGCGCAATACCGCGACGTTTACAAAGAGATGGGTCTGGAAGTACGCTAGCACTCAGTAGTAATCCGGCAACGGCTCCGCTTGCGCGGGGCCGTTTCTGTTTTAGTCACGCTGTTTGAACAAACATCGATCCGTTAAACCAGGCACCTTGAAGCCAGGGCTGGCATTCATTTGCCCGGCCGGGTTTCGCCAAAGACTGGAGGCACATCCATGGGAAAATTCAAAACCGGTGATCTGGTCGAGGCTGGCCTCTGGCTTTCACTGGTGGCGTTCCTGTTCGCCTACTCGTTTGAATTCGATCGCAACATCGAAATCTATCGCTACGGCGCAACCGCGTGGCCGCGCGCTATTTTGTTATTGATCGCTGTCGCCGCTATCGGCCAGCTGTTGAATCAGGCACGCCATAGCGACGACTCTGCAACTGGCATGTTCGCCGCGGCAGCCGACGATGCGAGCGAAAACACTCAGCACTCAAGTCTCGGCTGGTATTTGTGCACATTTGTTTTACTGGCCATTCCGTTCGTCTACATGAATCTGCCCGGCTGGATTGTCAGCACCAACAATATCCCCGAGGAAGGCGTCGCCAGGGTCAAGATAATCACCGCTGCCGTGTTGTTTGTAATCTATCTGATCTTCGCCTGGCGCAATCATGTCGGTGCGATACTGGCACTGCCGGTTTTCTTTGCAGCATGCCTTGAAGATATGGGTTTCTACGCACTGGCACCTTTTTTCATCATCGGCATCATGATTCTCATGGGCGAGCGGCGCATCAGCCGCATGGCGATGATAATGCCGCTGATCTACGGCTTGCTGCTGCTGTGCTTCGTCAAGCTACTCTACGTCGGTCTGCCAACCGGCTATGTTCGACCTTTCTACGACTTCGGCAACTGGGTTGTCGCACTGCTGCAATAGGCTGACAAGTAAATGGATACCTTTGCCAATTTTCTCGGCGGAACCGCTGCACTTTTCGGCGACCCTGTCGGCGTATTGATATTTTTCGGTGGTGTCGTCGGCGGCATGTTGTTTGGCGCTATACCTGGCGTCAGCATGCTCACACTGGCCGCCATCCTGCTGCCATTCACCGCACACCTGAAACCCGAGCACGGCATCATGCTGTTCTCAGTGATCTACTGCACCGGAGTCTACGGCGGAGCGATTACAGCCATTCTGTTTAACATTCCCGGCGCCCCTGAAAACGCCCCGACCGCGTTCGATGGCTACCCCATGACGCAAAAAGGCAAAGCCGGCAAAGCGGTCGGCGCCGCAGTGATGTGCTCGGCCATTGGCGGCACGATCTCCTGCATAGTCATGATGATTGCCACGGCCCCCATCGCAGACTGGGCTATCTCCGCATTCGGGCCACCCGAGATTTTCGCACTGGTATTTTTCGGCCTCGCGGTAGCCGCATCGGTCGGTGCCAAAACGTTCTGGAAAGGCTGGCTGTCCATCATGGCCGGCCTGATGATCGCCGTGGTCGGACTCGACCCCGTCGGTGGTATGGAGCGCTATGATTTCAACATGCCCTACCTGCTCGCCGGCATTCACTTTATCCCGACTATTCTTGGCTTTTTCGCCGTCTCCGAGATTTTTGTCCAGGCAGAGAAAAAAGCCACCGGCTCCTACAAGGCGCCCAAGATCAGCGTCGACTTCCCCACTTTCCGTGAACTGTGGGCGCACAAGATTGCCGTGGTCCGCTCAATCATTATTGGCTTCTTTTGCGGCATTCTTCCCGGTATAGGGGCCACACTGGCAGCCTTTATGGGCTACAACGAAGCGGTGCGCTGGTCGAAGGACAAACTCGAGTTCGGCAAAGGCAAACTCGAGGGCGTTATATCCTCGGAGACGGCCAACAATGCGGCCACCGGTGCTGCGATGATTCCGCTGCTCGCACTCGGGCTGCCAGGCGGCGCGCTCACCGCTATGATGGTCGGTGTCTTTCAGATGCACGACATGGAGCCCGGCCCACTGGTTTTCATCAATAGCCCGGATCTCGTCTGGGTGGTCTTTGCCGCAATGTTCTTCGCCAACCTGTCGATCCTGTTCGTCGGTTTTCTGGAAACCAAAACGATCATCAATCTGCTGCGCATACCGTTTCAATTTCTCGCCCCGATGATCCTGCTGCTGGCGACTGTCGGTGCCTACGCGGTACGCGGGCTGGTCATCGATGTGGTGGTGATGTTCATCGCCGGCGTAGCCGGTTACTTTCTGCGACGATCGGGCTACTCCGTGGCAGGCATCGTACTGGGCCTTATTCTCGGCAAGATTGGCGAGCAGACTTTTGCCCAGGCCATGCAAATGCTGCACTTCGAGTTCAGCGGGTTCCTGCAACGACCGATCGCACTGGGCTTGTTGATTGCAGGCTTCCTGACAATCGGCGGCAGTATATACGGCGCATTTTTTCGCAAAGGGCCAAAGGCCGCGACCATGAGCTAGGCGCAATCGCTGCACCGGGGCCGCTGACTGCCCCGTGTGCAGTGACCAGACAAGGTTCAGAATTTAAAACGTAGAGGCACACCAATGGAAACCATCAACATACAGTTCACCCTGTTCTCCGCGTTCTACTCACCGCTCATCGCGACGATGTCGGGCGGGTTTTTAAAGGCTGAGGGACTGTCCCCCGAATGGTCAGTTGCACCGGTCGGCAAGTCTGCCATCGCAGCACTGGAAGACGGCAGCGCTCACGTGGTGCAATCCGCACTCAGTCAGGGATTTACGCCACTGAACAAAGGCCAGCAACCCACTGTAGTTCACTTCGCTCAGGTCAACGAGATGGATGGGTTTTTCCTCACCGCCCGCGAACCGCAACCGGACTTCAAATGGCAGGACCTCGAAGGCGCAGAAGTGGTACTGTTTGGCGGAGGTCAGCCACTCGATATGTTTCGCTATGCATGCCACAAGGCCGGTATCGACTATGCAAAGATCAAAGCGATCAATGTCGGCGGTGCTGCGGACATGGACAAGGCTTTTCGCGCAGGACAAGGCCAGTACATTCAGCAACAAGGGCCATTCCCGCAACAGTTACAGGCCGATGGCGTCGGGCATATTGTGGCACAGGTGGGGCTGCCGATTGGCCCATGCGGTTTTTCAAGCCTCGCCACAACGCGCGAGTGGCTGCAAACCGATATGGCAAAAGCTTTCACCCGTGCTTACCGCAAAACCAGGCAATACATGAATGATGCGCCCGCGAGCGAGATAGCAGCAGCGCAGAGCGAATATTTTCCCGACACTGATATCCAGGTATTGCACGATTGCATTGCGAGTTATCAGAAGCTTGGCTGCTGGACGCCGCACATCGAGATCACTGAACAGGCTTACAACGCCACGCTCGATATCTATGAATACAACAACCTGATCAACAGCCGCTACGCCTACGACCAGGTTTGCGCCAGGCCACCGGTAACCAGCTAACGTCGATGAGCGTGGGCATATGTTAAGGAATACGCTTTTCGGAATCAGCTGCCTCGCATTGGCGGCAATCGCATCTGCCGACGAACCAGACGAGACTACACGCGCCGAGATCAATCAGCTCATTGCATATTTGCAGCAGTCCGATTGCAGGTTCTACCGCAACGGAAAATGGCACGATAGCGCAGCCGCTGTTAAACACCTGAATAAAAAGTATCGCTATTTGCTGAAGAAAGGTTATATCAGCACCACTGAAACCTTTATCAGCCGCGCCGCGTCGAAAAGCAGCATCAGCAAAAAAGACTACAGAGTCCAGTGCGGTGAATCAGACCCTGTAACCAGCGAATCCTGGTTCAGTGATCAACTGGCAGAGATTCGCAATAACCCTTAAACCAGTCCACAGAAGGTTATGCCATGAATCCCACCATTCTGTCATGTGCTGTCACCGGAAGTCACACTACCCGGGAACACAACCCGACACTGCCGGTAACCCCCGAAGAAATTGCCAACGATTGCGTTGCCGCCGCTCAACAAGGTGCGGCCATTTGCCACATCCACGTGCGCGATCCGGACACCGGCAAACCGTCGATGAAATTTGAATACTACGAAGAAGTGGTTGAACGCATCCGGCAAAGCAGCATCGACCTGATTATCAACCTGACCACTGGCCCCGGCGGTCGCTTTGTCCCCTCTGCCGATAACCCGGCGGTAGCGGCACCGGAAAGCCAGCTGACAACGCCCGAAATCCGCACCGATCATGTCGTACGTTTGAAACCGGAGATCTGCACACTCGATCTCAACACCATGTGGTTTGGCGGCGGTGCAGTGATTAACAGCCCGCAAAATATCAGGGCGATGGCTGCACGAATCTATGCAGCCGGTGTAAAGCCGGAACTCGAAGTATTCGACAGCGGCGATATTCAACTGGCACACGAACTGATAAATGACGGCACACTGCGAAAGCCAGCGCTGTTTCAGATCGTGACCGGTGTGAGCTATGGCTTCGCGCCCGGCACTGAAACGATGATTTACGCCAAATCATTATTACCGGCGAACACACAATGGGCAGCTTTTGGTGCCAGTCGCTGGGCGTTCCCTATGCTCGCGCAGGCATTTTTGCTGGGCGGGCACTGCCGTATTGGTATGGAAGACGCCGTCTACCTCGATAAAGGGGTTAAATGCAAAGGCAACGGGGAACTGGTAGCCAAAGCCGCCACTATCATCAAAACGCTCGGCGGACAACTGGCAAGCCCCGAACAGGCGCGAGCAATACTCGATCTACCGGCCGTTTGACTCACCGCAATTGCCAACTGAATCGCAAGCCACTGTCATCGGCGTAGATCGCAACTCAGGAATCCATCTTCTTCGCGCACAATATCGCGCGCCTTAAATTCATCGAGCAAACGGTTCGCCAGTTGCAACGGTGAGTACTGTC
>CAKZSB010000443.1 GCA_937920585.1 uncultured Granulosicoccaceae bacterium | reverse complement strand
GGAATATTTCGTGATATGACTATCCACGACTTTGATGTCGCCCGCTGGATGCTGGGTGAAGAGGTTGAAACAGTGCAGGCTGCCGCTTCGGTACTGGTGGATAAGGCAATAGGTGAGGCGGGAGATTTTGACAGTGTCAATGTGATCCTGCGGACGTCAAGCGGCAAGCAGTGCACAATCAATAATTCAAGGCGGGCGGTGTATGGTTATGATCAACGCATTGAAGTGCATGGTTCGCAAGGCATGCTATCGGTTGATAACGTTCATCACGATAGAGTGACGCTAGCTACTGGTAAGGGTTATGCCCGCACGCCGTTGCAGGATTTTTTCATGACCCGTTATGAACAGGCTTATGCGCTGGAAATAACGGCGTTTATCAACGCGCTTGAAAAGAAGATAGAGCCTCCGACAACAGGCCACGATGGTTTGATGGCGTTGGTGCTGGCGGAAGCCGCTGTAAGGTCAGTTAAAACGCAAGCGGTTGTAAAAGTTGCCGAGGTTCTGCAGGGTAGTTGATGTTCTCGGGTCGGCGGGGGCGCAGCGGTTCGTGTGAACTTCGAACTGATTTACTTTCGTTACTCTGCCATTGATACCCATTGGCCGCCGGCGTCGTTGCTATCTGCGGCGGCGTGAATGAAGCGAATACCGCGCAGGCCGTCGTTAATATCGGGCATATGCTCGATTCCGTTGGTTGTCTGTCCGCGGCGGCGTGTGCCGACGGCTTTGGCTATTTCGGTGTACATATTGGCCCAAGCGTCAGAGAGTGATTCGCCATGTCCTCGTGGAAGGGTGGTCATCGCCTGCGCGCCCGGCCGCATGCCTGATCCCTGGCCTCGGTGAATGATCTGCTCCGGATGATCGAACTTTGCAAAACGTAGCTGCTCCGGGTGTTCCTGGTCCCAGGCCAGGCTGCCTTTATCACCGTATATTCTGAATCGCAGGCCGCAGTGTTCACCAGCTGCAACTTGAGTGAGCCACATTGAACCGGGTGCGCCGTTGCTCATTTGCAAATTCATGAAGGCGGTGTCTTCGAGCTGGCGGGCCGGGCCGCAGACGTGAAAATCTGCGCGCAGACGTTTTACGGTATCGCTGCAAACATACTCCAGCAGCTGAAATGCGTGGGTGCCGATATCGCCTGTGGTGGAGGTTCGGCCCGCTTTGGCTGGATCCTGTCGCCACTGATCTGTATCGATGGAGCTGTTTCCGCCCGCCCACTCCTGGGCATATTCGATGGTGAACTGACGGCAGTTGCCAATGTCTCCTGCAGCAATCATCTCCTTTGCCTGGCGCACCATCGGGTGATAAATGTAGGGGTGGGTGACGGCGAACACCAGGCCGGTATCGCTGTGCATCCGCTGCATGGCCTCACCATCTGCCAGTGTGTTGGCAATGGGTTTGTCGCAAATGATATCGATGCCATGCTGCATGAATGCAATGGCTATATCGCGATGGGTATGATTAGGCGTGCAGATAGCGATCGCTTCGATGCCGTCTTCGCGTGCGCTTTCCTGCTCGGCCATGACGTTGTAATCGGCGTAGCTTCTGGCCGGGTCTATCATCCATTCGCGAGCGCGTTGTTTCGCAACGGCTGGTCTCGACGACAACGCGGCGGCAACCACATCCCAACGGTTCGACAACCGAATACCGCTATTGTGCCAGTGTGACACCAGGCCACCACCGACGATGCCGAGGCGAAGACGTCTATCGGTGACGCTTGAGTTATCCGTTGCGCTCATGATTCTGACTTGTTGATTGATAGCGAGTGAAGCTAAACAGCGTTAGCCTAAGCATGAGCTCGGGCAAATAATTCGCGTGTCAGTATAACGGAAGGATTCTGTCAGGTGCAGTGCTCTGACAAGACTAAAAGTCGGGATGCAGCGAGTGGAGAAGTGGTCAGCGCAAGGCGCGCGATCGAGGAATACCTCGGCGGCCCCGGTTGTTCAATTGCGAGTGAGCGCAGCGCAGCGATGGCCGCTTATATGCTCGCCCGAGAGTATTAATGAACGGGTTGTTCGCCGCTTTGTTCCTGAACCAGAACCCAGGGTGCTGCAACGACACACCAGAATCTGGGTTTGCGCTGGTTCCAGTCGCGGGCGTTGTCATCGCTGGCGCGATTGATCAGTCCTTTTTCAAGCCATTGCTCGACTTCATTTTTTTTGTCACTCGCCATTGTTGCGGCGACTTCTATTAAATCCAGTTGCGGGGCGACGTGCACGATTACGCCGCGGGCAAAATGCTTGATGAGTTCATCCCAGTCGACGAGTGCGGTCTCGCTGTTGAGGTTTTCCTGAAGTGTTGCCGTTTGTTCTGATTCGGACATAGATTTTTAGCCGTTGGCCGATTGCTGGCCAATTTGTTCACGCAGAATTTCCACCGCTTTTTGCAGTTGCTCATCGCGTGCCTCGATCAGTGCATCGGCCTCGTCGGGCCGCTGCTTGCGAATCGACTCCTCAAGTAGCTGGCGTTTGAAGGCGCGTGCCTCGCTGCTGATGTTGAGGGATCCCGTTTGGCGAAACATGAAATCGGCTTTGGTTTCAAGATAGTGATCCGGCACTATACCTGATCCGTGAATCAGCTTTTGGTCTGGTCTGCCAAATACCGCGATGGTGCTTCTGATAGCACCGCCCAGCGGTTGCTTGAGATCGAAAATCTGTTGCACCAGGCCTTTACCGTAACTAGGGCTGCCAATAATGGTGCCACGTTTGTGTGCCTGAATTGCACCGGCGACAATCTCGGACGAGGACATGCTGTTGCCGTTGATGAGCAAGGCCAGTGGCTTATCCGTGAGGTGTTTGCCGTGACGCGGCTGATTGCGAAATTTGCCGGTGACGTAACGCTCGAAATAAACCACATCCTGGTCGCTGAAAATCGATACGATGTCGCGTGCGGCGCGCGTTGAGCCCCCGGGGTTATCACGCAGATCGAGCACGAATGCCGCGGCGTTTTGTTCTTGCAGTGCGCGCACCTGTTTGCGCACACGCGCATGAGTTCTGCCACCGAAGCGGCTCACTTTGACGTAACCGATATCACCGGCAATGATTTCTGATCGTGCATAGTGCAGATCCACATGCTGGCGTTTGGCGGTCAATTTGAACGGCGGGGCAGAATCGCGTTGCAAGGTTAATTCAACGTGGGTGTCTTCGTCGCCTTTGAGCAGGCTTACAATTTCGCTGCTGCGCAGCCCTTTGAGGTCGGTTTCGTCGGCGCTGAGGATTTTGTCGGCGGGTTGAATGTCGGCCAGTTCCAGAGGCCCGCCCAATAGTGTGCCGATGACTCGGGGATAGTCATCTTCGCGCACGCGAAACTTCAGGCCTATACCGACGTAGTTACCGCTGCGCCGCTCACGATATCTTTTCAGGTTTTCCGGAGTGATGTAATTTGCATAGGCATCGTTGTAACCGGTCATGGTTTCGGCGAGTATCTCGCGCATCGCGTCAACCCTGATGGCTTGCGGATCCGCGCCGTCACGTTGCCTGCCGAGCAGTTCGGTGCGGTCTTCCAGCTGGAGCATAATGGCGTCGGTGGTGTCTGCTGGTGAATCGCGAAAAAGCCGTAGCTGGGTATTTTGAATGATCTTCAATGCGCGTTGAAATTCGCGTGCGGCGCTGTCACCAATCGCATAGCCAGGTGGCGCTGTGCTGAGCAGGGTAAACGCGCACACCAGCAAGGTGGCACATAACAGGTACGCCGGTTTGGTGCGAGGCATCAGGGATAGTCTCTGGTGGCTGGCGCAATATTGTGCACATGGATCAGTGGAACGACATGTGTCGCAGTTACGGGCTGAGCAATTGGCTTGCCGCACAGGGGGCTGCGTATCTCGGGTAGACAAAATTGCCACATGGCTTGCAGGTTACTCGCTGGTTTGTGCAATGGTCTTCGAATTCTTGCTAAAGCAGATTAATTATCTCGATTTCGAGCGCGTCGCCGTTGTCGATGGTTGCAATCGCCAGGCTGATCGGTAGTTTGAAGCGTCTCGGCCCCGCGCTGCCGGGATTGAGATAAATCACTCCATCGTGGCGGCTTTGTTGCGGTTTGTGAGAGTGGCCCGAAACGACCACGTCAATTGCCCGCTCTGCCGGATCAAAATCCAGAGTCTTGCGATCATGCAGTAAATAAAACGTTTTACCGAACAGTGAGACCAGTTCTGTATCGGCTAGTTCGCTGGCCCAGTGGTCGACGTTGCCTCGTATAGCTGTGATCGGCGCGATCGTGGCGAGCTGTATGAGAATATCGGGTTTGCCCACGTCACCTGCATGCAGCAGATGGTCGCAACCGTCCAGTGCGCTGATGGCCTCGGGGCGAAGCAGTCCGTGGGTGTCAGAGATGATACCGATGCGTGGCATCGGTGCGGTTACAACCGCAGCGGGCGGGATTCGGCTTGGCGGGTGATGCGGTAGCTTGCGCCTTCGAGCAGGTCGGCGGCGGTGAGTTCTTCAACCCGGCGGCTGATAGCGAGGCCCATGCGGTCGAGCAGGTGTGCGGTCTGGAACTGGTGATCGTCCACATGTTGACCGTGAGAGCTGTCACGCGGGACCAGAATGGGGCGTTTGCCCATACGTAGTGAAGTCAGTGCGGTGCCGGTGCCGGCATGGGCGACAACGATGTCGGCTTTGCGCATCGCCTCTTCCATCTCGTGGGCGGGTACAACTTCCTTGCCGTTGATGTTCAGGTCGTGCACGGCAGTTGAGCCGGTTTGCCAGAGGACTTCGTCGGTGTCCTTGAGGTATACGGCCAGTTTGGCGAGGAACTCTCTAAAGCCATAGTCTTCCATGGTGCCGACGGACACGACGGCGCGGCGAATGCGATCCGGCGGGTTCTCCAGTTTTTCGCTTTGAAAGCCGTCGAATACGGAGCCGACGAATGTCCAGTGCTTGTCTGCCCAGGCCTCGTGTTGATTGTAGAGTTTGATTCCCGGGATTCTGGCCAGTGCCTTGCCCGTCACCGAGGGGCCTTCGACCCGGGTGGCGGATTCAATGTAGTGAGTGGGTATGCCTCGCACTGCGCTGTAGGGCAGGTAGGCCAGGGCGATGGCTGAGCCGGTACTGATGACGTTCTTGATCTGATACTTGCGGATCAGCCTGAAGGCCTGTGGCACATTGCGAACGACCGAGGCGAAACCGCGAGGGCGAATGTAGGGTACGTACTCGACGCGCTGGCCCTGCAGCATAGAGCGGGTTTGCGGAGAGTCAAAGGTTACCCAGACGCAGTCTTCAGTATCGCCTTCGAAGCGTGGCCAAAGCTCGGCGAGCTGGGTGAAGTGTCCACCGCTGGATGCCACAAGCATGGTTGTCATGAGTGGCTACCGACAGAGGCCGAAATCCCACCGGAGTGCACTTGAGTGTTTTTGGAGGTTGTGGTTTTCAAGCGAGGTTACAGTGCTTATTGGTGAGATTCATCGGTTGGACGGCACGTCGCGCAGCGAGCGCGACAGGCTATGACGTGATGACACTATTTAATTGGGTGTAGGGTACAGCTTGCGGGCGCTCGGGAACAGTCTGCGTTGCCGAATTATCCTACAGATTGTCAATTGTTGATGAATGTTCACTATATAGATGTTGCCTGGGCGGCGAGCGAATATCGGTGTAATGGTGTTATACGATTGATTTAATAGCATATTCTTGTGATTGGCGAATGGGCGCGAAAGTATGCCGGGATTAGCCTCGTTCGTCGGATCCCATTTTCCTTTCCAGCCAGCGCACGCCCTGTGAGACGATTAAAATAAGAATCAGATACTCGATCACCAGAATGGTATAGATCTCCAGCGGGCGATACTCGGTAACGACCAGTTCATTGGCGCGACGGGTGAGCTCCTGCATACCGATGATCGAAACCAGCGATGAAATCTTAAGCATATATACCAGTTGATTGCCCAGTGGCGGCAGAATTCTGCGGATCGCCTGGGGCAGGATCACGAAGCGCATGGTGTCGCGATAGTTTAGGCCGATCGTGCGCGCCGCTTCGGTTTGGCCCTTGGCGATTGATTGAATGCCGGCACGAAATATCTCGGCCTCGAATGCGCTGTCGGAGAGGGCCAGCGCAATTACGCCCGCCCAGAACACATTTATTGAGATGCCGGCGGCAATCGGCAGGCCGTAGTAGACCCACAGCAGCAGGACCAGCAGTGGTACCGCTCGCACCAGTTCAACATAAACTCGATTGAACCAGCGAAGCCAGCGGTTTTCGGAAAGCCCCGGCAGCGCCACCAACAGGCCCAGCACTACGGAGATCAGCAACGCACAGACCGACAGCAGAATCGTGTTGCCCAGACCGCCGATTAAAAATTTCAGATTGCCGCGACCCTGCTCGGTCGACGGGTTAACCACATACCAGCCCCACTGGTTGCCACAGCCGGTCAGTAACGGGAGCATCAGCAATAACAGCGTATTGCGGCAGTCACGAATTTTAATTTTCATGTTATCTAGTGACTAAGAATCTGGCTGAGAAACTCCTGGCAGCGATCAGTTCGCGGGTTGCTGAAGAACTGCTCGGGCGGCGCTGACTCGACAACCCGGCCATGATCCATAAACACCATGGTGTCTGCCACCTTGCGGGCGAATCCCATTTCGTGGGTGACGACAATCATCGTCATGCCGCTGTCAGCCAGTTCGGCCATGACTTCCAGCACTTCGGCGATCATTTCCGGGTCGAGTGCGGAGGTGGGTTCATCGAACAGCAGAATTTTGGGCTCCATACACAGTGAGCGGGCGATCGCCACGCGCTGTTGCTGGCCACCCGAGAGCTGGCCCGGATATTTCTCGGCCTGCTCGGGGATGCGGACGCGTTCGAGGTAGCTCTCGGCCAGATTGCGGGCCGCGCTTTCGCTCATGCCGCGGGCGCGAATGGGTCCCAGTGTGAGGTTTTCGATCACGGTTAGATGCGGAAACAGATTGAACTGCTGGAACACCATGCCGACCTCGGCGCGAATGGCGGCGACGCTTGATTTGTCGTCGGTCAGGTTGATGCCATCAACGCTTATCTGCCCCGATTCGTGGCGCTCGAGCCGATTGATACAGCGGATCGCGGTGGATTTGCCCGACCCCGAGGGGCCGCAGATCACAACCTTTTCACTGGTGTCTACGCGCAGATTAACGTCCTTCAGGGCCTGAAAATCCCCAAACCATTTGCAGACGTCAACCATCTCGATTGCGGCGACGGTTTGGTTAGTTTCGGACAAGATGTTCTCGTCAAATTTGCGTCGAAACAGTATACATACACGGAAAAAGGTTAGTATTGGAAAAGCTGTCAGATATTTTCCCGTCTGTCTTGCGCCGGTGTTGCAATGCCGGTGTCTGTCACTTTCCGATGATTGAGGTCTAACCACCATGAAATTTACTAAACAACTACTAATGTTGGCTTCGCTGACATTCGCCGCGATCGGTTCGGTACATGCCGATTCCGCGCTAAAGGAGATTCTCGACTCAGGGGTTCTGAAGATTGGCACTACCGGGGACTTCAACCCGATGTCGGTTCGCGATCCGGCCAACAATTCATACAAAGGCTACGACATCGACGTCATGACTCAGCTTGCTGCTGACATGGGCGTTGAAGTCGAGTTCGTCCCCACTGACTGGAAAACGCTGGTCAATGGTGTGGTTGCCGGTAAGTATCACGCAACCGGATCGGCGTCCATTTCGCCCGCTCGCATGAAGGCGGCCGGATTCTCCGAAAGCTATTTATCGGTGCAGATTCTGCCCTTCACCACGGCAGACAAAGTCGATCGTTTCGATGGCTGGGACAGCATCAACCAGGCCGATGTAAAAGTGGCCACAACGCTTGGAACCACACTGGAGAAAAGTACCAGAGCCTGGTTCCCGGATGCCAGCATCACTGCGATGGAAGCGCCGGCGCGCGGCTATCAGGATGTACTGTCTGGCCGTTCCGATGTTTTCGTTACCTCCAATCTTGAAGGTGCCACACTGACGGCCAAGCACGAGAACCTCGTGCCAGTGCCTGTAGATGCTGCCCGGGCACCTGCTGCGCTTGCGATGTTGCTGCCGCAGGATGATCAGATCTGGATCAACTATGTAAACAACTGGATCAAGATCCGCAAGTTGTCAGGCTTTTTCAGTGAAACTGCCGCAAAATGGGGGCTGGCTGAGTAATCGTTGTCTGCGCCAGGCGATGCATGTGGTATCGCCCGGTGAGCTGTGACGGATTGTGCAATTCGCCAGTACAGGCGGCGCTGCGCGGAGCGAGATTTGCTATCAATTTTCACCCGGCCATCGAGCTGCGATGCCTGGGTGAAGCCTGGATGGCTCTCGGAACGTCGGAATTGTAATCAGTCTGTTTCAAATGTTTCACGTTTTTAACTGGCGCGACTCTGCCAGCCGGTGGTTGAATAGGAGGTTAATCGGCTGTAGTGCGTTGCGGTAATTTGCGTGCCAGACATCCTGGGCATTCGTGCTCGCACCGTATCGGGTAACTATTTGATTGTGTATTGGCTAAAACACATGGTCCACTGTATCGAACTGCCTGCCCGGGCGGCGCCATCGTGCGCGCGAGAACACAGCTAGGCCATGCAGGATCTGCGCAGACTGGTGGTGCTTGATGTGGGTTTTCTCAGCATAAGTGTGGAGAAAACGCTCGAACTGTTCGAGCAGGTCATTAGCAGTGGTGGCAAAGAGGCAGTGTCGTTCATCAATGCTGATTGCATCAACATCAGTTATAACGACAGTGGCTACCGGGATATCCTCAATCAGCAATCACTGGTTTTGCCGGATGGTGCCGGTATCAGTATCGCCTGTCGAATGATTGGCGAGCGACTGGTTGCGAACCTGAATGGAACCGATCTGCTGCCACACATTTGTCGCAACGCCGCCGAAAAAGGGCACTCGATCTTTTTGCTCGGTGCTGCAGAAGACGTGGCGGCGCGGATGAAATCCAATCTTGAGCAAGCGTGGCCGGGTTTAAATGTATGTGGCGAGCAACACGGTTACTTTGACCCGGATACCGAACTCGATGCCGTGATTGAAAAGATCAATAAGGCGAATCCCAATATCGTGCTGGTGGCCTTCGGTGCGCCTCGACAGGAAAAGTGGATTCACGAAAATCGCGATCGTCTCAATGCCAACTTGTTGCTTGGCGTCGGTGGTTTGTTCGATTTCTTCTCCGGTGACAAGCAGCGCGCGCCTCAATGGATGCGCGATAGAGGCCTTGAGTGGATGTATCGCCTATACCTTGAACCGGGTCGACTGTGGCGTCGCTACATCATCGGCAACCCGGTGTTTGTTTATCGAATGCTGCGCTGGACTCGCAAACAGCGCCAAGCCTGACGCTGGTATCCCTTCGCCAGCCGCAAACCAGCCTAGCGTTCTGCCCCCATCGCCAGCGCGCGTTTGAGTGAACCCGCCAGTTCCGACTCGTCCGGGTGAGCAAGAGCCCCTGATTCCGGCCAGCCGCCTATATGGCGAATCAGCAAGTCGGCCAGCCCATGCAGATGATCCTGGCGATCATTCAACGCGGCAATGTAGTTAAATCCCTTGCCACCTGCATGCATGAAGATTTCGCGATTTTCCTCGTTAATCTCCTCGATAGTTTCAAGGCAATCGGCGGCAAAACCCGGGCAGATCACGTCTACTGACTCAACACCTTCTGTGGGCAGTTTTTCCATAGTTTTGTCGCAGTAGGGTTGCAGCCACGGTTCCTTGCCAAAGCGCGACTGAAAAACCACCATGTAGTCGTCTTGGGAAAGTTCGAGTTTTGTAGCCAGCAGGCGGGCGGTGGCCTGGCACTGGCAGAAGTAAGGGTCGCCATTGGTGCGATATCGCTGCGGTATACCGTGGAACGACATGACCAGTTTTTGCGCACGTCCATTTTGTTGCCAGCTCTCCTGCACCGATGCGGCCAATGCATCGATATAGCCAGAATCGTCGAAGTATTGATTGATGAAACGTGTTTCGGGTATCCAGCGAACTTTTGTCAGCTGGTGGGTGACGTCGTCGAATACTGACGCCACTGTTGAGCCTGAGTACTGGGGATAGAGCGGCAGCACCAGCAGGCGGCGTACGCCGCGTTCGCGAAACTCGGCCAGCACCGACTCGACCGACGGGTTGCCATAGCGCATTGCCAGCGCAACATTTACATCCGGTGACAAGCGCTGCCTGAGTATCTCGCCCAGCGCATCGGCTTGTTTGAGGCCAATGCTCAGCAATGGCGAACCAGTTTCCTCGTGCCAGACCGTTTTGTAGGCTTTGGCTGTTTTGGCCGGGCGGAATCGCAAAATGATGCCGTTCAATATCAGCCACCAGAGTGCTCTGGGCACTTCGACGATGCGCGGGTCGCTGAGAAACTGTTTGAGATAGCGACGCACTGCCGGGGTGGATGTATCGTCAGGGGTGCCAAGATTGACCAGCAGAATGCCTAACTGCGATTTCGATCCGTGCTGGTAGTCGGCTTCACCAATGTATTTCATTTAGTTGGTCATCAATAGGGTTGGGGCATAGTCGCAGGGTCTGTGCGACAGTCGCGTGATTAACAGCAACATAGGGTCTGGAATGCGTAAATCAGCTATTACGCTGATCGTGCTCAGGCAGTACCATCCGGGCGATGCTTCAGTCGGAATTTTGACAGCAAACCCGAACAGCTCAATTAGACGCATGGTGTCGAAAGCGTGCTTGCTGCTTCTCTGGATTGCAAAAACAACGAGCTGACAAGGGCTTAGAGCGACTGACCGGCAGCGCTAACGATTAGCGGGCGTGTTACAAAAACTTAGCATTACGTGGATCTCACAAAACGTGTTATGCACATGTAAATGAAACCGATTATGCTGCTACGGCAAACGCAAAGGAAAATCAACAAATTTCGTATCGGCTCACGTAAGTTGTTGTAAATAAACAAATTACCTAAAAGTTTACGAAAATGCAATACACGAATCGGGATAATTGTCAATTCAATTTGCGCTCGATGAGAATTTCTTTTCCACAAAGTTATCCACAGGGCGATTCAGTCGTCAGAGGCAGAATTGCCAGATCGTAACAATGTAATCAAAGTAGCCGTGCCGGTGCCTTTGAGCCAGCTTTTTGACTATCTGCCAGCCGA
>CAKZSB010000442.1 GCA_937920585.1 uncultured Granulosicoccaceae bacterium | reverse complement strand
GAACGCCGGCAGCAGCGACGGCTCGGGCCAGAGGTTGTCATCGAGGGTTATTTTGTTGTCACTCTTGACGATAAACGCCTCGTTGACATTGCCGGTGTCACGAGCCGGTAACTTGCGATTCTTCAGCGGCAGGTAGCCAATACCGCCAATTGGCCAGTCCGGTTGATCCATCAGGATGCTGCGTTTGTGTTCAATATCGAGGGCGTGAAACTGCCTGACCTGTTCAAACGCAGAATCGAGTTGTTGTGATGACACGCCATGCCCGATGATCGAGAAAAATCCGGTTTCCTCGCACGCCATTCTCAACTCGGCAGCGACGTTCTGCAGGGCTTTCTGATCTCCGGTTTCGAAGTAGTCAGCCAGATCGATGACCGGAATATCACCGTCTCGCGCGTCGTGTACCGTCGTTGTATCCCAACTCTCGCTCTCGGCCTTGAGTTGCTGCTCTTTCAGTTTGGAATCGAATGTCTGTTTGCTGGTCATTAACCGAACACTGTACTGTGGAATGATGCTCGCATTGTACCGCAGACAGATGTTGCAACCGCACTCGGCAGGTGAGCTAAGTGTCTGCTATTTGCCCTTGAACTGCGGTTTGCGTTTTGCCATGAATGCCTCGCGGCCTTCGATGTAATCCTCGGACGCGAAACAGGCTGCAACCATTTCATCGCAGCGGTTAAAGTCGCGTGCGCTCGGGTCGGGGTGCATTACCTGTGTGGCAATGTACTTCATTGCCTGAATGGTCAGCGGCGCGTTGTCGGCGATGTTGCCGGCAAGTTCTGCCACCCGGTTATTGAGTGCCTCCTCGGTGACGACTTCCTGCACGAGGCCAATCTGCAATGCGGTATCCGCATCTATGGATTTGGCGGTGAAAATCAGTTTTTTCGCCGCAGCGGGACCTACAGCGTTCACCAGTCGACGAATGGCATCGAAGGGATAACCCAGGGCGAGTTTGGCCGCCGGCATGGCAAAGCGTGATTTTCCCGAGGCGATGCGAAAGTCGGTGCAGGCTGCCAGATTCAGGCCGCCGCCAAGGCAGTGCCCGTCGATCATGGCAATAGTGGGTTTGGGATAGTTCTCAATCGTATCGTAGACCACTTTGAGTCGAGCGTTGTAGTGTTCCGTCGCTTCTCTGGAGCCCCGTTCTTTTGCGAACTTTGAGATATCTGCGCCGGAGACAAACGCCTTGCCGCCGGCGCCGGATAAAATCACCACGCGAACTTTTTCATCAGCTGCAAAATTCGCCAGTGCGAGTTCCACCGCTTCCCACATCTCAAGCGATACCGCGTTGTAGCGATCGGGATTGTTGAAGATTACGTGTCCGACGGCACCGTCCACGCGGGCGAGAATTTTATCGGTGAGCAGGGACAGGTTTTCAGTCATTGGTATATACCTTCAATTGACAGTTCGTTTTTGGCCGCATGCACCGCTCAATACGTTGTCAATGAGATGATGAATCTCATTGCTCAGGCTGCGATCGCAATCGAGCACTGGTGAGGTCGCAGCGATACTCCGATATAGATCAGTAAGTGCCGCAGGCACGGACTCACTGCCGCGCAGTCGTATGGCATGGGTTGCGACCAATAGTTCTATCGCGATCAAACAGGTCAGCTTCTCGTTCAGGGCAACAAGCAATTTGGCTGTGAGCGGCGCGTTGGTATTGCAATCTTCCAGGCTATCGGCCGACGGGCTCGGTGCGGGCGTGGGCGCCTGTGCCAGTTGGCCGATTTCCATCATCAGCGCTTCGGCCACTTTCATTAAAGGTGCCAGGCCGGCGGTATCTGCACCATCCGGTTTAAGCCCGGTGGGCAGGCCGGAAAATCGTTCGTTCAGCAACTTGGAGATTCTCGCAACCAGTTGGGCTGCCAATGTGGCCAGCGCCTGCGCCAGTGCATTGAGCGCGATACCGGCCAACGGTGCCAGGTAGCCGCCGTGCGAGATGATTTGTTGAGAATCGGTGAGTGTAGCGGGGTTGTCTGTTGTGCCGTTTAGTTCGCCATGTATTGCGTCTTTGGCAAATTGCAGCGCGGCGTACGCGGCACCCAGCACCTGCACGGCGTTGCGAATGCTCAGTGGATCCTGCAGGCGCCGAGCGTTGTTTGAATCGAACAGGTGTGAGCCTGCCAGACTCTCTCGCAGCCGTTGTGCCGCGAGTGCCTGGCCAGGCTGCGGTCGCAACGACAATACCTGTTCATTTAACGGGGACAGGTTGGCCTGAAACCCCAGCATCGACAAAGCTGCCGCCTGGCAGGCTGAATTGAGCAATTGCTCTGCTCTGTCGATACCGAGTGCCGCGATTGCGGCACTGAATCCGGAGTGGCTGGCCAGCGCCAGACCTTCGCGCGGTGCCGGGCGCCACGGTTCGAGGCCAGCGGCGCAGATTGCCTCGGCGGCGTCTGCTTGCTCACCGCGGGTGTTCACTATCCTCCCCTCACCACAAAGTGCCAGGCCGCAAGTTGCGCCCCACAACAGATCTGCCGCACCGATTGAGGCGCTCTCGCCAATCACCGGGACTAGATTCAGGTTGATGCAATCGCGCAGATAGTCCGCCAGTGCCGGTCGCACGGATGTGGCCCCTATCAGCAGAGTATTGAGCCGCACAGCCATTGCAGCGCGCACCCAGCTGCCTGGCATTGCCGGGCCCAGTGCATGCGCGCGACCCCGCAGTGTGGACAACGAAAAGGAGTCGATTGCCGTA
>CAKZSB010000441.1 GCA_937920585.1 uncultured Granulosicoccaceae bacterium | reverse complement strand
CCCCGGGGGTGCTAATCTGACAACACCAAACAGGAGCGAGGCAAACCAAGTGGGCAAGACTAAAACAACAGCGAAGATTGCGGTACTGGGGATTGATTTGTCGAAGAAATCCTTCCAGCTTCACGGTGTCGATGCCAAAGGCAATACTGTGCTGCGAAAGCGGCTCAAACGCACTGAGATTGCCGCCTTCATCGCAAATCTTCCCAAGTGCGTGATCGCCATGGAGGCGTGTGGTGGTGCACATCATTGGGCTCGCATATTCAAACAGTTTGGCCACACGCCAAAGCTGATTGCACCAAAATTCGTGAAGCCGTATGTCAAATCAAACAAGAATGATGCGGCCGACGCCGAGGCGATTTGTGAGGCAGCACAGCGACCCAACATGCGGTTCGTTCCGATCAAATCGATCGAGCAGCAAGATTTACAGAGCCTGCATCGCATTAGAAGCCTGGAGGTGAAAAACCGTACCGCTCTATGCAATCAGATTCGAGGTCTGTTGCTCGAGTACGGAATAGATATGCCCCGCGGCATCAGTTATGTTCGGGAGCGAGTGCCGTGGGCTCTGGAGGATGCAGACAACGGGTTGAGCACGCTTTTCAGAGAGTTTTTGTACGGCCTTTATCGAGAGCTATTACACACGGAAAAGACAATCAGCGAGTTGGAGCGCAAGCTGCAAGTATTAGGCAAGCAAAGCGAGAGTGTCAAACGGCTGATGAGCATTCCTGGAATCGGATTGCTCACCGCGACGGCTTTGGTTTTGGTGATGTGTCGGTATTCAAAAATGGACGCGAAATGGCTGCCTGGCTGGGGCTGGTGCCTCGACAACATTCCACCGGTGGCAAGACGACCTTGTTGGGAATCAGTAAGCGAGGTGATAGCTATTTGCGCACGCTGCTCGTTCACGGAGCTCGGTCTGCCGTTCGGGTAGCCGATCGTCATACTGACCGGCGTAGTCAATGGACCAGTGAGGTGAAGAAACGCCGGGGGAAAAATATTAGTGCAGTCGCACTGGCGAACAAAAATGCCCGAACCGCCTGGGCGATTTTGACTCACAAGAGCCGCTATCAGCAGAACTACAAGACGGCTACAACCACTGCGGGTGCAGCATGAGAGGGCATGAGGACGTTTTCGCTCTGCATGGCTTTAATGTTGGCTCTGAGAGCGAGCGCTGTAAAGACCAAGCCTACGGTGCTCGCATTACTCGCAGACTTGACAGCGCCCACTCTCAGAGCAAAGGGTCGCCATGCAAAGCGAAAACTCAGTCATTCGCGACACTGACTTAACCGTTCAGTAGCAGATTGACAATAACAGCCCATCTTCGGGTGGAGACGATATAAACCACGGGCGAAATGCTCAAACCAGGTGCGTAGAAAATAGCGTAGATGGCAAAAAGGCAGACCTGCCACCGCCAAACCTGACGGAAACCAGGGCCGCTTGTTGAGAGGCCGAACATCTGATTAGGAGCGGAGGCGCGAAATCCATCGGGGCCAGAGGCGATGCCGCCTCATCGAAAGGCCGGATATATGACTGCACTACTTCATTGCCAAACGTACGATTATTTTCTTGCAAAGTGGGGCGAACCATATATGGTTTCCGGAGTAAGTCCGGAATGACGGGTTTGGCGTGGTGGCGCGTGTATGGCTTGATCGTGCACCGTGGGTGTCCTCCCACAACAAGCCTTATGAGCTCTGATCCCCGATCAGGGAAAACGTATGATGGTGTTTCCCGCACGATATGTTCGTGCACCGGGGGTGTCCTCCCACTGCACGTCGTGGGATCACGCCTGATTCATTACTCGCCTTTAAAAACGGGTGTTTTTTTATTCAAAAAAGACTCCAGCCCATGCGGACCATCGTATGTGCGCATCATGCCCGAGATGCCTTGCGTCTCTTTTTCAAGCTGCATTTCCATCGGTGCGTCATAGGCGCTTAGCAACAATTTCTTCAAACCACCGTAGGCTTTGGTTGGGCCAGCTGCAAACGTGGCGGCCATTTTATTGGCCTCGGTCATTAGTTCTTCCGGCGCCACCACGCGGTTGACGATACCCCAGTCCATTGCCTCCTGTGCGGTGAGCAAGCGATTAGTCAGCAGCAACTCTTTGGCGCGCATCAGGCCAACATGCTTGGCTAAAAAATAGGTAGATGAACCGTCCGGTGTCAGCCCGGATGCGGTATAGGCCGAAATAAATTTCGCTTTTTCCGAGGCAATGGAATAGTCGCCCGACAAGGCCATGGAGAATCCGCCGCCGGCCGCAGTGCCGTTGATCGCCATCACAACCGGTGCATCCATATGGTTGAGACGAATCACGGCGCCGTGGAGCTTGCTCGCCATGCGCACCAGATGTGCAGGTTTCTTGTCGCCCTGATCGTGCATGTCGCGCAGATCGCCGCCGGCGCAGAACATTTTGCCGTTAGCAGTCCAGATGACGGCGCGCACCTCGGGATCGCTGCCACACAGCACCGACACTTCGAAGAGTTCGTCGGCCATTCTCGCATCCAGCGCGTTCGCGTCATCGGGGCGATTCAGCGTAATGGTAGCGACGTTGTTGGCGATGTCGAATGTCAGGGTTTCAAAGTTCAAGGAGTATCTCCTGTGTACCAGCGACTGATCGCCACCTGGCAAGGTTTTCGGTTTGCTGAAGCGGATTTGCCCGCCCGGCGGTATCGCTTGATTTTGACGTGAACATGGCCCAACCTGCAAGCACAAAGACAGATGGGTGTGGCTGGCGGTAGATGCGTCTGCACACGCGCAGATTCGTGGTTCGGAGGATACCATGCACAAAACAGATGACAGCGCACGGGTGCTGACCGGCGGGCAGGCGATGGCCGAGGCCCTGATCGAAAATGGTGTTGATACGGTATTCGGTATACCTGGCATCCAGCTCGATCCGCTGTTCGACGCGTTTTACCAGAAGCAAAATCAACTCAGTGTTATGCACACCCGGCATGAGCAGGGGGCAGCCTTTATGGCGATGGGCTACGCTCAGGCCAGCGACAGAACCGGTGTCTTTGCCGTAGTACCTGGCCCGGGGTTGTTGAACGCGATGAGTGCTGTGTCTACGGCGGTGGCTACGAATACACCTGTGCTGGGTATCACCGGTCAAATTCCCTCACCGCAAATTCGCATGGGTTACGGTATCGCGCACGAATTGCGCGATCAATTGGCCATGTCGGCAGGCGTGGTGGGCTGGGCTGAACGCGCGCACCATCCGGCCGAGGTCGGGCGCGTCGTCAATGATGCGTTCACCTATATGAACAGCGGCCGTAAACAACCGGCAGTGCTCGAAATGGCACCCGATCAATATTATGCCACCGCGCCGGTGGTATCTGCCGGCCCTGCCACGCTGCAACCAGCGCCGCTGCCCGATGCAGACACCGTCGCGATCATGGCTCGCAAGCTTGCCACAGCGAAAGCGCCGGCGATTTTTATTGGCGGTGGCGCTTATGGTGCCGAAGCAGAACTTCTACAACTTGCCGAGCGATTGAATGCGCCTGTAATCATCTCGCCAAGTGGTCTGGGTGCTTTTTCCGATGCGCATTCGCTGGCCTTTAATATTCTGTGTGGTCAAGCGATCTGGGACGATGTCGATGTGGCACTGGTAGTGGGCACGCGTTTCCTGGCACCCGCGCTGGCGTGGGGCAGGGCGAGCGAGGTTGAGGTATTGAGAATTGATATCGACCCGGATCAGGTGCGCAAACCACGTCCGGCGTCTGCGGCGCTGGTGACCAGCGCGGCAATCGGGATGGCCGCAATCACAAGCCAACTGCCGGACGCAGTGCCTGATCGTACCGAATACCTAAGCAAGTGCAGCCGCCATCGTGACGAAATGTTTGAAAAGCTCGCGGGCATTGCGCCGCTTGGCGACTACTCAGATGCGATCCGGCGAGTGCTGCCCGATGACGGGATCCTGGTGAACGATGTTACCCAGCTTGCCTATTACACACGCTTTGGCTATCCGGTCTATCAGCCGCGTAGCTGGCTGACGGTTGGATACCAGGCCACGCTTGGCTATGGCCTGCCGGCGGCGTTGGGCGCCAAGGTGGCCTGCCCGGAAAAACGCGTGGTATCGATCTCCGGTGATGGCGGCTTCATGTTCACCGTGCAGGAGCTTGCGACAGCGGCCCAACACAATATACCCGCAGTACATATCGTGGTCGACAACGGCGCTTATGGCAATGTTAAAACGATACAGGCCCAGAGCTTCGGCAGTCGCCATATCGCAGTAGATCTGGTGAATCCGGATTTTGTCGCGCTGGCGCAGTCATTCGGCATTAAGGCTGCCCGAGCGGACGATGCCGAAAGCCTGGAAAGGCTGCTCGATAATTATCTGGATGAAGAAGTTCCCGCGCTTATCCATGTGCCAATGGGTGAAGTGCCGAGCATCTGGGATCTCGTGCGGCGCCCGTCAACCGCGGGGGTATAGGGTACTAAAGGCACCAGCCAGTTGACCGTTAGAACCAGTGTGTTGCGACTGAAGGTTGCTGCACGCGAAAGATAATTACACAGGCGCAAACCTTAAGAATCAATAAAAATCGCGGCAGTAACAGGAATTTACTGACCGCCTATCGCTGTACCATTAGGCTCGATCAACTGGCCAAGCGTTATGGAGTGACGTGGTTTCCTCGCACCTGACAAAAAGGATTTTGACTGGCATCGGCAATGCATCTGGCACGCCACGTCCGCTGTGGCTGAAAATATCGATTGCGCTGCTATGCGCAATGGCAGTGGTGGCATATACCACCGTCAGGCTCGGGCACGATCAACGTGCCACTGAAATCGGCAATCAGCTGAAGGCGCAAAGTCTGCGCACGCTGGAGATGTTCTCGGCCGGTGTGCTGGAGTCGGTGATACAGGACGATGTTGCCGTCGTCGACAAACTAATAAAAGACACTGTCAGTCTCGATCCGGATCTGTTTTCGGTGCGTGTAACGAACGCATTGGGAGATCTCGTTGTGCATTGGGTGCAGCCGGAGGCAAAAGAGCCTGAGGGCGCCTATGCCTATCAGCGTGTGATTGACTTCGAAGGTGAGGTCTTTGGCGAGGTTGCTGCTGTATGGAGCCCCGCGCGGCTCATCGATGAAGTGAACGCCCGGCTTGCGCTTGAGCAATCGAGAATGATTGCAGCGCTGCTGACACTCACCGCTTTAAGTCTGTTGCTTTTACATGTGCTGGTCACAGCGCCGCTGTCGAAACTGCGTCGTCGGTTACAGTTGCTTTCAGCTGATGCGGGTGTCATTCCCGATCTGGCACCATTAGCGCTCTCCGGCTCACAGGAAATGCAGATGTTGTCGGTTGCCGTGGATGATCTGGGCAGGGCGATTGATGGCTCCAGGATATTGACCCTCGAGCTGGAACACCAGGCAAATCATGACTACCTGACGGGCCTGAAAAGCCGTTCTTCATTCGAAACGAGCCTGAATAATTATCTATCGCAAAGAACGCTGCAATCACCTGAGGGCACGTTGATATTTTTTGATCTGGATCAATTCAAACTGGTCAATGACACATGCGGGCACGCTGCCGGTGACACCTTGCTGGTGCAATTGTCAACCGCGCTACGAGAGCATGTCGGGCCGGGCGATGCCTTCGCGCGGCTTGGCGGCGACGAATTCGCGATACTTCTGCCAGACACCGGACCGCAGCAGGGTATGCGGTATGCAGAGCACTTACGCGGCGTGATTGAGCGCTTTCGATTCTCCTGTCAGGGCAGAACGTTTGCCGCTGAAGCGAGTATGGGGGTTGTCGCTATCAGTGGCACTGATAACCGTCTGGCACTGGTTATGCGAGCGGCGGACGCTGCATGTTATGCGGCGAAACATGCTGGCCGAAACCGTGTGCATTTGTATGAGGAGAGTGATGAGCAGCGAAGCAACCGCGAACGGGAATTGAACTGGGTCCCTCGTATCCGCGAGGCAATCGAAGTCGACGGGCTGGTTTTATTCGGCCAGGTAATCGAGGCAACGACGATCAGCTCGACCGATTCCACCCACATTGAAATACTGGTACGACTTCGGGATGAACAGGGAAAATTGATCCCGCCCGGTGCATTCCTGCCGGCTGCGGAGCGATTTGGGTTAGCGCCTCACATAGATCGCTGGGTAGTCACAAAGACATTCGCATGGATGGCTGCACACCTTGAGCGTGCGCAGAAAGTACCCGTGTGCGCTATAAACATATCAGGTGCGTCTGTGTGTGACGTGCAGTTTCGGGAGTTCCTGTTATCGGTACTGGCAGAGCATCGTGCGTTTAGCGAAAACGTGTGTCTGGAAATCACAGAGACCGCGGCGGTGGCGGAGCTCGGCACCGCAATTGATCTTATGCATGCCGTGAAACAGTACGGATGCAGCTTCGCACTCGATGATTTCGGCGCAGGTATGAGTTCGTTTACCTACCTGAAAAATCTGCCCGTGGATTTTGTGAAAATTGACGGCGCGTTTGTAAAAGATTTGCTGAATGATGATGTGAGCGTGGCCATGGTGAAAGCTATCGCCGATATCTCCAGAGTCATGAAGATCGAATCGATTGCCGAGTTTGTCGAGAACGATGCGATACGCGCAAAGCTGCGTGATATCGGGATCGACTATGTGCAGGGTTACGGGGTTGGCATGCCACAGCCTATTGAGTTGTTCGAGCAGGATGCGTCATTGAAACAACTTGCTGCCTGAATCACGCTGTCGTCTTCAACCCGTTCTATCTTTATCCTGTTAGTCGGCAAGCCAGGCCTGAATCAACGTGCTCGCAATCGCGCGACTCGGCGGGCATTTGATACCATCCGGATGTTCGTCCCGGCACATTAAGCGAACTTCTTCGCGGCTGAACCAGCGGCAATCCTCCAGTTCGCTGTCATCCATTTTTATTGTCTCGCTGATCGCTTCGCAGTGCACGCCAATCATCAGTGAGTGTGGAAAAGGCCAGGGCTGGCTTGCGAAGTACTGAACGCGTTCAATGCGTATGCCTGCCTCTTCAAAGGTCTCGCGTCGCACCGCATCTTCAATGGTCTCCCCCGATTCAACAAACCCTGCCAGGGTTGAATACCATCCCGGGGGAAAGTGCGGGCCACGACCCATCAGGCACTGATCTCCATTGACTGCGAGCATGATGACTACCGGGTCGGTGCGCGGAAAGCTCTTGTATTCGCAGGCGGTGCAATCTCTGCGGTAGCCGCCGATCATCGCGCGCGTTTCCGCCCCGCACTGGCCGCAGTACTGATTGACATTATTCCAGTGCAGCAGGCTCGCGCCTTGCGCGATGGCACCGGTGTCTGCCTCGGATGTGCTGCTGGTGTAAAGCAGCGAACGGTAGTCGTAGTGGCGATAGGGTGGCTGCAGGCTGTCCTTGTCAGTCGCCACTGGCAGTGCAACGCGTGGCCCTGATTCGCTCTCGCCCAGCAGAATGGCGCGATCGAAGTCTGGCTCGAATTGCATGGCCTCCTGCTGGCTGAAGATCGCAGTCGGTTCGTCGTCGCGCCTCACAATTACGCCCTGGTCGCAGAACAAATGCAGCTCCAGGTCTGTATTGGCCAGTGCCTTAGGTAGCGATTGCTCATCGCGGTTTTCGGCATCGCGTATCAGCTGGTTCTGCGCAAAGCCGGTGCTGGCGCTGGGTTCTGGATAGGGACTGTCGAACGTGATGGGCATGAGTGTCCTGTGGGTACGGGAGCCAGGCGGCATATTCACGGTGGGAACTGGTGTGGCCTGCAGAGGGAAATGCAGAACTGATGCGGCAGAGACTATCACATTCCCAATGCATCCCTGTGCGCCTCGGATGACATGTCACTAAATCGTGGCCCCGATCCGTAATTACTTGAATGTGATGGGGTTGGCACTATATTCGCCGCTTGAAACCATCTGGCCATTTCAGTCGATCTGTCGCTTAGTTCAGTGTCAATCTGGACCTTGTAAGCAAAGGGACGAAACCCGATTATTCGCGCAGTTTTCTACAATCACGGAACTCACATCAATGAAAATGACCACCGAAGAGGCCTTCGTCAAGGTCTTGCAGCGGCATGGTATTGAACAAGCGTTTGGCATTATCGGTTCGGCGTTCATGCCGATCTCCGATTTGTTCCCCCAGGCCGGTATCACCTTCTGGGATGTCGCCCATGAAACCAACGGTGGTCTGATCTGCGATGGATACACGCGCACGACCGGCAAAATGGGTATGGCGATCGCACAAAACGGCCCGGGGATCACCGGTTTCGTCACCGCGATAAAGACCGCCTACTGGAATCACACACCGATGTTGCTGGTTACGCCTCAGGCGGCCAACAAAACCATCGGTCAGGGCGGATTCCAGGAAGTAGAACAAATGGCCATGTTCAGCGAGATGGTCTGCTACCAGGAAGAAGTGCGCGACCCGAGCCGGATTGCCGAGGTGCTGAACCGCGTAATCCTGAAAGCCTGGCGCGGTTGCGCACCGGCGCAAATCAACGTACCCCGCGATTTCTGGACGCAGGTAATCGACATCGATCTGCCGCAAGTGGTTCACATCGAAGCACCGGCCGGTGGTGCAAAAGCGATTTCGGAAGCAGCGTCTATTCTGTCCGAAGCCGAATTCCCGGTCATTCTCTCTGGTGCCGGTGTGGTTATCGGTGATGCGATTGATGACTGTGTAGCACTAGCCGAAAAGCTCAGCGCACCGGTTTGCTGCGGCTACCAGCACAACGACGCCTTCCCGGGCTCACACCCATTGTCCGTTGGCCCGCTGGGTTACAACGGTTCAAAAGCGGCGATGGAACTGATCGCCAAGGCCGACGTGGTGCTCGCGCTGGGTACCCGACTGAACCCGTTCTCAACGCTTCCGGGTTACGGTATCGACTACTGGCCGAAAGACGCAAAAATCATTCAGGTCGATATCAACGCCGATCGCATTGGTCTGACCAAAAAGGTCAGCGTTGGTATCTGTGGTGACGCCAAGCAAGTCGCGCAGAGCTTGTTGGCCCAGTTGGGCGGCGCCGCCGGCGACAAGGGGCGCCAGGAGCGCACCGATCTGATTCGCACCACCAAATCGGCCTGGTTGCAGGCGCTGTCGAGCATGGATCACGAAGATGATGATCCGGGCACCAGCTGGAACGAAGATTCTCGCAACCGCGATCCGGATCGTATGTCTCCGCGGATGGCATGGCGCGCGATTCAAATGGGTCTGCCCGACGAGGCCATCATCTCCAGCGACATCGGCAACAACTGCGCGATCGGCAACGCCTACCCGACGTTTGAAAAGGGAAGAAAGTACCTGGCGCCCGGCCTGTTTGGTCCCTGTGGCTACGGTTTTCCCTCCATCATTGGCGCCAAGATTGGCTGCCCGAATGTGCCGGTAGTGGGCTTTGCCGGCGACGGCGCATTTGGTATTTCCATGAGCGAAATGTCGAGTATTGGTCGCGACGAATGGCCCGCGATCACCATGGTGATATTCCGCAACTACCAGTGGGGCGCCGAGAAGCGCAACACCACACTGTGGTACGACAACAACTTCGTCGGCACCGAACTCGATCCGGGTTTGAGCTACGCCAAGGTGGCTGATGGTTGTGGGCTGAAAGGTGTCACAGTGCGAACCATGGATGAACTCACCGATACACTGCGTGCGGCTTGTAAGGCGCAGGATGATGGTGTGACCACCTTCATCGAAGTGATTCTGAATCAGGAGCTGGGCGAGCCCTTCCGTCGTGATGCGATGAAGAAGCCCGTGTCGGTAGCCGGTATCAGTCGTGACGATATGCAGCCGCAGAAGGGTGCTTTGCAGGGTTAGTTGTTTGGTTGTATTTTTTCGTAGTTGGTAGAAACGGCCGTCCCTTGGGGCGGCCGTTTTTGTTTGTATAACAGGGTGTTTGTACTTTTGAAAGGCGTAAGAGTACTTGGGGGTACGTACTTTTGAAAAGCGCAAAAGTACCAGGGGGTGCGTACTTTTGAAAAGCGCAAAAGTACCAAAACGCTTTTTACCCGCTTCGGTAATGGCTGTCGCCACTTTGGACAAATCCATCGACTGGCGGGGCCGCGCTGAGGGCACATCCGTGTGCCCACAGCGCTTATCGCGACGTCCTGTCGCGAAACCCCTTGTCGCTGAATTTGTCCAAAGCCCTCAGAGGGCGGTTAACTGCCGCACGGCTCGTGCTGACACACGTTGCTTTTTTCCGTGCACACGAAGCGTTTCGTGGGAGAAGGCCCCCGGCCCGCGAACAAGTGAGAGCGGGTTGTACGGTTGTATGTACTTTTGAAAAGCGCAAAAGTACCCAAACGCTGTTTACCCGCTTCGGTTATGGCTGTCGCCACTTTGGACAAATCCATCGACTGGCGGGGCCGCGCTGAAGGCACATCCGTGTGCCCACAGCGCTTATCGCGACGTCCTGTCGCAAAACCCCTTGTCGCTGAATTTGTCCAAAGCCCTCAGAGGGCGTTGAACTGCAGC
>CAKZSB010000440.1 GCA_937920585.1 uncultured Granulosicoccaceae bacterium | reverse complement strand
ACCCGGTTTCAACCTTGTTAACGACCAGGATGTTGGCAGCATCAACCTTCTGATTGCGGGCGTCCAGCCAGAAACTCGTCGCCAGCCACAAAATCAGTGCCGTCGCCGTCAGCCCTATCGCCGCCACGCTCAAATTGGCTCGCGAGACGTGATCAATCAATAGAGTGCCTTTCGATGTAATGAAGCCCGGCCAACGGGCAAACCCCTGTGCGTATCGGTATATTATCGGCCCGCCGACGATCAACCTGATCTGCCAGCGATAACATGCCCTCAAGAGGCAACGGACCAGCAACAAAGCCCACACAATACGCTTTCTGCATACTGGCATCCAGAGGCATGGCCATCAGCAAAGGAAAAATAGTTGTCAAGTCATTACTGTTGCATGCGGGTCATCGCCACAACCCGTAACCAACCATGTTTCGTCAATGAATCCATAAAAATGCCCCATTCAATTCGACCCACGCCTTACCACCGACAAATACTCAACTGACCCGCTAACGAATTCGATGGCGTTACTGCGGACGTCGTGGGCGCACTGCCATGTCTATCTCGGCACAATACTACCATCGTGAGTGTATTCAAATTGATAGGGCGAGCCCTTTACCTCAGGATCCCAACCCGCTTCAATCGCTTGCCTGATTATTGATTCAGCATCTTTAGGTTTAACCACTTTCAACTTCGGATTTTGAATGTGAGGGAACTCTACCCACATCTGATCAATATCCGACTCTACATATACTTCAATTTTCCCTCCCGATTTGTCAGCGGATTCCGCAACAAATACAACGAAGCCATTCCCGGGAGCTACCACCCACCGATACTGTTTTCCGTCGACAACAATCGGTCTGCTCTTTTTTCTGTTTAACATGTTTCAAGCTCGACATTGACAACAGCTCTGTGCCAAACACTACGACGGTACAACGCCGTAACCAAGATACTAATTTCTCTGTAGAGCCTGCTAAAAAGTTGCGTGTAATTTGCCCGGATAGCGCCACACGCCATTGAAGCCCCTGACGTTCCAGCAAGAACAAAGTTCCCCCGGCAGAATGCGTTGAAGTGATTGTTTCCGACGACGGTGAGGCAATATCCGATGAACAATTCCTGCAATTGACGCAGCCTTTCCGTACCGATGGACCAGATCTGTCCGGCAGTGGGCTCGGACTATCAATTGCAAAAGATGTAGCACGCATGCATCAGGGTGAGCTATTGACGAGACCCGAAGCATCTGGCAAATCTATCGTATTAAGTATTCCGATCGATCACGAATATAGAACAGAGTAAACAGAAGAGTACCTCGCTACGTTTCATCACCGACCTCAGGTTGATCGTTCGATTCAATTCAACGCCGGACATGTACACCGATTTATCCCGAAAATGTCTGCCAATACGAAATTTTTCGCGTTGGCGTTTCTCGATAGTTGACAGTCAACTACCAGGCGTGAGCCTCGCTGTACTGGCGCGCACGATTAGTTCAACGTCAAGCAGAGCCGGGGAATCCGCACAGCCCTCTGCGCTAAGTTGTTGCAGCAGTGTGGTCGCTGCCACCACACCGAGCTGGCCCGTTGGCTGGCGAATCGTGGTGAGTGCCGGCACGAAGTAACGTGAAATATCAATATCGTCAAACCCGACTACTGAGATGTCGTCGGGCACGGCAATGCCATTGGCATTCAATTCTGAAATCATACCAATAGCCATCAGATCACTGGCACAAAAAACAGCCGAGGGCGGTGTATCGATCGCAAGCCATTGACGCGCGGCTGCAGCGCCCGACTCCAGTGAGAAATCCCCTTTAAAAAACCAGTCGGGCTCTACTGCAAGCTTATTTTCCCGGAGTGTTTCGATAGTCGCGCGACACCGCTCGATGGTGAGCACATTGGCTGCCGGCCCCTCGGCATGGCCAATTCGAGTATGCCCCAGATCGACCAGATGCTGTATCGCCAGTTGCGCGCCACGGATATTATCCGCACGAACACTGCAGATATTCCCGGCCGCCGGCCATTCACAGGCAAATACCAGCGGCAGAACGCCACTGTTATGTTGAGTGACAAACGTACCAGGATCGAGACTGCCGTCCAGACAAATGATGCCGTCGGCGCGATGGCTGCTCAGGTAATCGGCGATATCGGCGCTTTGTGCAGACAAGCCATAAGTATCCAGCACCAGAACATTGATACTGGATTGCGTCATCACCGACTCGATACCCGCCAGAATGTCCGAGAAAAACGGATTGCCCAGGTTCGGCACCAGCACCGCAATCGCACCGCTTTGCCGGCGTCGCAGGTTGCGCGCCACCTGGTTGAATCGATAGCCAACCTCACCCGCTGCCGCCATCACGAGCTCGCGGGTCTCTGGCGACACCGACGACAGGTTGTTGAGAGTGCGACTGACGGTGGCCGTCGAAACGCCTGCCAGACGGGCGACATCTTTAATACTGGGGGGGCGCGTAATCATCTCTCGCGGTCGGGTGGCGGATTAGGAAAGCACATGATTTTCGTCGTTACGACATCCATGAGACGTGGCTTTTACCCTCGTATGTAATCGATTACAAAGTATGCCATACTGCGCCCATCTCATCTCGGGAAATACAACTATCCACCGAACTGAGACGGCCAACTCTTCGAAATCCATCTGGAGGATATCCATGCAAAAAGCCAAACTTCTTGTCGCAGGCGCTGCGGCATTCGCAACCAGTTCCCTGCTCAACGTTGCCCAGGCCACTGAGCTTGAAGTCACCCACTGGTGGACTTCCGGCGGTGAAGCGGCAGCGGTAAAAGTATTCGCAGACGCATTCAACGCCGGCGGCGACAGCTGGATTGACGGCGCCATCGCAGGCTCCGGTAGTGTCGCTCGACCGATCATCATCAGCCGAATTCTGGGCGGCAAGCCGATGGGCGCGACTCAGCTCAACCACGGACGCCAGGCCGAAGAACTGGTAGAAGAAGGCCTGATGCTCGATCTGACCGAACTGGCCGAGAAAGAAGGCTGGAAAGATCTGGTCCGCCCGTCTTCACTGCTGGACAGTTGCACGCTGGACGGAAAAATTTACTGCGTGCCCGTCAACATCCACAGTTTTCAATGGATGTGGACCAGCCTCGATGCCTACAAAAAGGCCGGTATCGACGCCCCCAAAGACTGGAATGAATTCGTCGCCAGCGCCCCCAAACTGCGCGAAGCCGGTATCACGCCGCTGGCGGTAGGCAATCAGGGCTGGCAAACCAACGGCATGTTCGGGGTGGTTCAAACCGGCGTCGGCGGCGTTGAACTGTACGTAAAGACCATCGTCGAGCGCGATGCAGAGGCACTGCGCGGCCCGGAAATGGCCGCTGTCTGGGAAGCTTACGGCCAGGCCCGTGATCTCGATGACCCCGACAACAGCATTCAAAACTGGAACGATGCCACCAGTCAGGTGATTACAGGCAAAGCCGGTGCACAGATCATGGGTGACTGGGCACAGGGCGAATTCCAGGTCGCCGGACAAACCGCGGGCGTCGAGTACGACTGCCTGCCAGGCCTGGGTCTGCAACCGGCACTGGATACAGGCGGTGATGCGTTCTACTTCCCGCGCCAGGACGACGACGAAAAAACCGCCGCACAATTGCGCATGGCTTCAATGATGATCAGCAAAGCCGTACAGGTCGACTTCAACCTCAAGAAAGGCTCGCTGCCGGTACGCGGTGACGTAGACCTGGAAGCCGCCAACAACTGCATGAAAAAAGGACTGGAAGTGCTGGCCAATCCGGACAACATCATCCCGTCTGGCGACCAGAGCTTTTCACTGGATACCACAGGTCAGCTCGAAGATCTGCTGGTGGAATTCTGGAACAACCCGGATATGAGCCCGGCCGATGCCCACGATAGCTGGGCCAGCATCATCGAAGAAGCCGAGTAATCGGGCAACATCGGGTGGCGGCAGTGCTGCCACCCGATTCCCTGTTACCGCACGATGAACACATCCAGCAGCACTGCAACCCCCTCCCGGTTGCCAGCGGCTAAACGCAAACATCCGCTGTTACGCAATCTGCCAGCCAAGCTGGCTGCGACCCCGATGATCGCGACCGCGCTGGTGGTCTTTATCGGCTGTTCGGTCTGGTCAGTCGTCTATTCGTTTACCTCCTCTCGCTCGCTGCCAAAAGAAAAGTTTGTCGGCCTGAAGCAATACGACCGTCTGTTCGGCTCATCACGCTGGACGGAGTCTATCGAAAATATTGCCATCTACGGCATCTGCGCGCTGGTGTTCTCACTGCTGGTCGGCTTTTTACTAGCGGTGGCACTGGATCAGAAAATTCGATTCGAAAATACTTTTCGAACCATTTTTCTCTATCCATTCGCTTTGAGTTTCATCGTCACCGGGCTGGTCTGGCAGTGGATACTCAACCCCGATTTCGGCATTCAGCAGATCATTCGCGATATCGGCTTCAGCGGCTTCGAATTCAATCTGCTCGCCAGTCGCGAATACTCGGTCTACGCCCTGGTTATCGCTGGATTGTGGCAGGGCACCGGCTTTGTGATGGCGCTGATGCTGGCCGGCCTTCGCGGCATTGATCAGGATATCTGGAAGGCCGCCCGCGTCGATGGCATACCCGCCTGGCGCACCTATCTATTCATTGTGATACCCATGATGCGGCCAGTGTTTATCACCACACTGGTCATCATTGCTTCCGGCATTGTCAAAGTCTACGACCTGGTCGTCGCACTGACCGACGGTGGCCCGGGTATCTCCTCCGAGATGCCAGCCAAATACGTTTACGACTATATGTTCGGCCGCGCCAACCTTGGTCAGGCGCTCGCCGCCTCCACGGTGATGCTGTCCACCGTACTGATTATTCTCATCCCCTGGGCCTATCTTGAATTCCGTCAAAAACGGGATGGCGACCATGCATAGTGTTGAACCCACAGGTAGAAAACCCCGGCGTGTGTTGAGCACGCGCAATATCATCCTGTATGGATTTTTGATCGTGGCCGCGCTCTACTGGCTGCTGCCGCTATACGTCATGATTGTCACCTCATTGAAAGGCATGCCGGAGATAAGACTGGGCAATGTTTTCTCCCCGCCGGTTGAGGTGACCTTTGCGCCGTGGGTCAAGGCCTGGGATAGCGCCTGCACCGGCCTTTACTGCGAAGGGTTAAAAGTGGGTTTCTGGAATAGCGTTCAGATTCTCATACCCAGTGTGATCGTGTCGATCGCAATCGCCTCCGTCAATGGCTATGCGTTGTCGTTCTGGCGGTTTAAAGGGTCAGAGTTTTTCTTTACCGTTTTATTGTTTGGCGCGTTTATCCCCTACCAGATAATGATCTACCCGCTGGTTATTATTCTTCGCGAACTGCATTTGTTTTCAACCCTGTGGGCGGTGATTATCGTGCACACCATTTTCGGTATGCCAATCCTGACACTGCTGTTCCGAAATTACTTTGCCAGCGTCCCCGCCGAATTGTTCAAAGCCGCCCGGGTCGACGGTGCAGGCTTCTGGCGAATCTTTCTGCAGATCATGTTGCCGATGTCTCTGCCGATCTTCGTCGTCGCCATTATTCTGCAGGTCACCGGCATCTGGAACGATTTTCTTTTCGGTGTGATCTATGCCGGCACCCGGAACTTTCCGATGACCGTACAGCTCAACAACATCGTCAACTCCAGTCAGGGTGTTAAGGAATACAACGTCAATATGGCGGCAACGCTACTCACCGGCCTGTTACCGCTGGTGGTGTATTTTATCTCTGGCAAATTATTCGTCCGCGGCATCGCCGCTGGCGCCGTGAAGGGCTAGCCAATGACCAGCAGCATCTCTATCAACAACCTTGCGCTGTCATTTGGCGAAATAAAAGTACTAAAAGATCTCAACCTCGAAATCAACGATGGTGAATTTCTTGTGTTACTGGGCTCATCCGGTTGTGGTAAATCCACCCTGCTCAACTGCATAGCCGGATTGCTCGATATCAACGACGGCCAGATTCACATCAAGGGCCGCAACGTCACCTGGGAGGAACCAAAGGACCGTGGCATCGGCATGGTGTTTCAATCGTATGCGTTGTATCCGCAAATGACGGTCAAGGGCAACCTGTCGTTCGGTTTGAAAAACGCCGGCCTGCCAAAATCCGAAATCGAATCGCGAATTAAACACGCGGCAGAAATTCTGCAAATCGAACCCCTGCTAAAACGCAAACCCGCCCATCTATCCGGCGGACAGCGCCAACGCGTGGCCATTGGCCGCGCGCTGGTGCGCGATGTAGACGTATTCCTGTTCGACGAACCTCTGTCCAACCTCGACGCCAAGCTCAGAGCCGACCTGCGGGTTGAAATAAAGCGGCTGCATCATCGCCTGCAAAATACCATGGTCTACGTGACCCACGATCAGGTCGAGGCGATGACTCTGGCCAATCGAATCGCCATTATGCGCGATGGCGCAATCGTCCAGCTCGATGCGCCACACACCATCTACAACAAACCGGTGAATCGATTCGTGGCAGAATTTATCGGCTCACCCAGTATGAATTTTGTCCCGGGCAAACTGCAGACCGACAACGCCCCCGCATTCAGCAGCGGCGATATGCACATCCCGCTACAGAACTACCCGTTCGACGGAGCCGGCCTGAATAATCTTACCGGCGGCCACGATGTTCTGCTTGGTATACGCCCTGAGCACATTGTCACTGGTGCCTCACTGGCTGAAGTGCCGTGGTCCACCACAGTCGAGGTCGACGTGGTAGAACCGATGGGCTCTGACACACTGATATGGTCGCGCCTCAATCAACAGGATTTCCGGTTTCGAGTCGACGGTCAAAGCCTGCTCGATAAAGGCGACCGGGTTCAAATTGGCTTTGACCCGGCAAAGATTTGCGTTTTTGACAACACCACCGAACTGCGGTTGTAAGCGCCGGCATCATCCTCGTACGTGGTAGCTGGCAACAACTGACTTCCCTCCACTCACCTAACCGACGCACTGCGCTCGAATAAACAACAAGGCATAGCGTATGAATTTCTCTTTGCAACTTTACAGCGCCCGTAACTTCACACCGTGGGAACAGGTGTTCAAATCCATCGCGGCGCTGGGTTATAAACAGGTGGAAGGTTACGGCGGCGTATACGACGATCCGGCGGCCATGCGCGCCCTGCTCGACGAGCACGATCTCACCATGCCGTCCGGACACTTTTCACTCGATGCGCTGGAAAACGACCTGTCCACCGTACTCACGACGGCATCAACGCTTGGCTGCCGATCAATATTCTGCCCTCACATCACCGAAGATCTGCGCGCGCCTGATCTGCCCGGCTGGCAAGCGTTTGCCAAACGGCTGGATACAATAGGCAAAAAAGTGAGAGCATCAGGCTATCGTTTTGGCTGGCACAATCACGATTTCGAATTTAGTACCTGCGAAGACGGCACCGTGCCCATGCAGGTCATACTGGATAGCGCACCCGATATCGACTGGGAAATGGACATTGCCTGGATCGCACGCGGTGGCAGCGATCCGGCGTCCTGGATTGCCAGTCACGGCTCACGAGTTACCGCCATTCACGTCAAAGACATAGCAGCGTCGGGTGAGTGCACCGATGAGGACGGCTGGGCCGATGTTGGCCACGGCACGCTCGACTGGCCGACCATCATGAAGCTCGTATCACAACACACCCGAGCTGAACTGTTTATCGCCGAGCACGACAACCCAAGCGATCACGATCGCTTTGCACAACGTTCAATCGCGGCAATGCAATCGTTCAACTGAACCCATAACGCCACTCGAACAAAAACCGCAACGCCATTGGATCCGCTCGATGGCCCTCTACTTTCTGATGGAGAACTAAAATGACACAAGCCCTCGGCGTCGGCATTATCGGCTGCGGCAATATCGCAGAGACTTATCTTCGTCTCGCCCCAATATTTAAAGGCATGAAAATGCTCGCCTGTGCCGATATCGATCACAGCGCCGCCCAGGCACGCGCCGAAGAGTTTGGTGTCACTGCCATGTCTGTTGATCAGCTACTGGCCAGCGACGAGATCAGTATTGTCGTCAACCTCACCATTCCTGCTGTACACGCCGAAGTGTCCACCGACATCCTCCAGGCGGGCAAGCACGTCTATTCAGAAAAGCCGTTTGCCCTGTCCCTGCAACAGGGTCAGAGCCTGCTCGATCTGGCCAGCGCAGGCAATTTGCGAATCGGGTCTGCTCCGGATACCTTCCTCGGCGGCGTTCATCAACACGCGCGCGCACTGATCGACGATGGCATCGTCGGAAAGATCACCAGCGGCACCGCTCACGTGCAAGGCCACGGAATGGAATCGTGGCACCCCAATCCGGATTTTTTCTTCCAGCCCGGTGCCGGCCCTGTACTGGATATAGGCCCCTATTACATCACCAACCTGGTGCAGTTACTCGGGCCCGTTGAACGAGTCGCAGCATTGTCCAGCACACCGTCAACCGAACGCGTGATCACCTCGGAGCCACGTTACGGTGAAAAGCTCAAAGTAGAGACACCAACCACCATTCATGCACTGTTGTCTTTCGCCAGCGGTGCCACCATCACACTGGGTACCAGCTGGGACGTCTGGCATCACAGCCACAACCACATGGAACTATACGGTGAAAAGGGGACACTATACGTCCCGGACCCCAACTTCTTCGGCGGTGAACTACAACTGACCCGGGAGGCGGAGCCAGCAGAACCCCCAGCCCCGTGGGACCACCCGTTTGGCATAATGAACGAAGAGGAAGATGACGGTACCATGAGAGCCAACTACCGCGCCGCCGGTCTGGCCGACATGGCACTGGCCATTATCAACAATCGCGAGCACCGCTGTTCAGCTGCCCTGGCCACCCACGTCGTCGACGTGATGACGTCCATACTCGAATCCGGCGAAAAGCAACAATTTGTCGACATCTCCACACGCTGTGAACGTCCTGCGCCGCTCAGCGCGGCAGAGGCTCGCGCATTGCTGGTCTAAGCAATAAACGCATCCACCAGATATTCCTGCTCACGCTGCTAACGACAGTGACACGCCGCCCGCCTGCGAAGAGCAACACCGTTCGCACAAACGGGGCATCAGCACCGGTGCTTTATTCAAGCCCGTTTTACACTATTAAGCACAAGCCACCCGCGTAATCTCACGCGGGCACATATGCATACCGACTCAACCAGCGGCGGCTCATGCGATGACTGGCTTGAACGCTGCCAGTAATCCAGCGATTCAACCATAGCGACGCTCGGTTATCGTTTACGATGCCAGTCCTGGTACTTCTGCAACGGCCAGGTATCAGATGTAATATTGGCTGTTCCTTTCACAGCCTTACAGGCTTGTTTCAAATCGTTGGTCGGTCCGGTGCTTACGCTTCGTGCGGCGAGTCGAATAACAGCTTGGAAAAAGAGTCATTGTTTCGCAATGTGTCGGAGAATATTCGACACTTGAGATAATTCGGTTTCGACGCAAAGCGGCGGTGGCTTGTTGACTGCTCTCGATGCCAGAAACAATCGCCCCCTTTTACGTCGACTTCATTACCCGAAGCTGCTCCGGAAGCCAAAGCTCCTTTTATCGGTGGCGAGCTCCCATTCAGGTGTCCACGGGAAAAGAGATTGATCATCTAGCGGCATAAG
>CAKZSB010000439.1 GCA_937920585.1 uncultured Granulosicoccaceae bacterium | reverse complement strand
ATCGATAAAAGTACCCCCTTACTGATTGTGACCGCAGAGCTCGACGAGATACTGCCGCATCAATACCACCTTGAGCGATTGCAGAAAGTTGCGCCACACGCGCAGACGCAAATGATTGCGGGTGCGGGTCACTTCAGCTTTCTTGCGCCGGTCAATCAGGCCTGGCGGGCAGAGCTGGGAGAAGTGGCCATCGACCCGCCCGGCTTCAACCGAGCGCGGTTCAATGAAAAGCTTGGCCGCGATCTGGCCGACTGGTTCAACAACACCCTAAGTCGCTAGTTTTTTTACTTTCAATAGTTAAACCCAACCCTTTGTATAAAGGAAAAACCATGTACAAAAAAGCAAATCAAAAACTCATCGGACTGGCTCTGGCCGCGCTTTTTTCCACCCCGCTGGCAGCAGCAGATCTGGTGGTGAATGTTGGCACGATTGCAAAGGCCAAAGGACAGATGATGGTGGCGCTCTACAACAGCGCAGAGTCGTTCCGCAAAACTGTGGTCGAGGCCGAAGCGGTGCCAGCTACTACAGGCGAGATGCAATTTACTTTCACCAACCTGGATGCCGGTGACTACGCGGTACTGGTGTACCACGACGTCAACGACAATGGCGAACTGGATAGCAATCTGCTCGGCATGCCGAAAGAACCCTGGGGCGCATCGCTGGAGGGTAAAAAGATATTCGGCGCACCGAACTGGAGCAAGACACGATTCAGCGTCGATGACAACGGCAAGTCAGTGAATATCAAGCTGAAATAGGTGCCACAATGAAAAACGACACCAACACGCTGACACGCCGCGAATTTTGTAAAACCGCACTGGCCGGTGCTGCACTCACCGCCACCGGCATGGGCCACACAAGACTTTGGGCCAGTGACACACCGCTGCCGCATCAGGCCTTTGCCAGCAGCTTTGAGAATGTGCCGGAATCATTTGGCCCCACCCGGGTTTCGTTCGATCGCCCGTTGCCAGCGGATTTGCGCGGTACACTTTATCGCAACGGCCCGGCACGTATGCAGCGCGGCGACACACGGTATCATCACTGGTTTGACGGCGACGGCATGGTGCACGCGTTCGAATTGCAGGGCGACGCACTGGTTCATCAGGCGAAAATGGTCGCCACCGATCGCGCCATTGAAGAGGCCGCCGCAGGCCGTTTTCTGCGCGGCGGATTCGGCACCGAGTTTGCCGATGGCCTGCCAGTCACCAGCCCCGACGACATGAACGTTGCCAATATCTCGGTGCTGCCACTGGGCGATGAGATCCTTGCGCTGTGGGAGGCAGGCTCGCCGTGGCGGCTGGACGCCGAAAACCTCGACACACTGGGCAGAAAAGTCTTTTCACCTGAAACCGACGGCCTGCCTTTCTCTGCCCACCCGCGCGTCGACCCGCAGGGACGCATCTGGAATTTTGGCTACCTCAGTGGATCGGGCAAACTGATACTCTACGACATCAATGCCAATGGCAGTTTGAACCGGGTGTCGATGATCGACGCACCGAACGCAGACATGGTGCACGATTTTGCGATCACAGATCGCTACCTGGTTTTTGTCCTGCAACCACTTTATTTCACCGACACCAATGCCATTGACGTCGCATTCGTTGATCGACTGCAATGGCATGCCGATGAACCGGTGCATATACTGGTAGTCGACAAACAGAACCTGCAAGTCGCTCATCGCTTCGAGTTGCCTGCGTTCTTCGCTTTTCATATGGGCAATGCCTGGCAGGACGGCGACAGCATCAGAATTGAGGTGGCCACTGCATCCGAATTCAAACCACTGATGCAGCAAATCGTGCAGGCTACTACCGGACAACCTTTGACCACGCCGGCCGCAGCTGCCAATACGGTGGACATCGTGCTGGATACCGTCGGTGACCGCGCTACACTGGAACCATTGCCCGGCAGCGGCATTGACTTTCCACGCTTTGACCAGCGCTTTACCGGAGAACCAACGCAACACTTGTCTATGCTCGGGCGCTCGAGCGAAATGCCTGCAGACGTTTTTGGTTTTAATCGTCTCAGCCGAATCGATCGCGACACAGATTCTGAAAGCACCTGGGACTACGATGCCGACACCATTGCTGAAGAACATTTATTCGTGCCCGCACCGGGTGATCGCCAGGGCAATGGCTGGCTTGTTGGTACCAGCTACAACTGGAAACGCGGCCAAACGAGCCTGTCGGTGTTCAATGCGCAGCACATCGAAGACGGCCCGATTGCCCAGTGCCAGCTACCCTACTCACTGCCACTGGGATTGCACGGCCAGTTTGTACAGAGCTAACAAAACATGAACTCCGCGATCGAAACACTATCGCCGCGCGCCGCTGTGCGGCGGATCTCGTTACCCCTGGTGCTGATACAGAACTTTCTGTTCTGCACTGTAATTGCCGTGATTCTGTGGCTGATGGTGCCATCAATCGGCCAATACGGCTTTTACAACAACTTCATCCATGCACAGGCGATCGGCAACTGTATCTGCGTACTCGCCATAGCAACGACAAAGCTGGCGCGATACCTCCACATCACCGATCGCTGGCTTATGGTTCTTACCATTTTACTGGTCACGCCAATTGGCATTTATGCAGGAATGACGATCGCCGGCTGGTGGCTGGATCTGCCCGGCAGTCCGTTCGCGCTTCTGGGCAGAGATCAGCTGATGGCATCGGTGGTTACCGCCGTTATCGCGAGCATTGCATTTAATTGGCACATGGCCAGCAAGCAACAACTACTGCGACTCGACCTTCTTGCATCCGAAGAGCGACGCAAAGCCGATAACGCACATCACGCCATGCTGCGCGCACAGCTGGACCCACATATGCTGTTCAACACACTGGCCAATTTACGCGCACTTATCGCGACCGACACCGATCGCGCAACCCAAATGCTCGACCGGCTCGACAGCTTTTTGCGCGAAACGCTGAGCTCTTCTCGTGCTGCCAGCAATACACTCGACCACGAGTTCCGAATGCTGGAAGACTATCTCGGACTGATGGGCGTGCGACTGGGCGACCGCTTACGCTACCGATTGCAACTGGCAGACGACTGCCGTAGCGTAAGCGTCCCGTCTCTGATACTGCAGCCGCTGGTAGAAAATGCGATTCGCCACGGCATTGAGCCGGAAATTGATGGTGGAACAATTTCGGTGGAGGCGAGTCGGCAGGACGAACGGCTGACGCTTGTCGTCGCTGATACCGGTACCGGCATGAGTCGCATCGCTATCGACGACGTGCTAGCAGACACCCCCGTCCGCGAAGAAGAACGCACCGACGGTTTTGGCTTGAGAAGCCTGCGCGAGCGATTACAGGCGACCTTTGGCAACGACGCAATGCTTGCCATCGATTCCATCGATACCGATGCGACGCCCTCTGGTACACGAATCACGATCCGATTTCCTATACGGATAAAAACACAATGACTGCCAGGCCAACCGCTATTGTCGCCGACGACGAACCACTGCTGGCCGATGCACTGATACGCGAACTCGCGCGCCAGTGGCCACAGCTTTCGATAGCCGGCACAGCCGCAAACGGCGATCAGGCCCTGGCAGCGATTCTTGAACAGGCGCCGGATATCGCGTTTCTGGACATTCGCATGCCCGGCCTGACAGGCATCGAAGTGGCACAGAGCATCGCCGAGGACTGGCCGGACAACGACGCCAGCACAGCACCGCTGATCGTCTTCGTCACCGCCTACGACGATTACGCCGTGCAGGCATTTGGCACCGCCGCGACCGACTATTTGCTAAAGCCGGTCAAAGCCGATCGTCTCGCGATCACAATCGAACGCCTGCAACAGCGCCTGCAGCGACCCGACCCCGCCAACATCGACGAACTCGGGCAGCAGATTCGCCAACTGCTGGCCTTTGATGCGAGCGCCACCGCCGACGCGCCATTGCGAACGATTCGCGCCAGCGTTCGCGACGTAGTGAAAATGATTCCGGTAGACGACGTCATCCTGTTCGAATCGGCCGACAAATACGTCAGTGTCTACACGCAGAGCGACGAGGCACTGATCCGCGAGCCTCTGCGCAAACTTCTGCCACGGCTGGATCCGGATCGTTTCGCCCAGATTCACCGTGGCACCATTGTCAACCTCGATTACGTCGAGGCGGCAACGCGCGATGACACCGGCAAGGTATCGCTATTGCTGAAGGGCCATGCGAAACAACCGGTCGTCAGCCGACTGTACCGGCATTTGTTTCAGGCGATGTGAGCCGGCAACTGACGCGTGATGCACGCCATTTCAACCGAGTGCCTTTATCGCATCGCGGATCGCATTGCGCAGATCGATCGACATGCCGGTGACCAGATAAAAGCCGTTGCGCCACTGTGAATCGGTGGCGGCTGTGTCGGCCAGCTGCGCGGCGTTGCGATCAGCGGCGTTGCCTCCCGAGGCGTGCACGCGCTCGTAGTGGCAGGCGGTAAAAAACAGTTGCGCAGTGGTCTTGCGCGCGACGATGCGGCGCGCGCCGCGATTGCTGGCCCCCGGCGTTGGCACCGTGTACTCCAGATAGGTGCCGGACGGCAGGTCGCCAAAGCGGTTGCCGAAATTACTGCCATCCTTGCCCGGGTACGGAAACGGGCCGCCGGCGATAATCAATCCTATCGTGGTTCTGGCCTCGGGCGGCAGGCGGTCGTAGTCGATGGCAAAAAGGCTGTTGCCCATACCGCCGCCTCGGCCGAGCATGCCCTGCCGGCGCATGCCGTGTTGCTCGATGGCGTGGTCAAAGTTTGAGTAGGTCTTGACTGCTGACATTTCGTCTCCCTCGTATTCTGGTTCCGTGAACAGCAAAAGCACGCTACAAACCACGCGCCAGGCGCTCGTGACGTGCGCTAAACATTACCATATGCGCTTGCCAGGTTGCCATTTCGCGGCCGCGAATT
>CAKZSB010000438.1 GCA_937920585.1 uncultured Granulosicoccaceae bacterium | reverse complement strand
GATCTCAACGATCCGGACAGCAAAATCGCCAAAGCGCTATTGGCTGATGATGCGCTGCAAATTCGTAGTGACTTGCAATTGGGCACTGGCGTGCGATACACGCAGTTCTGAGTCCATGCCACTCGATCCCGCTCAATATCGTACTCTGGCCCCTAAAGCTGCAAGCTATCATTGGCTGCTGGTTGCATTGATCACCACGATGGTGATCGGGATTGCCTGTTTCTGGCAGATCGAGCACGCGGGACATGAAATCACCGGTATGGGCAACCGCGTAGTCTGGGGCTTGCCGCATGTATTCGCGATCGGGCTGATTGTCGCCGCATCAGGCGCACTCAATGTGGCGTCGATGGCCTCGGTTTTTGGCGTCGATCGCTATAAACCCTGGGCGCGGCTATCAGTTGTGCTGGCACTGGCGCTGCTGGCGGGTGGTTTATTGATTCTGGTGCTGGATCTTGGGCGACCGGATCGCTTGGTGGTGGCACTGACGCACTGGAACTTTCGCTCCATTTTTAGCTGGAATATCCTGCTCTATAACGGGTTTGTGGTTATCGGCCTGGTCTATCTGTGGATGATGCTGGAGCGACGTTTCAATCGCTATGTGAAAGTGGTGGGCAGCATAGCGCTTGCCTGGCGGCTGATTCTCACCACCGGTACTGGCAGCATATTTGGCTGGCTGGTGGGTCGCAATGCACTGGATTCGGCCATGCTTGCACCGTTGTTTATTGCGCTGTCGCTGGTGCTTGGTACCGCAATCTTTGTCGTTGTCATGGTTGCTGCGCAACGTTGGCTGCGCGAGCCGATATCAGCAGAACTGGTGCAGTCTCTGGCACAATTACTGGGCTGGTTCGTGCTGGCGCTGGTGTATTTTTCCGTCCTGCATCATCTCACCAATCTGTATGTTGCGGAGCACGCGGATATGGAGCGGTCCCTGTTGAGTGGCTTCTACGGCCTACTATTCTGGGGCGGGCATGTGATGGTCGGTACGCTGCTTGTCGCCTGGCTGGTGTTTACCGGTTCAGCGAGTGTCGGGCGGACAGTGTGGGCCTGTATAGCCGCAACCATCGGGGGCTTGCTGTTGCTGTACTCAATCGTGATTGGTTCGCAAGTCGTGCCGCAGCGGCTGTTCCCGGGCAAGGTTGTCATTGGCAGTGATTTTGGCGATGCGGGACTGGCGCAATACTCGCCCACTGTTTGGGAATGGGGGCTCGGGTTTGGCGGGCTGGCGCTGGCATTGCTGCTGTTCCTGCTGGTGATGCGTATTTTGCCGCTGCATCCGCAAGTGGGGAAATCGTGAACGCTGCCGCTGGCGTCGTGACACGCGGGTTTGTAGTCTCCGCGGCCTGGCGCTCCAGCGGCAAGACAACGGTAACGGCCGGCTTAGCTGCAGCGGCGCGAGAGCGGGGCATCACTGTACAGTGTTTTAAAAAGGGGCCGGATTACATTGATCCCCAGTGGCTGCAGCTTAGCAGTGATAGACCTTGCTACAACCTCGATCCCTGGTTGCAGACATCTGCTGAGTTACTGCATACCTATAAAAGCTTCAGGGGCGATGCCGGACTGGTGCTTGTCGAAGGCAATATGGGATTGCACGATGGCATGTCCGAAGATGGATGTGACAGTACGGCCGGACTGGCGCTGCAGTTAAATTTGCCCGTCATTCTGGTGGTGGATTGTCGTGGAATGCATCGCACGGTGGCGGCATTGCTCGATGGCTTGTGCCGCTTTGATGAGCGTGTGCAATTTGCCGGGGTGATTCTCAATTGTGTAGCGGGCGCACGGCACGAGCAAAAGCTGCGCAGTGCTATCGAGTCACGCACCTCGTTGCGCGTGCTTGGCGCTTTGCCGCACGACGATGCCAGCGAGATAAGCGAACGCGAACTGGGTCTGACACCGGCACCGCAGCAGCGAAACAGTGTTCAATATCGTGCAGCCGTTGCCGCGCTGCTGGAGCGCGGTTGCGATCTCGATGCGCTTCTCGGTGGCTGTGCCAGTGTAATTTCGCCTGCGCCGGCTGTGGCGAAATCATGCGAGTCTGCACCGCTCAGGATCGGCATTGCACAGGATGAGGCATTTCATTTTTATTACCAGGATGATCTGGCGGAGTTTCGCCGACGCGGAATAGAGCTGATCCCGCTGTCACCGCTATGCGATAACTTTCCCGATGATTTGCATGGCTTGCTGATCGGCGGTGGTTTTCCCGAACGCTTTGCCCGGCGTTTGAGTGACAACAGAGCTTTTCGCGTCGGCCTGCAATTGGCCATTGCCGATGGCCTTCCGGTGCATGCTGAATGTGCGGGATTGATGTATCTTTGCAGGCAGTTGCAACAACACGACCGGCAATTTCCGATGGTGGGTGCAATCGCTGCCGACGTCCGCATCCGTACAAAACCCGTTGGCAGAGGTTATATGCGACTGTCGCATACCAATAGCCCGGAGCGCTTCAAGGCACATGAGTTTCACTACTCCGAACTGTTCAATACGGAGTCGCTGAACTATTGTTTTCGGGTTGATCGTGGACACGGTGTCGACGGCGCGCGCGATGGCATTGTGGTCAACAATACGGTGGCCAGTTACGCACATTTTCGCCACACTGCCGCCACTCCCTGGATCGACTGGTTTCTCCAGCGCGTCGCGCGCAATGAATCACAAAGCGGCAGGCATTATGTTCAAGCTTAGCAAGTCGGCCGCGGCCGAGATCAAGCGCAGCCTGCAACAGCACGAGTTTGACGACCTGCCGATTCGCATCGCCGCCAGGCGCGACAACAGTGGCACGATCCACTATCAGATGGGATTCGATCAGGCGGGGTCAGGCGATCTCATGCTGGCTTGTAGTGGCGTGGATGTGGTGATTGCGAATGTGCACAAACATTTACTGCACGGTGCCGAGATGGATTTTGTCACGCTCGAGGACGGCAGCCAGAATTTTATTTTTCTGAACCCGAACGATCCGGCCTACGTGCCGCCAGACACTGACGGCGATGGCGAAACAGCCAACTGATTCAACGCCGGACGAGACCGACTATCGCTATAGACGCGGCGCTATTTCAACTTATGGCCGGGCGCTGCAGGCCACCCGCAGGTTACGCTGGTTGCTTGCCGGATTCGGTTTCCTGATGCTGGCAGTAACCTTTGTGCTGGCCACTGGCAATTTTGCGCAGAACGTTTTGCTCGCCATTCCGTTGCTGCTTATTGTGATTGCTTTGCCTGCCGTTTACTGGTTTGTACACCGGCACTTTATCGCCCCGGACCTGGCACTTAGAAAATGGGTTCAGCAGCTGTGCGATGGTGAATTTGATGCGCCGATAGCACTGCAGTCAAGCAATCCTCATCAGCCTGAACTGGCATTTCACACGCACAACCTGTCGGCGGCACTGAATCAGCTCTCGACAGAGATGGAGGATCTGGTCAGTTCGCAAACGCGTCGTCTGGCACAGCAGAATCACAGCCTCGATTTATTGTTTCATCTGGCTATAGATGTCTCTCGCGAGACTGATCAGAAACGTGTGCTCGATACAGTGTGCAGCTATCTCGCGAAGTGGTTTGGTGATGCGCTTGTCTGTGCATGGACCCTGACTCCTGAGGGTTTGAAACATGTCTCGGTGCAAGCTGCATCAGAAGATCTGTTAGGCACAGGGTCTCAATTAAAAACACCTGAAATGGTTGAGGAGCTGCAAGTATTGGTTGTGGATGAAACCCGGTCTGGCCAACCAATGGCAACGATCACGCTGCCGTTCGCCAGTGGCAAGCGCCAGGCCGGCCTGATATCTATCGAAACCGGTGCCGTAGAGCTTGCCAGGCAGGCGACCACGCAGCGATTGCTCAACACGGTGGCAGAGCAGATCGGTCAGTTTTTCGACAAACAAAAATCAACGGACGAATTACGCGAAACGCAAATGGTTCGGGATCGGATTGCGCTGGCGGCGGAGATGCACGATTCGCTGGCGCAAACGCTGGCCGCACTTCGGTACCAGGTGACGCTGTTGCAGGAATCGGGAGAGAGCGTTGAAGATGATCGGCTTCGCGATGCGATAGCGCGTATCCTCGCGACAGTGAGTGAGGCCAATCAGGAAGTACGCAGTTTGATCAGTGAGTATCGCAAGCCGCTGAGTGAGCATCGTTACACAGAGTCTATTCGCGCGTTTGTCGAGGAGTTTCGCCGCCGATCAAACCTGCAGGTATTCTTTCAGGCCGACAATCCTCACATCAGCTTCTCGGTTCGTGAAGAGTCGCAATTGCAGCGTATCATTGGCGAGGCGCTGAACAATGCGGCAAAGTATGCCAGCGCCAGTATGGTGCGTGTTTTTCTCGGCAGCGATGCGAGCGGCGCACGCAGAATTCTGATCGAAGACGACGGGGCCGGCTTTGATGTTGAGGGTCTCGCTGCTGGCGAGTCGCGAAACGACGGTGGCAATCACATTGGCCTGTCGATTATGCGCGAGCGTGCGATGACAATTGGCGGTACCCTTGCCATTGAGTCCGATCTCGGCGAAGGCACCCGTATATCGGTTGAATTGCCGCCTCCCAGTCAACAGCCAGAGACTAACGCATGAATGCCGTGTCTACTGTAATCATCGATGACCACACGTTGTTTCGCACCGGCTTGCACGAGCTGCTGTCGCGGCGTGGCCTTACTGTGGCCGGGATGACGGGGCAGCCACGTGAAGCCCTGGCACTGGTTGCGCGTGAGGAGCCGGATGTCGTTTTGCTCGATTTGCGGATGAGTGAAATGAGTGGTCTGGATGTGCTGCGCGCTCTGCGTGAGCAAATGCCGGATCAGTGTATTGTTATTCTGACCACCAGTATCGAGGAGGGCGATTTGCTCGAAGCCCTGCGGCTGGGCGCCAATGGTTATCTGCTCAAGGATATGGAGCCGGATGACTTTGTCCGATTGCTGCAGAAGGCCCATGCAGGCGAGACAGTGGTGGCCCCTGATCTTACCGGTTTGCTGGCGCGAGCGGCTGTTGCGCGCGAGCAGGCGCCACCACCGCGAAAGTCAGTCAATGCCTATTGCTTAACGCCACGCGAGATGGATATTTTATGTCATATTGCCAAAGGCCAAAGCAACAAGGATATCGCGCGTGATCTCGGAATAACCGACGGGACGGTAAAACTACACGTACGTGCGGTGATGAAGAAGCTCGCTGTGCAGTCTCGGGTGCAGGCTGCCGTGCTGGCCGTATCGGAAGGTTTGTGTGACGAGCATGATGTGAGCGGATCGTAGTCCGATCCGGCATTTCGCGGTACTTCAGTTGTAAACCCGCATCGCGAGAATCGCGATGCGCTACAGGCTCACAAATAGTCGAACGGCCTATTGTCCGGGGGCTGCCGGCGCGGTTGGCAACATCGACTCAACACTTCGAACACCGTCGGCGTTTTCCGGCACCATAAACGCCGGTGGCGGCGGGCCGCCCAGATTGCCGGGGCCGCGCTCATGCTTTGGCACGTAGTATTTCATGGAATCTTCGACCGGGTAACCGCCTGCGGGTATTACAACTTTTCGGCTGGTCGTTGCGGTCGTCTCTGCAGTTGGCACAGAGGCGGCACCCGGTTGACTATCAGCCAGATCGTCGGCAGCGTTCTCGGGCTGATTTTCGATCAATGGTGCATCGTCATCCGGCGTGCTTTCAACGACGCGAAACGGATCATTCTGACTGGCCGGTTCGCTTACGGCTGCAGTTTGCGCTGACGCTTCAGCGTTGGTCACCTGGGTTGCCGATTGTGTATCACTAGCCGAATTTTCTTCAGTTCGGGCGACTGCTGTCGGTGAAGTCACTTCAGTGGTGCCTGAATCTGCCTCAACCGGCCCGGTATCTTGCCGGTCGTTCCAGAAGTAAATTGCCACCATCGCCAAGACGGCGACCAAACCTGCTCCAACAGCACGCATAGTTGCTCCCTGATCTTTGATTAAAGACGTTATCGGTTGTTATATGGATTCACACCTCGGAGCACAACTGCTGACAACAAACTATTCGGCAGCGACTCGTGGTGAAGGTGCTACTTTAGCAGCTTTGCCGCGTCGCATCTGTGGCGGCTTATGCAGTGTTGTGCAGCGATCCCGGTGTTACCCGTTACTGGCAGAAGGTGACGTTTGATCCTTTGCCTGGTTCATGGTTGGGTTGTCAGCAGCAGCGCGCTGCCCTCTGCGCCAAGCCCGTCATACCCGACCATCCAGAACGCCGTCCAGGGAACAAAGCTGTCGCTGCCCGTGATTGCACGATAACCGTTTTGCTCGAAAGACCAGACGGTTTGTTCAATAAGGTTGAGCGCACCTGCCTCCGGGATAGAGCAGCCAGTCGTGCAAACTCCGTCCTCCAGAATACGACTGCTTGAGAAACTACCCGATGCAGCATATGGATACGAAAGCATATTCCAGGTGGGTGATCGCACGCCGACGAGCGGGATCGGAAAACAACCGTTGCCGCTGGCGCAAGCAGTACTCGGCTGAAAGGGTGTAGTGGTTGAGAGATACGGCATGTGCAGTGTGCGATCTACGCCTGTGCTTTGAAGAACCCAGTAGCCGGCGCCTTGCTGCATTTGATCTTGTTGCAATACTACTCGGTACTGGTTGGCCGCAGCGTCGTAACGGAATACAAGCCACTCAATGCCGTAAGTGTCCTGCGGTAGCTTTTCATGGAAAACAGCGTCGACGGTCATGTCGGCCGCGTTTGCCGGCAGGCCTATTTGTTCCCAGTTGTTGTCTCTAAGTAGTTTGCCGGGATGCTCTATTGCGTTAACCATATTGGCATATCGCTCGCCGTAACGATGTCCAAGCATGCGTAAACCGCTGGCGTTGAAATGTGTCCCGTCTTTTGTGGCGAGATCAGAACCTGGCACGCAGGAGGTCTTGAAATCGGGGTCGTAATTTAGTGCCATTAGTCGGGCGTTTACGGGCGCCTTTGCAGTCTCGCCACAAATGAAAATGGCATCGTCGGCAATCATTGGTGAACTTCTGAAGTTATTGATCAGGGTGGTGAGCTTGTCCGCATAGTAGGTGGGAAATTCCCGTTCGGTCTGTGTTGCGTCCTCGTCCGAGGTTCCGCTTGCCAACCAATCGGTCTCACCCTGGTGCCATATCACAGCGTCGAACCGGGTTTTACCGGTCTGCGCTGCCAGCGCCTGTTCGGCCTTGTCCATCACAATGGTGTAGAAATTATCTTCGGCAGGCAGAGCGGTTGGCTTGTCGGGATCCCAGTGACCGATCCCTTTGCCGGGCGCACTTGCCAGGACAAAACCTACAATGCGCGAGGGATCGCTTTCCACGATGGCTTTGCCAAGGTGCAGGGCAAAATTGTTGTAGGGCTGTCTGCTTGAATCAGTAAGTGAGCCGTTACCCGGTTGCCAGTCGTTGACGTCCCAGGCCTGATGCAAATCGGCTTGCTCCCAGATTCCTGCGCTGGTGAAGGCCCATACCTGTGGATGAGGTGTGTCGATTTGCGCGTTGTAGACAGTTCCGGATGCGCGTACGTTTGATTGTCCCGTGATCAGGATGAGATCAGTGAGGGCGGGGGGCTGCGCAAATGCTGTCGGAACGCTACACAGCAATATCACGAGGGATACGAGTAAGCCTGCGCCGCGCTTTGGCAACCTGGTTGAGTTCATCACATCCTTCCTTTCTGGCAACCCGCAATAATGTCTCAGGGTAGACAAGCGCATGAAGTAAACAATCGTCAAGACATTGCAAACAACGCTGCCTTTCTAAAGACAATAAGGGACCGTCGGCTGCATAGCAGATTGTAGCTACCGAAAGCAAACGGGTGGCGATGTTGCCACCCGGTTGATTGCTTCTGGTTTGCTAGCCAGGCGCAGGTGGAGGCGTTAGAGTCGGTCTAGTTGGTTCCGGCTCAGGCTCAGGTGCGGGTTCCGGCTCAGGTGCGGGTTCCGGCTCAGGTGCGGGTTCCGGCTCAGGTGCGGGCTCCGGCTCAGGTGCGGGCTCCGGCTCAGGCGCGGGTTCCGGCTCAGGTGGGAGTTCTGGCTCAGGCGCGGGTTCCGGCTCTGGCTCAGGCGCTGTTGGAGCGGGTGTCATTTCGATGGTTTGCCGCACACAATGCAGTCGGTCGACGTCAGTTGAGTAAAGATCTACGACGTTGTTCTGAGCTCCCATCGGAAAATGTACTGCGTTAAAGGTCTCGGTACCGGCAAGCTCCAGCGTTAACGTTTGGCCGGTGGTGTACCAGTTGCCTGTCTCGATAACGGAATCGGCGCGCTCGGCGATCAGCTCTCCATCTGCCATGAATAGATAACTGTCGCCTTCAGTAAGGGAGGAGAAAGTGTCTCCGAGCTCGATCCTTACGTCGGTGCTGCACTGCCAGGTGCCGCCGGCATCAGACAATATCGCCGATTCGAATGCATCACTAAAATCCAGCCGATCCGGGGCATAGAGCGGTACTGCAACCTGCTCTCCGGGTTGCGCTGAGCCAACCAGACATCGCCCCAGTGAATCAGATCCCCAACCGGCAAAATCTGAATTTTCGCTCGCGCCTGAATCGCACTGGCGAACGCAGGCTTCGATCTCGCCGGTAGTGCCGGTGTGCAGTGACCAGGGGCCAGGCTCGGCTGGTGATGTGCAAACCGCCCAGGCCGGGTCGTTGAAGGTCTGTGAATCGGGTGCGACAGGGGCGCTTGACTGATCCCCGCTGTCGTCAGTGGATGGTGTGGTGGAGCCGCCGCCGGGCACCAGACAGGTTCGAAATCCGTTCCACCCAAAACCATCTCCATCCGAATCAACGCAATTGACCGGATACACCCGGCAAGTGGCTACGCCGTTCCAGCCGTAGGTATCGCCATCGTCGTCGATGCAGCCATCGACGATAATTTTGCATTCGCCGAGACTGTTGACACCGATGCCGTCACCGTCGTCGTCGGTGCAGGGGTCGTCGGGGATCTGGCAGGCGTTCTGACCGTTCCAGCCCCAGCCATCGCCAAGCGGGGCGCTGTCGTAGCACGCCATGGCGGCGACGTTAGCGCTCGGGGTGAGTAAGACCAATATGGTTGCCAGGCTGCACAGGCCTGCAAAGTATCTTTTCATCACTGCTCCACAAACGGGTTTGGTGTTTCGCCTTTGGGCATATTACATCAATGTCCGGGGATTGCTACGCAATGCATCACGGGGTGGAAGTTTGGTGTTGCCGGTTCCTCGATTCAACGACTGATCAGCAGCTTTGCCTCTGCCTCATAGGAATCTGGTAGTACTGCTGCCCAGTAACCATACCAGGGGCTGAGGGCTGCCGTAGGTGAGATGTAGCGCTGACCATCGAACCACCAGAAGTCGTTGTAGAGCAGGTTTGCACCATCGAAATCAGCGCTTTGATCGAGTGTACAGCCGTCGCTGCCGGCACAGATACCGGTGGCAGCGGTCACGCGCAGCGCATCGGTCGGCGTGATTGAATTGAGTGGGTGCCCGAGCATGACCCACTGAAGTCCGGTTTCACTGCCGTGCAGATCGTGTTCGAAGCAGCCGCGACTGTCGGTACAGGCCGTCGATTGGCGGCGTGGCACTGGTCGACTACCGGGCGGCAAATCCAGCGCAACGCTTGTGCCTGTCATCTGCAAAATCCAGTATGCCTCGCCTGCCATCATGGGAGTATCGAGGCCTGGCATAACGTATTTGCCCAGGGTTGCGTCGTAGCGAAATAACACCCAGCCATTTCCGCTACCACCGTACGGGGCAAGAATATCGTCGCCGATAACTGCCCGGACTGTCGCCTGCTGCGCGGGGGCTGCCGCCGGTAAACTGAATATCCGCCAGGTGTTGTTTGGCAGAATCAATTCGGGGACAGTTGCGACCCGTGGCCGGCCTTGCAAGTCGTCTGCCCGGGTGCCGTGGGTGGCCAGCGAGCCGGTTTCAGCCGGGGACCCGGCTTCAAGTCGCAGATCCAGCAGATCGGCGTGATGAAACCGCGGGTCAGTCATCGCCAGTTGATTCTCTCCTGCGGGCATTTTCACCACGCCGACATCGTTGTCGGTGAAATACAGATTGTTGCCCAGCGTATTGTTTTTCAGTTGGTCGTTGAGATCACTTATCAGTACGTTGCCACTGCCGCCGTGCACAATGTTCTCGCTGATTGTGCTGTCGCTCACATGATGTTGCAGCCAGATCTCACCGAATCTGTTGGTCGGGTCGGTCGCATTGTTGTAAAACGTGTTGTGCTGAATTGTGATGTCAATCGCCTGACCCAGATCTGCCCGGTATCCCCCAAGTGCAATGCCGGCCAGATGTGAACCGCTTACTTCATTATCGAACACGTCGATTGAACGGGTGGATCCCAGCGCCGATTCGCTGGCCAGCTCAATGCCGATATTGGAATTTTGCACCACGTTGCGTTCGATCGTTACCTGCGCTCCGCCGTCAATGTAGATTCCGCCTGCAGAACGCGAGCCGCCGTAAACCGGATTGTCTTTTGAATCGATGTTGTAAATGTGATTGCCGGTGATAGTTCCGTTGCGGGCACGATTTAATTCCATTGGAACGCCGCCGTCGGTAATCCACTGTTCGAATCCGATGACGTCGATGCCGATGTTGTCGTTGCTGTGAATGACATTATTCTGCACTGCGAAGCCGTCGATGTTGCCGTTCAATACCAGCGACTCGCTCCAGCCAAGGATCAGGTTGTGAACTGAATTTCCGTCGATAAGAATATTGCCTGTCGGCTTGACACTGGTACCGTAGATGCCAATGCCGTTGGCAATCGGCGAGGTAGGGTGACTGCTCGATATATGATGAATGTCGTTGTTTGTGATGGAGATATTGCTGCTTGCACCGGCAACGTAAATTCCCGCTGCCAGTTGCCATTCTCCAGCGGCGCTGTAGTTCCTTATTTCAAATCCATCGATGGATACAAATTGCTGATTAACAAGCGTTATGGCAACCGGCGCTGATATCGTTTCGCCATCCAGTACCGGTTGTTGACCCGGTGCGGCTCGCAGCGACACAAGCTGAGTGTTATTGTCGAATGTGGTGATATCGAGTGCTTCCGGATACACCCCTGTTCTGACATTAATTTCATCGCCACCGCTGGCGGCATCGATTGCAGCCTGAATGGTGCGAAGCGGAGCGTTGGCGGTGCCCGCAGCGGTGTCGTTGCCGTCTGTGGCCACCCACCATGTAGCCGCCTGTGCCGGATCGACGACAGTCAGGAGCCATAGCATTAGTGCCATGGGCGCGAGCTTGGCTAAATGTGTCAATTCAGGGTCTCGACGGTTGTGAATACGGATTAGTTTCTCCGTAACAGCATCGTTGGCGACATTTGTGAATCGGTGGTCGTGACCAGCGCCCAGTAACCGCGCCACGGCAGCAACGAGCCAGTTTCGTCAATCGCGTCATAGCGGTTGCCATTGAATCCGAAAAAAACGCTGTTCAACAGATTGGCACCGGAATCATCAGCCTGCTCAACGATACTGCATCCGGTCGGGCCGGAACAGTGACCGGTTGCGGATCTGAGACGAATTGAGCCTGCGGGCGCAGGCGCATGATACGGATTTCCAATAAGGTTCCACGGGGTACCGTCGGCCGACAGCGGTAAATCGATCTCGTAGCAGCCTGAAAACGCACCGCACGCGGGAGACTGAACAGTCTCTACTGATGTGCTTCCAGCTGGCATATCCAGCCAGGCAGTTTGATCCGTTGACTGGATTATCCAGAAACCGGCGCCGGGTTCGAGCACGCCATCACTACCGGGATCGATATACCGGTTAGTAGTTGAATCGAAGAGAAAAATAATCCAGTCGATGCCGTAAGTGCCGGTTATATCATCGGCGAATAACTCTGCGACGCTTGCGCCTGCCGAAGGGCCGTTCAGCGGCAAACTCAATAGTTGCCACCGGTCTGATGGCAATTCGACGGGTGCTGGCCGGTCGCTTGCGATGAGCGGATGGGTGTTGGTGTGAAACTCGGTGAGATTGTCATAGCCGTCGTTGTCGGTATCCTGATCCGGATCCAGAATTCCGATGCCGTGTTCGATTCCGTCAATCGTTACATCGTACTGATTGATTGTTGCGATGTACGGCAGGTCGGCCGCCGCATTGGTCTGCAGCTCGACACCAAATTCCACAGCGCTGATCGCCCCGCTCGCTGATCGCATCGCGGGGAACGGGTTGCTGTCACCAATGGCCCAGTCGACGCTATTGGCCTGCAACATCGGCTCGACCTGAAAAAGAGCGAAATCGAGAAAGGCATTCCAGTCGAGATGAACAACGCCTTCGCTGCTCAGATTCATTTCCGGAGAGCCTGAGGCGGTGGTTTCTCTGCTAAACAAAATTAATGGGGCCACATGGGTGGTGCCGTACCAGATGCTATAGCGAAAATCGCCAATCGTGATATCGGGGAATTTGTCATCGGCGATGCCATCAAGATTCAAGTCGACACTGCTCGGTGAAAAATCGATATCCAGAGCATCGTCGATTCCGTCGCTGTCGAGGTCATTGCCCGATAGCGCGACGGTGAGCCTGTCTTCACCCGGATCGTTGTTTGCGCGGCTTACATCGTTCGGGCTAAGTGCACCGACGTGAACCATCATCTCCAGCAGGGTGGTGTTCAGCGCAGGAAACCCGGGGTGCCCTGAGCCAACGATATTGTTCAGTGTGTTGGCGATGTGCGAGCCAACCACATCGGCGTTTTTCGAAACATCATAAAACCAGGACTCCAGCATCACATCGCGTTCTGCACCGACCACGTTGGTTTCATCCATATCCAGTGAGATGTCAATTCGAGGCAGGTCGCTGGTATAGGCTGGCAAACCGAGTTTGCGGATGGATGTTAGATATTCGAGATTGGCGAAATTAATGTTGTTGTCTGATATGACGTACCACTTGTGTTCGTCGGACAACGGGTCATTGTCGTAGTAGCGATGGGAAGTTTCCCAGTGATTGCCAAATTTTGAACCAACAATTATTTCCGGATACGCCTTGATTTGAAAATTGTTATCCATGCCAACGTCCATCTGAATGATCACCCGGCGCTTGCCGGCGTTATTCGGTGACGTTACGCAAATCGATGCCCGTTTCCCTCGCTGGTCGGCAATTGCGCCACCGTTGAAGAAGTTGGGAGAAATAACAGAGCCTGTGCGTTTGTTGAATACGACGGGTGGGTCATAGCTTGCCGGCTCCGGTATGACCGTCGCCTGATGTGAGCACTCCTCTTCCGCCGCCGCAGGATTGGCTACGAGCATGCACGCGGCAAGTGTGAGTGCTGTCACCACGCGAGCGCTGTGCAATGCAGGGCATCGCAGGGCTGGTTGTTCCTCATAGTCATCCATGCGCCTCTATCTCCGTGATTACAGGAATATATTGTGGCTGATCAGATCGGATTGAACCAGTAGCACGCAAACATTCGGGCCCACTCGGTTCGGCCATTATGGTTGTTTTGCGTCATGTTCATCCAGGCAAATTTTCGCTAGCCTCCATCGCAAGCATATGGATGCTTGCACTGATTACCTACGTTGATCTGATAGGGGATTTTGCCGCATATCGAAAAATGTGTATGTTTGCGGCCGTTTTGTCGGCGATTTATGCCTTGATCTACACGCTCGCACCGTCGTTGACCGCGTCACTCTATCTGCCCAATGCCAACGCTGCCACCACCGTCACGGGGCGCTATATTGCCGTTGCGATATCGTTCACTGCCATAGTTTGCTGGTTGCTGAAAGACAGTGTTGATCAGCAGGTGCACCGTGCGATTGCCCTTGCCGGGATCGCAAGCGCTGCGCTGGGTACGATTACCTCGCTGCTGTATACAATGGACGGTCAAATGACCGTACTGGGTTGGGGGCCGGTGGTGATCTATCTGCTGGCGTTGATTGGCTGGCTGCTTGTGTTTCGTTCAAATGCCCAATCAGTGCCTTGAGTATCACAACGGCGCGGTGGATTTTTGCGCTGGATGAAACCAGGCCAGCTTGTCACGCAAAGTGACAACACTGCCGATTATCAGCAGCGTTGGCGGGTTGACTGCAGCTTTCTGAACAACTTCCGGCAATGTCTCCAGGGTGCCGCATAGTACTCTCTGGGATTGTGTTGTGCCTTGCTCGATCAGCGCTGCCGGGGTGGCGGCTGCACGGCCATTGTCCACCAGGCTTTCGCAAATGGTTTTCAGGCCAACCAGCCCCATATACACGACAATGGTCTGCGTGGGGTCCTGCAGGTCCTGCCAGTTCATGTTCACTTCGCCGTTGCGCAGGTGGCCGGTGACAAAAACACAGGATTGCGCATGGTCGCGATGGGTGAGCGGGATACCGCCAAAGGCGGCGCAGCCGGCTGCAGCGGTAATGCCTGGCACGACCTGAAAGCCGATATTCTGGTGCGCAAGCGTTTCGATCTCTTCACCGCCGCGCCCGAAAATAAACGGGTCGCCACCCTTTAGCCGCACAACGTTTTGCCCGGCCGCTGCCAGATCGACCAGCAGCTGATTGATTGAGCCCTGCTCGATAGCGTGATTTGCACGGGCCTTGCCCGCATAGATCATTTGCGCATCGGCCCTGCATAATTTGAGAATTTCAGGGCTCACCAGTCGATCGTAGACCACCACATCTGCCGACTGTACCAGCCGCAGCGCCCGAAACGTCAGCAGGTCCGGATCGCCCGGGCCGGCACCAACCAGTGAGACGTGGCCTGTTGTGGTTGTGTTCGTGCCGATCGCGTCGACGGCCTGCGCAATGGCGGTGTCTAATGTGTTGGCCTCGGCATTGAATGCGAGTTCGCCGGTGGGTCCGTTGATCAGTGCGTGCCAGAAGTGCGAGCGATCGCTAATGCGCGGCAGTTTGTCGCTCACTCGCTTTCGATGTCGGCCAACCGCTTTCGCCAGATTGGCGTAGGCGGCCGGAATCAGGGTTTCGATTTTGCTCTTCAGCACGCGCGACAGAATGGGTGAGACCCCGCCTGAATTGATCGCCACCAGCAGCGGCGACCTGTCGACCACGGCAGGAATTGCGAAGCTGCTGATTTCGGGTTGTGAGCGCACATGGCACAACACGCGGCGTGTCTCGCAGGCGGTGGCGATTGCGGCGTTAAGCTGCGGGTCTTCAGAGTTTGCAATAGCAAGCCAGCAATCCTCCAGATCAGCTTCGCACCAATCGCGCAGGTGGGTCGTGATCCGGTCGTTGCCGTGAGCGGCGACGGCGGCTCCCGCCGGCTTGATCCAGACGACTCTCGCACCACAGGATAGCAGCGACTCGACCTGGCGATCGGTGTTGGGATCGTCGCCAACAATCAGGCACTTGCGATCGCGCAGCTGCAAAAAAGCCGGGTATTGTCGCACGGTGGTATCGTTGATCCTTTTGGGGTGTGGCGCGAGCAGACATAGCACCATTGAGATATGGCACCCCGGCAAGCAGGCGGTTAATCTTCGGTATCATGCAATACCATATTTTCGAGATCAATCCGTTTGAACAACTCGGCTGGCTTTCATCGACACCGGACTACCGCGAGGCACGTCAGCAGGTGCGAGCCTATCGCCAGGCGGCAAACGCAGCGGCCGGCACGCGATACAGGATGATTTTTGCCGCCGACCCCGAGCACGCCGAAAGGCTGTTACGCGAGAAGCGCGAGCCGCAGCCAATGGGCGAACACGAATAGAGGAGTGATGATGACAGAATTTACCCGTGAGCTTGACACCAGCGGCCTCAACTGCCCGATGCCGATTCTGCGGACCAAAAAAGCGCTGAAAGATCTTCAGAGCGGCGAGATACTCAAGGTGGTGGCCACTGATCCGGGCACGGTAAAAGATATGGAAGCATTTGCCAAACAAACCGGTAACGCCTTGCTCGAAGCGAGCACCGAGGGTGACAGCTTCATCTACCGATTGCAGAAGGGCTGAGCTGCTCAGGCTGAGCTTTCACTCCGTGCAGCAGCAAACTGCGCGAACCTGATTTCCTGAGTTTAGCGCTCCTGTGGAGTGCCATACCCATAGGTCCCGGGAGGCCGTGTAATGGAGTTAACCAACATTCATCTGGTAGCCGGCGCCGGGTTTTTGCTGGCTATGGTTCTGGGTGCGGTGATGAATCGCACCAACTTCTGCACCATGGGCGCGGTCAGCGACTGGGTCAACATGGGGCTCAACGGACGATTCGCCGCGTGGGTTCTGGCGATGGGCATCGCTGTGGCCGGTGCTCAGGTGCTGGAACTGCTGGGGCTGGTCGATTTGCAATCCAGCATTTATCGCACAGCAAACTTTGGCTGGTTGGGATACATGGTGGGCGGGCTGTTGTTCGGCATTGGCATGACACTGGCCGGCGGCTGTGGTCAGCGATCGCTGGTGAGGCTGGGCAGCGGTAATCTCAAATCGCTGGTTGTGGTGCTGGTACTTGGAATCACGGCCTACGCCACGCTGGGAGGCATTCTTGGCCTGCTGCGAGTCAACTATTTTGGTCCGGTTGCGATCGACCTTGCCAGCCACGGCGTCGAAGATCAAGGGCTTGCAACGTTGCTTGGCGGGCTCTCGGGTATGGCGGTTGGCAGCGGCATGCGATGGCTAATCGCGGCGCTCGTGGCGCTGTTGTTGATTGGCTGGGCCCTGCGTCAACCCGCGTTGCGCAGCAGCGTGGACAATCTGCTCGGTGGCATTGTGACCGGGTTGTGTGTCGTCGGTGCATGGGTGATAACCGGCGTCTATGGCCTCGATGATTTTGATCCGGTGCGGGTTGAAAGCCTCACGTTCATTGCACCCACCGGCAATACGATTAACTACGCAATGACCTTCACCGGGGCGACGATCAATTTTGGAATCGCCGTGGTGCTGGGGATGATTGCAGGTTCTTTCCTGTACGCATTGCTATCGCGTAGTTTTCGAATTGAAACTTTCACCGATCGCACTGATATGTGTAACCATCTGATTGGCGCGGTACTGATGGGCTTTGGTGGCGTACTGGCGCTGGGTTGTACCATCGGGCAGGGGGTGTCAGGGGTATCGACACTGGCTGCCGGTTCCTTCGTCGCAATGATCTGCATCGTCATTGGCTGTGCACTGACGCTGAAGGTGCAGTATCACCTGATGGATGAGCCGGGATTCTTTCGCGCGCTGCTGCGCGGTATCGCGGACCTGCTGATGCCGTGGCGCGCCGACTAAACTGATATCGAGCGACTTTGCAAACCAGCAAAATTCAATTTCACACGCAGGCTGCAAAACAGCCTGATGCAGAGCCCTCAACCTGCATCGAGGCCGAGCCGTTTGCGCTGCGGGTGCTCGATGACAGCATGGAGCCGGAATTCAGAAAGGGCTGCATCATCGTGATCGATCCCACGGGTCATGCGCGCGATGGCAGCTATGTGCTTGCACGAGAAGAGGCACCCGGAAAACAGGACAGAGCAGAGACCGATGGCTACCTGTTCAGGCAACTGCGGGGAAACAAGGAGTCGGGCTGGCAGTTGCAAGCCCTGAATGCGGCTTATCCGGTTGGGCAAACCGAACTGGCAGCGATTGCTGGCGTCATTGTGCAGCGCGCCGGTGTGCGGCGGCGGTATCACAAGCACTACGACTGACGGCGCATTCGAATGGCATTGCGGCGAATCAAGGACCGCTGGCATAACTCAACGCCAGAGTCATCCGAGCGAGACGTACTGTCCGAAAAAGGCCTTGCCGATCATGCCAGTGCGCTGGCGTTTATCATCTGGCGCCAGGGGCTCAATGCGGCGATCAACCTGCACGCGGAAGAGTTCCGCTACGATGATGACTATCAGCGCGTTGCGGTGATAAGCGAGTTACTGGCGTTTCAGATTCAGCATGCGGATCGGCTGGCGAGCGGGTTTCTCGACGATCAATCCCGCGGTGTCTTCCTGCAGGCAATTTGCGAGCGCGTCGCGTCGCAGATGCAGGACAATCTCGTCGATATTGCCGGCCCAGGAAGCTATCGGCCACCCTTCATCAAACTACTCAATCAGCGATTCAGTGATTATGCAGCGTTTCGATACGACGGTGAGCAGCCCCGTTACGATGTGTTGCGCTACCTGGGGCATGCCGTGTTGCGAGTGATGGGCGAGGATCAAACCAATCGCTGGGTCATCGATCAGATCATCGATATCGACGCACTGGACCTTACCGATCAGGTCGGCCGTTCGCTGCATCGGTTGTTTGGACATTAAGCTTTGCGTCTGCAAGGCTATGTAAATGGTGATATATGGTCCGGCAATCGAATCCGCTAAACTCTTAAGTTATGGAAAAATCGGTTTATCACAGCACCTTGAAAAAGATGCACGACAGCGGCGTTAACAAGGCCTACAGTCATGGCTGGGCAAGCGGCGTACTCGGCAACCCACAGCTTGAGGAACAGCGTATTACCGACGCTTACACTGCGGGTTACGAAGACGGCGAAAACGGGGTGCTGGACGGCTACAGCCAGTGGATCGAGCAATGAGCACAGCGAGCAGGTGGCTGCGATGAGTGGCGCAGACCCGGTTGAAATAACGCCGGTGCTGCACGAATCTGCCGATCCGCTGCAACAGCTCGAACAGCAAATTCAAACCGCTGACAGTGACGTAAAAACGCAGGTGCAGGGGCTGTTAAAACTGATTGCCAGGCAAATGGCCGCCGCCGAGCAGCTGTGGCAAACCTATCTGGACAATCCATCCGCAAGCGACGATCGTTTCACAGTAGTGATGTGGATTGGCGCCGAGCGCTCGCGGGCGCTGCACCGGATTCATCTGGATTTGCGCGATCAGGCCAGGGAACTGACCACTGCGAGCGGCGTTGCGTTTCGCGATACCGTTGGAATCGCTGCCATGGTCGACATTGTCGAAGCCTACGATCAGCTGCAGGCGGGTGAAACCGGCCCACAGAGGGCCGAGCAGGCGATCGCCACCATAGCCGCACGCCGGCAACGTATAGAAGCGCTGCTCATCTCACTGTAGTCCACAGTCCGTCGCGGCACTTCGCGGCATGCCTGCGGTCTGATGGTCATGATTATCAGGAATTGGCTCGTGTTAGCGACACCCGCAAAAATAGGCCTTGTTTTTCTGTTGTGGGTGCTCTGGTCGCCCTGGATCTATGCGCAACCTCTGGTTCAGGTAGCCTGGCTGGCAGAGCGCCTTGCGCAACCCGAGCTCGTGATCCTCGATGTCCGTGGCCCCTATTCGCGGCAATCCCGGGCAGACTACCTTCGTGGCCATATCCCCGGGGCTATTTACAGCTCATACGAAAAAGGTGGCTGGCGGCAGACCGATGCCGCCGGTATCAACGGGCAGTTGCCACCGGTGGCGTCACTTGAAAAAATGCTGGGCGATCTGGGCATTGGCAACGACAGCCATGTAGTGATCATCACTGCCGGTGGCAGAGCGCGTGACACCGCCTCGGGCACACGCATCTACTGGACATTGAAAGTGCTCGGTCACGAGGCGGTATCACTGCTGGACGGCGGTATGCACGCCTGGCTGGCTGCCAGAAAGCTTGATGAAAATCGCTTTGCGCTGGAGGAGGGCGACAACGCGCTGCCAGCCACCCGTTACGTTGCGAATCTGCAGGAGCATATGCTGGTTGACAAGGCTGAGGTTGCAGCGGCGGCCAGCCGTGGGGCGAAGTTACTGGATAATCGCCCCTACCGTTACTACAGTGGCAGCACCCGGCACCGTCAGGCAAAGCGCTCTGGCACCATTGATGGTGCGATCAATTTGCCCGAGCGCAGTTTCACAAGCGCTGGAAGCAGTTTGTTCAAATCATCGTCTGCGATTGAACAGCTGCTGGCGGACACCGGCATTGACCACGGCGGCGAGCTAATCAACTTTTGCAACACCGGCCACTGGGCATCGATGGGGTGGTTTGTATCGCACGAGTTGCTGGGTAACGAAAACGCAAAGCTCTACGATGGATCAATGCTTGAATGGGCGGCCGATAAAACGTTGCCTATGGGAGATGGTGAATAAGTCTACTTCCGCTGCTTGCCCGATACCTGATGGTACCGAGCACTGCGCTGTTGGTCGTCAGGCCGCGAGCTTGACGTTTGCCGCTTGCTTGTTGCCGGAGGTATCGAAAAACTGAATCAGGCCACTGAGCCTGACCGCCTGCTCCCGCAGTGAATCGCTGGCGCCGGCTGCCTGTTCCACCAGTTCCGTATTTTGCCGGGTGTTGATATCCAGCTCGCTAATTGCGCTGCCGGCCTCCTGAATACCGATAGATTGCTCCTGGCACGCTGTGGATATCTCACTCACGAGATTGGTTACTTTCTCTACACCCGTTACGATTTCCTTGAGTGTGTCGCCAGAGTTCGTGACAAGAGTCGAGCCCTGTGAAACCTTTGCCTCGCCATCCTGAATTAGATTCTTGATTTCCTTCGCGGCGGCCGCGCTGCGACCCGCCAGATTTCGCACCTCGGATGCTACCACGGCGAAACCGCGACCCTGTTCACCGGCGCGTGCGGCTTCGACTGATGCATTGAGTGCGAGCAGGTTGGTTTGAAAGGCGATGTCGTCGATCACGCCGATGATGTCGCTGATGCGCCCGGTAGATTCGCTGATCTGCTGCATTGCCTCGATCGTGCTCTCGATCACTGTGCCGCCTCGCATTGCGCCATCTCGCAGTGTTTCTGCAAGCTTGCTCGCCGCCTTCGCATTCTCTGCATTCTGCGACACGCTGGTGGTCATTTCCTCCATTCGCGATGCGGTCTGTTCCAGGTTCGCGGCCTGTTCCTGGCTTCTCTCACTGATGACACTGTTGCCATCGGAGATCACCAGTGCATCAGATTTGACGGCATCGGATGCAGATTGAATATCCCCGACCACTTCGATCAGTTTATCGACGGTGGCATTGGTGTCCTGCTTTAGCTGGTTGAACGAACCCTGGTAACTGGCGACGATTTTCTCACCCAGATTACCGCGCGACAGCGCTCCCACTACGCGTATTGTGTCATTGAGCACCTTGTCGGAAACATCCATCAACTCATTCACACTGGTTGACAGCAACTGGTAGAAGCCGTCTTTGTTATCCAGTCGGATGCGTTGACTCATGACACCTGCGGAGGCCGCGCTGACAGCTTGCTGCAATTCATCCTGAACAGTCAGCTCCTGTGTTCTGTCAGTCCATTCGATCGCTGTACCAAGACGTTTGCCACCTTTATCAAAGACGGCATTACACACCACACTCAGCGTGCAGTTGCCGTAGCGTAGCGTGGCAGTGGACGCGTTGCTGGTGGTGCGAATGATCTGCAGTTGTTCCGATTGATTGGCAAGCACGCGATCCAGTGGTAAACCGGCAAGATTGTCCGGATTAATTCCAGGGCAGGCTGTTTTTAAATCCGTTGAAATGCTGTTGAGCAGTCTGCTCATGGCGCGGTTAAAATAAATGATCGTCAGGTTTTCATCGACGATCATCACGTTGCCATCGACCATATTCAGCGCCTGCCGAATACGATTGTTCTCTTCGATGCGTTTTTTATCGTTCATTGTGCGCTCGATGAGATTCGCCTGCATGGTTTGCATGTCGGCGAGGATGCCATAAGACTTTTCCCTGCAACCCAGATCGATTTCCAGATCGTTCGACGCGATCGCGCTGACAGCTGTTTGCAGGTTGGCTGGATCAGTGCCAAGCTGGCGTAGAATTCTGCGAACGACAAATTGACCGAACGCTGAGGTAAACAGCAGAATCAATCCCGCCAGCATAAGGTTTGCCGAGAACTGAGTATTGGCGGAATCGCGTTGTCCGCTCGCAAGCAACGACAGGTCGTCGGATAAAATCATCTCGACTTCGCGAAGCAGATTGATCTTCGCTGTCTGCGCCTTGAACCAGTCAGAAGAGTCGACACCAAAACCACCGAGCGCTGCTCTTTCCATGGCAATCGCACGCATTCGATCGGTCTGGACAACGACACTGCTATTCATCCGCGAGCGATACTCGTCGGCCTGTAACGCGCTTGCCATCGACAAGAACACATCGGCGTAGGCGTTCTGTTCCGCGACCAGTTCAATGAATTTATTGGCCATGCCCGGGGCAAAGTTGTCGCTGGCAAAAGTTGCAGCCAGCACCGCCCGCTCGATACCGGACCGCTCTTTACTTTGCAGGAAAGCGAAGTAGCTGGCACCAGCCATGGTGACAGTGGCGTTGGTGCTGAGCCTGGGTAACTCGGCGGTAAGGTAAATCAGCTTGCTGTTTAGCCGGGTGTAAAAGGAAATGCCGGTCTGCAGCGAAGCATTCAGCGACGTTATGTCGGTGCGGATTTGATCCAGCGCGTTGAGCTCATTACGGATGGCGTTTATTTGTGCTGTCAATCCCAGTCGCGTGTAGACGGGCATATGCTGCTCGACATGGTTTGTGAACGCCTTACGTGCAACGCCTGCAGTGTCGCGCTGGTCGCCAAGCTCGGCTCGGAAACGCGCGCCTTTGCTGCTCAGGTAACCGGCCGACAAGCCTCGCTCTTTTTGCAGCTCGTGGGTCAGCAAACTGGCTTTTATGGACAAATCAACCAATTCCAGCACCTGTTCGTTGGCTTGTCGCTGTGCATTCATCGTCAAAGCGTTGTTTCCAGAGAACCAAAGCAATCCTGCGATGGGCACGACAATCAACAACAATAACTTGATTTTTAAAGGTATTTTGTCAAATCCGGGCATAATATTCTATCCATAAAGATTATGCGAATGGAGGTGGGTAGTGCTGTGAGCCGAGCGAAATTCCCGGCTCGCGCTGTATAAATCAACGACAGCGTCACAAAAGTCTTAAGGGATATCGGCCCGGATACGGCGCACGGTGATAACCGATAACTAACAAGAATGCATCCGGGTTTGGCTAACGATATCATGAGCACATCGGCTCAAATGCGTCCACGCAGGTTACGGATGGCATCAGGTACGATTCGTCTTTAAGCCACGCCCGGGGGTCAGCGGTTATAGGGCAATCGAGCGTGGAACTCCGGCTTACAAACCATACACAAGCACACACGCCGTTCGCGTCGTGGTCGGGCGCATCTGCTATCGTATCATCGCTATGACAGATGATGAATTTCCAGACGAGGTCATTCGTGACACGCCTAATCCGGCGGACTACGAATTCGACCTGTACAAATGCCTGCAGAGCCTGGTTTCGGTTCGCACCCGCATTCCCGACGACGCCATGACCGCATCGGTGCTCGGCACAGAACGTTCTGGCCACGGCGTGGTTATCAACGATCAAGGGCTGATTCTCACTATTGGTTATGTTGTCACCGAGGCGGAATCGGTATGGCTGGTAGACCATGCAGGCACCACCTTGCCCGGGCACGTAGTCGCCTACGATCAGGCAAGCGGATTTGGCCTGGTGCAAGCGCTGGGCAAGCTGCAATTACCCGCGATCCCGATCGGCCGTTCTGCATCTATAAAAGTGGGTCAGCCAATGTTACTGGCGGGTGCCGATGGCATTAGCGAAACGCTAAAAGTCAATATTGCTGCTGTCAATGAATTTGCAGGCTACTGGGAATATTTGCTCGACGCTGCAATCTTCACCACGCCTGCGCACCCTTCCTGGGGTGGCGCCGCACTGATCGGCGAAGACGGGCAACTTTACGGCATTGGCTCACTGATACTGCAAACCGTGAACAGTAAAAATGACGCGCAATCGGCCAACATGGTGATTCCGATCGACCTGCTTACCCCGATACTTGATGATCTGCTGATGTTTGGCAAACGCAATGAACCGGCTCGTCCCTGGCTCGGCTGGTTTGTTCACGACACCCGCGATGGTCCATCGGTAGCAGGTATCGCAGAAGAGAGCCCTGCCGATATCGCAGGGCTGCTCAGCGGTGATTTGATCATTGAAATCAATGGCAAGCCAGTAAACGACTTGCCGGAACTTTATCGCTGTGTCTGGGGCAGCGGCGAGGCTGGTGTGGATGTCGAGGTGTTGTTCGAGCGTGATGGTGAACAGCTCGCGACAACCGTTCAAAGTGTCGATCGCAGCGCGCGCCTTAAAAGCGCGAGCCTGCACTAGCACCACAAAGAACACAGGCGAAAATCAATGAGCAATCCGACGGGTGGCTGCCTTTGCGGCAGCGTACGCTACGAAGTAACTGCCGCAACCGACCGCATTATCATGTGCCACTGTACGTCTTGCCAGAAGGCAAGCGGTGCCGGCGCCAGCGCGAATATTGCGCTATTGACCGAGCAGTTGGTGTTCACCACCGGCGAGCCAAAGATCTACGTCGATACCGCGGCCAGCGGCACCAAACTCAACCGCGCATTTTGCAGCGAGTGTGGATCGTCGATTTTTTCAATGCGCCAGAACATGACCGACAGACTAGTGTTAAAGGCCGGCTCACTCGATGATTCCAGCCATGCAAGAGTCACCATGCATATCTGGACCGACAGCAAACGTCCGTGGTCACTCATCGACGAAACTCTGGACTCACACGAAGGCAATAGACCCGCGTAACTTTCGCGCGACAAGTCTGCGATACACCCGATCAAGGGGCCAGACAAAAAAAGGGCCGATTCATTCCTGAATCGGCCCTTGCGGGATATACCTATAACTATCTATACCGGGTAGCTTGGACGCTTAGCGCTGAAACAATGAGGTTTTGGCCCGGAGCCACCAAGAGCGCGGCTTGAGGGAAAGGCTTCCGGTCTCATCTTTTCAGCGTTGCGGCACGCTAGGGTTTCGGCGTGTGCGCACTGCACCAGCCTGCTGCGGCTACTTCGCGGTTGGCAAAGATCGGGCATGGGCCGTAGGCCTTGCCTTCGTCACCGGCATAAAGCAGGCAATTAGCGCAGGTCTTCCCTTCGGCATATTTTTCGTGTGTGGCGGTCGTGGCGTCTTCTACGTAGCCCAGTTGCACAGCCTGTGGGTCGTCGGCTGGCAACTTGTTG
>CAKZSB010000437.1 GCA_937920585.1 uncultured Granulosicoccaceae bacterium | reverse complement strand
CGTGATCGCGCCACTGCCAAGGTTTTCCGCCACCGATTTACGGTTCCAGAACGACAGGTATTTCAGGCCTGGCAGTATCAATGACTTGCCACGCCAACCCACAAATAGCCCGACTACACGGCGCTCCCGGTTATATTTTTCCGTGGAGTACCGCGCCACAGATTCCAGCACAGTTCTGAACTCACGCAGATTAGGATTCGATTCAGCAGCGTTGTTGAGCCAGCCGTGAATAAACACAATGGTAATGACACCGTCATCCAGCATGGCCTTTTGCTTGACATGATCCAGCACGGCATCCAGTTTGCCCGTGTCGAAAGCATGACCACGCTCGGTAAATTCCGCAAAGGCAAGGTCGTAATTTTCGTACTCACGGTAGTAGCGCCCGGCACAGTCGAACGCCTCACCGCAGGTTCGGTTGGCAGGGGCCTGCGTCTGCAGTGCGCTGTTGTTGGCACAGGCGTACAACAGGGCCAACAGCGCAATGCCGGTAAATCGCACTGCAAAACGAAGTATCAAACGGTGTGTCAACAAGACTCCCTCCCCGGTGGTATTCCCCTGAACTGACGCCGTCATACTGTGCCGTGGAGTGACATCGACGCAAGGAAACTAACCGGAACTTCATTCACCACATGCCAGCCGCAACGAACAGTATAACCCGCGATTCGGCTAGGGTACGACGGGTTCTGTCACCAGATTCAAGTGGAGTTCGCTGCCGGTGTACGGATTGGCAGCAATTGTGGCGTCGTTCAATGCGACGCCCAGACCCGGCGCTGCAGGCGGTATGACATAACCCGCCTCCCATTGTATCTCTGTTGTCAGAAAATCCATGAACGGGCCATCAAATCGACCGATCGATTCCAGCAGTAAAAAGTTCGGGCTGCAGGTAGCCAGTTGAATATTCGCGGCGGCCACAACGGGGCCACAGTAAAGATGAGGCGCAATCTGCGCTGATCGCGTCTCGGCCATAGCAGCGATTTTCTTGCCCTCGAGCAATCCGCCAACCCGGCCCAGATTCAATTGCAATATGGACGCGGCTCCACATTCCAGCACGCGGGCAAATTCATGCTTGGTGCACAAGCGTTCACCGGTGGCAACGGGTATGGCGGTGTAACGTGCCACCTCGGCCATGTCGGCAGGATTCTCCGGGGGCACGGGTTCTTCGAACCAGAGCGGATCGTAGGCCTCAAGCCGCCGCGCCATGCGCCGGGCACCGGAAACAGTAAACTGGCCGTGGGTACCGAACAGCAGGTCGGCACGATTGCCGACCGCATCGCGGATGGCTTTGCAGAATTGTTCGGATAATTCGAGATCGTCCAGCCGTGGCTGGTGACCGTCGTAGATGCTGTAGGGACCCGCCGGATCGAATTTTACAGCAGTAAAACCCTGCTCTACTGCTGCTACCGCGGCTTCGGCTGCGAGATCGGCATTGTTGTAGACATTGGGTGCCGCCGGATCGGGATACACATCACCACTGGGCGGATACAGATAGGTATAACTGCGCAGGCGCTCGTGTACCAGCCCACCCAGCAATTGATAGACCGGCTGATTCGCCGCCTTGCCGATGATGTCCCAGCAAGCCATCTCCAGTCCGCTGAGCACGCCCATCACACTGACATCCGGCCGCATGGTGAAACCGGCACCATAGGTTTTGCGCCACAACTGCTCGATATGATGCGGGTCACTACCGGCAAACTGCCGCTCGAATACATCGTGTGCCATCGCCGCGCAGATATCCGGCCCGAACGTGGCGTTGTAGATTTCGCCAACACCCGTAATGCCACAAGCGGTGGTGACACGCACGAAAATAAAATATCGGCCGCCGTGACGCGGCGGTGGATTGGCAACGACAAACGTTTCGAGTTTTTCAAGCTTCAATTGATTTGAATCCTAGGCGGTCGTTGCGGAAAGTGCCTGATCAAGACCATCTGCCACGTGATCGACATCATCCATCGACAGACACATCGGCGGCACCATCCTCAGGCACGATTGGTGAGGCCCTGATTTCGATAGAATGAGGCCCTGCTCGCGACAGGCTTCAAACACGGCAGACGTGGCATTTTTATCGGGGGTTTTTGCTTTGCGATCCGAGACAAACTCCATCGCAAGCATGAGTCCGGTGCCGCGCACATCACCGATGATGCTGTATTTTTGTTTCAGATGTTGCAGGTGTTGCAACAAGGCCTCACCGACCTGCTTCGAATTGGCCTGAAGCTTCTCTTCCCGAATCACTTTCAACACCGCGCGCGCAGCGGCACAGCTGGTCGGGTTGGCGCCGTAGGTGTGGAATAGAAACTTGTCGGCCATCGGTGCCGCCACATGTTTTTGAGCCACTACCGCACCGAGCGGAAAGCCGTTGCCAATCCCTTTGGCCATCACAACAATATCCGGCACCACGCCATCGGCCTCGAAACCCCACATGTTGTCGCCGGTGCGGCCAAAACCCGATTGCACTTCATCGGCGATATACAAGCCGCCTGCGGCGCGCACGCGCTCGGCTGCACCGGACATATAGCCTGGTGGCATTTTCACAATGCCGCCATAGCCCTGCACGCTCTCGACCAGTATGCCGGCGATTTGCCCGGTAGTGGCGGTGGCGATGGTGCGTTCTATTTCATCCAGATAGGGGTCAGTGCCGGCCCCGAAGATGCCGCGATACTGATTCGGTTCGGCCACGAAGGCGACATTACCCGGCATACCGGGATGGCGCCAGCTAGAAATACCGGTCACCGACTGTGCCGCCGCAGTGGGGCCGTGATAGGCGGTGCGCAACGCCAGCAGATCGGCATTGCCGGTGCAGGTGCGCGCCATTGTCATCGCCAGATCAATCGCCTCGGCGCCGGAATTGGTGAAGTGCACTACCCACTCGACAGACGATGGCATGCATTGCGCAAGCTCCTGTGCCAGATGTGCGGGCGTGGGATGATAAAACATAGTGGTGCAGTGGGTCAGCGATTGCGCCTGCTCCATAGCCGCTGCCACCACTTGCGGGTGCGCGTGGCCAACCGAGATACACACGTTCATACCAAGCAGATCGGTGTATTTTCTGTCTTCTGCATCCCAAAGGTATTGCATCGAGCCACGCTTGAAAACCATGGGCTCTGCAAACGGCACAAACTTCGATTGCGATGCGGCGTAATACTGATCACGCAATCGCGCTGTGTTTTCAATACTCCAGTCGGTATCGAGAAAGCCGGCGGTTGTCATATTCTATTTGCCCGTCATTCGTTTGTTGGTCGGATCAACCGGGATGGTCTCCAGCACACGTACCGGATAGCAACGCCCCAGTATCTCTACCGCAAGATTGTCGAGTGAGGATAAATCGCGCAGTAGAGCAAATCCCAGTGTGCGCTGGCAGCGATGGCCAAATGCCGCCGATGTCACTACACCGATCACCTTATCGTCACTAAATACCGGATGACCATAATACGGATACACGTCTCGCGCGACGATTTCAATCAACACCGTTTGCCAGGCCGACTCACCGCGCCGATCAATCATTGCCTGGCGACCAATGAATTCACGATCGGCAGTTTTCACAAACCGGCCGGCGGCAGATTCCTCGGGCGTGCGTTCGGTGGTCAACTCAGAGCCAAAGGCCGGATAGCCTTTCTCTAGTCGCATGGAATTGGCGGTATAGTCGCCATAGTGCCCGAGCTCAAAGCCGGCACCGGCACTTTTCAGCGTTGTATAAAGTGCAGGCGCCTGTTCACTGGCAACGTGAAACTCCCAGCCCGCCTCGCCCACATAGGACAAGCGCATGGCCAGCACTGCAATACCATCAATTGTGATTTTCCGGCAGCACAGCCACGGAAAGTTGGCGGCTAAATCACTACCGGCAGCACACGCTAAAATTTGCGCCGCGCAAGGACCCATCAACCCTATGCAGGCGTAACGAGCCGTGACGTTTTCGATTGTCACGTTATATTCAACCGCCAGTGAACGCAGCTGCGCTAAATCAACGCGCTCCGCTATCGCCGCTGAAGTCAGCCAGGCTTCAGTATCAGACACCATCGCCACGGTAAATTCACTGACCACTCCACCGGCCAGAGTCAACACATGGGTGAGCCCGACCCTGCCAGCCGACGGTGCGCGGTTGGCACCCAGTGCATCGATAAAATTAACGACATCATTGCCACTGATGCGAAATTTCGACAACACCGATAAATCGGCAATCGCTGCATGC
>CAKZSB010000436.1 GCA_937920585.1 uncultured Granulosicoccaceae bacterium | reverse complement strand
GAGCTCGTCTACAACATGTGCAAGTCGCTGTGGGCCAACTACGACAAATTCGTCGAAGTGAAAAGTGTCTGGAAGCGAGTCAAGCAGGAAGACGCGTTGAAAGGTGTAGCCATACCCGTTCACCCGGGTGCGCAAAAGTGCTATGACGAACTCGGTGTCACGGGTTAAGTAGAGCATTCTTCAGGCAAACCCTGCCCTGACAAACGGCCGACTGGCATGACTTCCATGCCGGCCGGCCGTTTTGCTTGCGGCCAACCACTTCTGCCCACCGCGAGGCCTGAATGAGCGACCAGATCGAAAAAATCACCTACGAGGAAGCCCACGAAAATGGCTTTCTCGAGCGATTGTTGCTCGACCGCAGACTGACGCTTGCCAACGTGGTTTATTTTTGCTGTGCCGTCGTCGCTATCAGCCTGGCCATATTTCACCTGTATGTTGCGGCATTCGGCACGCCAGAAGGCCGCTCGTTCCGCACCGTGCACCTGAGCGCCATGCTGGTGCTCGCATTGTGCATGTTCCCGTTGTTCCGCCGATCGGCCTGGGAACCGCTAGTACAGGGAGATGCCCGCGACAAACGCCGAAAATTCGGCTTTGGCGTCGATCTGCTGTTAATCGGCTATGTGATATTCGTACAGATCTGGACGCTCTACGATATCACTGCCTTTCATTTGCGCTACGGCGAAAAGGAAACCCCGGATCTGATCGTTGGCGGACTATTGATCCTGCTTATTTTGGAGGTCACCCGCCGTGCCGTCGGCTGGGCGATGGTTATTATCACCGGTTTTTTTGTCCTCCACGCATTGTATGCCAATCACTTCTTCGGCTTTTTCTACGGCCCGCCCGTGCGCTTTGGTAAATTCATCGACACGCTGTTTATGTCGAGCGACGGTATTTTTGGCATACCGCTGCATGTGTGTGCAACCTATATCGTGCTGTTCATCATATTCGGCGCCCTGCTCATTCGCTCCGGTGCCGGCCGGTTTTTCATCGATCTCGCGGTTTCACTCACCGGCCACCGTATCGGCGGCCCCGCCAAGGCCTCGGCTGTTGCCAGTGGTTTCATGGGCACGGTCTCCGGCTCGGCGGTGGCGAATGTGGTTACCACAGGCGCGTTTACCATTCCGTTGATGCGCAAAGTCGGGTATCGCCCGAAATTCGCCGCGGCGGTGGAAGCCTGTGCCTCGTCGGGCGGGCAAATCACGCCGCCGATCATGGGCGCGGCCGCGTTCATCATGGCCGAGTTTCTGGAGACGAGTTTCATCAATATCGTGCTCGCGGCCATCATCCCGGCATTTCTCTACTTCGCGACCGTTTATTTTATGGTGCACCTGGAAGCCGAGAAAAATAACATCGGCCAGATCGAGCGAAAACTACTGCCGCAAACCGGCGATGTTCTGAAACGAGGATGGCATCTGCTGATTGCGCTGGTCGTACTCGTCACATTTCTGTTGCTTGGCTACACCCCAATGAAATCGGCGTTCTGGGGCATCGTCGCACTGCTCGCCTTAAGCTTTATACGCGCAGAGACACGCATGAGCCCGGTCGACTTTCTGGCTGCGCTGGAATCCGGCGTGCGCGCGACCGTTCCAGTCACTGTCGCCTGTGCCTGCGCAGGGCTTATTATCGGCTCGGTGTTCGTGTCTGGCCTGGGCCTGAAATTCACCCAGGAAGTCATTGTCATGGCCGACGGCAGCCTGCTTATCCTGCTGCTGTTAACCGGGGTCTCCGCCATAATTCTCGGCATGGGAATCACCACGACCGCGGTCTACATCACCGTGGCAGCGTTAATCGTTCCGGCACTGATCAAAGCCGGCATCGAACCGATTGCGGCACACATGTTCGCGTTTTACTTTGGGGTTGTATCAAGCATCACCCCGCCGGTCGCACTGGCTGCATTTGCCGCCGCGGCCATCGCTAAAACCGGCCCTATGGCCACTGCGGTTGAATCAACCCGGGTCGGCATCGCCAAATATCTTGTGCCTTTGGCATTTGCCTACAACCCTTCCCTGCTGCTTGTCGGCCCGAGCTGGCTGTCGATTATCTCGACTATCGTCGCGCTGATCGGGCTCTATGTGTTGTCGACCGGGCTGGAAGGCTGGTATCGCGGGCGCCTGAGCCAGCCACTTCGGCTACTGGCTGTTATCGCAGCAGCAATGATGCTGATGCCACCGTTCCAGACCATTGCAGGCATGCAGGGTTATGTCTACTGGATCACCGGCGCCGTGCTTACCGCAGCCGTATTGGGACCGCGCTTTTTGCAGGCTCGACGGTCTGCAAATGACACAGGTAAACCAGTAAATATCACCAGCGGAGAGAGACCATGATCGGCAAGATCTTTCTTGGCAAATTCTGGCACTGGGCACTGCTGGCAATCGCCACCGCGCTGCTATGGTTCGGCGGCAGCAAACGCCTGCACGTCATAGAGTTCAACTGGTTTATCCTGGCCATGCTGGCCGGAACTGCCGCAGTGCTGCTGACAATTATTCGCCTTCATCGCGATAGCGAACAAGTGACGAGGGATAAACTGGTTGCGCAGGAATTCGATCCGGATGCTGATGTAGCGCTCGATCGCGAGTAACCTGAACAACCAGAACCAGCCAGCCTTGTAACGCCGGGCCCGCTCGAAGGCCCGGCACGCAAAGGCCACCGGGTTGAGACGTCGCTATTCCAGATCCCCGGGCTTGATACTACTCAGCAATTCGTCAATATCCCGCCAACTTTCGAAACTCGCAATGACACTGTAGTTGGTTTTGTATTTCCGGTGCATTCTCTCCAACAGACTGGTTGTTTCGGTGAGCATGCGTTTGTTATCAACGATGTTGAGAAACGTCGTTTCAAACAACTCGCTGTCCCCGTGTTGCACCCCGAACCAGATATCGCCATCAAGGTAGCGGGGATATCTATCCTGACACTCTATTTTTGTATCTTCGCCATCGACCACCAGGCAATACGAAGATCCCCGCAAATAGTCGAGCGTTGTCCCCTTGAAGTCATTTGTCAGGTCGTATTTATCGAGGTACTCAAATACGAATGAGTTATCGATTCGCGATATCTTCCCTATCACACGAGCCTCCATGGATCGTTCGTCCCCGTCGAACAAGGTAGCCGAGATGGACTGGAAATACTCGCGCTCGATGAACACCGGAATTGAGTTCCTGACAATGGAATTGTACAAGCCGAAGTAGACATACCTGCTGTGCATCGACGTGTCATCGATATGAACCACCATTTGACCCGCAGTGAGCGATAGACAGGCATCCACCGACGGTGAATTACCCTGACCTCTCACTTCAATCTGCTCTCTGAAGTCTTTATGCAATTCTTCTTTGGCAATGGGAGGCCCTGTCATGAACGGCGCAAACGACGTCAATGTGCCATCTACTGATACCAGCTTTTTTTGCTCGACAACCGAATCAATGTCATTCCAGAACTGACCAACCGATTTCAATGGCAAAACCATTTTGTTGGCCGGCCGAAGCACCTCGCTCTCTTCAGGCTGTGCCGCCATTGCCTTGTTCGCAAGATCCTCTACCGGATGCAGACCCCTGATCTGATCACAGGTACGGGCAATTTCATCAACGATACCGGCCCAGACACGATCTCGCCCCCGACTCTCGATGATCGGAACCTGATTTTCAGGCAGCATTTGATAGGTTCTCAACTGACCAAAGAACGCCGACTTCTGCGAGAAATTACGTACCAGTATCGAGATGATTTTTGCCGGCCCGTAGACGACTCTATCCCTGGCAAAGGCGTACTCCTGGTTTCGAATAAAATCCGAATTAAACGCATCAATCGACCACAGAAATATAAAAAGCTCAGCGTCGTGTAACTCCGTCTTTATTATTCTCTCCCAATCGTCGCCTGCTACCAGCTCGGCGTCTTTCCAGACACTGATGGTACCGGCGTTGATCAGCACCTCAAGGTGTTTCATGAGGTCATCGCAAAAACGTTTGTCTTCCCGGGCATAGCTGATGAACGTTTTAATCATGGTCGTCTGCTAAGATTCTCGCGGGTTAACTTTCTCGCCAAACAGCGGCTGCAACTGCTCTCGCGACCACAGGCAAAGCCTGCGTTTTGGCTTACCCTCCGACGTATCATCGAAACCTGCAATCACGTTGTGCGGCAAATTGAAAGGTTCGGCAACAAGATCTAGTTCTCGAAAAAATCCTGTCGTCACGTCGCGATTGCGAATCGATGCGGTATCACCGTAGGTCGTGGTTAACAGATAGGTCGATTGCGAGCGCAGAAAGTTGCGGAAAAAATCCGCTATTTCATCGTTGGATAGATGAAAAAGGCATTCTCTGCAAATGACCAAATCCACTCCGGGTAAGTCGTCCTGCGTGATATCCAGTGAAACAAATTCGATCTTATCCGTTGAGTACTTGGCGTTATTGCTTGCGATCAGCTCCTCAACTACGTCAACGCCGATATATCTGACGTTTGATTCTGCTACCACCTGCCGCATCCAGTGGAAATCCCCACATCCGGCATCGAGCACCGACTGGATGCCATGCTTTTGGAACAGCGCCGGCATTGAGCGCCGGATTCCCGCGGTATGAGACAGGGTCGATCCGGGCCCGCTAACCGTCTCTGTTATTCCGTCTTCCGCGCCCCACATATTGATTTTGTAGATCTCGGTAAAGCGGGTCTTAAGGTCCGGGAGGTGGCTGATTTGCGCCTCGAATATCGCTTTGTGATCTGGTTTGCGCGGCAGGCGCAAGGCGCGGAGGATTGTGTCAAATACAGCATTTATTTTTTTCATTAGATTTTTTACAGCTAGTGTGCCTGGTGCTGTTATAAATACTCTCTCAAGGTACTGGACCAATCGCCCGGACCAACACCACGCACCCGGGCATTCAGCAATTCGATTGATCCACCAAACCCGGTGTGCAGTTACATCGCAGATTGCCGGTTCAACTCTCACTACGTGCTAAACGACGTAGTAGTTGTCTGCACACCGCTGGCCCATCATACCAGCTGGCATCACGCCATGGTTTCCAGCGGCCGCAAACCCTCAGCCGATCACACGGTGTTTCGTGGCTGACCGTCTGTTTGCTACACTGCCGCAGTCGTAGAGTTTCCAACGCCAGGCGTCGGGGATGCCGGATCTTCCCCATACCGGACGACAGGAAATTCATGACAGAAACCATTTGCGCATGAGCACGCTCATCAATCAGCAAGCCTACTTCGAACAAGTATGGACATTTGTCCGCCAGGTTCCGTACGGTAAGGTGGTGACCTATGGGCAGATCGCCCGGTCAATCGGCGAGCCACCAGCGTCTCAGTTGCACGATTCGGCATTCTCAGCCGCCAGACTGGTCGGCAGTGCGATGGCAGCCTGCCCCGCAGATGTACCGTGGCACCGGGTAATCAATGCGCAGGGTAAGATCAGTAGCCGTGGCGATGCAGCCAGACAAGTGCGCTTGCTTGAAGCTGAAGGGCTTAGCCTGGCACTCGGCAGGATTAACCTCTCGGCACACCAATGGCAAGGCCCCGACCAGCCAGCCCGGCCCACTCAACAAAGCCTGTTTTGATCTTACGTGGTAACCCGAAAGTTTCCCGGGCGCGGCGACAAACCCAGTCAGCCGAGCCCGTTGTCTCCGTAAAATTCTGGTGGCAGTCGATGGTCGTACACCATAGTTGTAAGCGGTAGCGTAGCGCTGTTAGTGCCGACCCGGTACTAACGTTGCTTAAACGTACCATAACGACACTCACTATCTTAATGGCGCACTGCCACGTTATTGCTTGCCACTCCTGACTAGCCAGCAATCAATTTCAATCGGTGCATATACAGATTCCAGCGAACACATACCCTTGATTTTAAACGTAATAGTTAGCGACTACGGCACCACTATTCACGGTGTACGTCAATTGCCAACGCGACTGATGATCCGGAGATCTGAAAGCTGACACCACAAGGTACCAGGTGACAATGCATTGGCGTTAGTTCTAACCGGTTTTTTAGAACTAAGCTGTGGCGGAAAAGTTACAATTGATGCGGTTGGCTTCCAATGGTGTACCTTGAAGTAGATACGCGCGCCCGGTCTCTCAGCAGAGCAATACCCATCGCAGGTCGAACGAGCGGTACTCGACTCGAAAAGACAAACGATCCCACAATTGCAGGCGCAGGGGATGTGCGCCCTTTAAATGATTTTCCGCGGTCGAAAGATATCCATGCCAGGCACGAGTGCAAAGCTTGCAGGATGTTCAGCGGCGGACTGCCCGGACGGGCAGGCAAGACTTAGAAGAGAGAACGTGTTTAGACACAAAGAAGACCGCATACCGACACTGCTGATCGTATTGCTCACTATCCTGGATTTCTATTTGTACTTCACGATAGATAGCATCTGGATACTGGTTACCTACTGGCTCGTGATGATTGTTCCCAAGGGTACTATTGCCGCATGGAACCACCACCATCAGCACTTGCCAACTTTCCGCTCGACTACGCTCAATCGGCTGATTGAACAGGTCTACGGTTTGCACACCGGCCAGACCACCAACCTATGGCTGCTCCACCATGTACTGGGCCATCATTTGAACTATCTCGATCAAAACAAGGATGAGAGCCGCTGGAAGCGAGGCGATGGACACAAGATGGGCGCCCTGGAGTACACGTTCAGGTTGTTGCTCACAACACACTACAGAGCTTATAAAGTCGGCAAGGCGAAACCAAAGTACGCCAGACATCTAAACGCATTCCTGATCTTTGGCGCGGTTACCGCACTAATCGTTCTGGCTCTGCTGGTTTATGCTCCGCTAAACGCTCTTTTCCTTTTTGTACTTCCAATGATTGGCAGCCAGATCTTCACCGCATGGGTAACCTATGATCACCATGCCGGACTCGACACAGAAAACGAATTTCATGCCTCATACAACACGCCCAACGCGTTGTTCAACAAACTGACTGGCAACCTCGGATACCACACTGCCCATCACCATCGACAGGGGCTGCACTGGTCAAGATTGCCGGAACTTCACAGACAAATTAAAGACAAGATACCCGGCGACCTCTACGTGAGAAGCTCCTTCGATCTTCTGTCGCCAGCCAAGACTGTCGCACAAATCAATGCAGATGCACGATCAAGGAGCGCGCTGGCGCAAGACTAGTGTTTTCTTTGCCACGGACGCCATAGCGGCCGGCAAAAACTCCACACAGGGCCCTGCGATGCCTGCATTTTTCTGCCTTGCTCTGACCCCAGGTTGCGGCGAAAACTTCACCACTCTGTGCCTGCTACCCTACTGGATCAAAGCAACATAGCGTTGCCGAATACACACCTGCCGCCTGGCATTCCTCTGCGACTTCATTCCCGTGGCATGGCTCGCTCAATCAGATCGTCGATAACTGCCACAACACTTGCAACAGATTCACGGCATTCGTCGCCAATCCATTTTTCGGCAATCGCACCCAGGCCGCCACACATGAACAATAGATCACTGTGATGAACTGAATCGGCATAGCGCGACGCCTGTACTTCGTTGTAAACCAGCCCTTCGATCGTTTTTGCTATGTTTTTCTGAATCATGCTGGCCGCCGCCGTATCCACGTTCTTTACCACAATCAGGCGGTGGTCTTTTATGTGATCCAGCAGCGCTGGAAGAAACTTCAGAGAACGCGCCGAATCAAGGCCTCTACGCGTATCGACCGGAGCTAGTTCCGTCGCCAGATACTCCAGAGACAACTGCATCAGATCGTCTTTTGTATCGAAGTGGCTATAAAACGTCGAGCGTGCGATCGAGGATTCCTGACAGATTGTGGCGACGGTAATGGCATCCCATGGGTAGCGCTGCATCAATACTCTAAGTGCGCCGACCATTTTCTTTTGGGTTTCCTGCACACGTCGATCCATAAGCGTTTCCAGCCAAATTCAACCAATGTGTTCGATATCGCCGAAATACTCAAGCGCCAAATTCGCCATGCCTCATAGTAAACACACAGCAATTCACATCAGCGGGACACTATGCGCGCTACAAACAACAACTCACTTCAGCATACAGCGATACGGCACTGGCTCAGTTGGGGAGTGTACCCGCTGAGCTGGGCAATAGCTGGATGCCTGTTACTCGCCGCACTATATGGTTATTTCGATATGAGCAGCGCGTGGATGTTATCGAATCTGATTCTGCTTGTTCTGTTCATCAGTCTGGAAACTCTGTTCCCGTTTCAACGGCGCTGGGGTGCCACGTGGTCGAGTTTTTTCACTGATCTGAAATACATTTTCATAAACGGCGCATTTCTGGGACTGGTGCGAAGCGCACTGGCACTGTTTGCGATTGATCTGTCTGGGTCTTCGACGGGATTAGCGACAGAGTGGCCAATCTGGCTGCAGGTGGTCGCTGCGCTGCTTATCTTTGAAGCATGCCAGTACTCCGTACATCGCTACATGCACACCGGCCGAGGCAAAATCGGACACTTCTTCTGGCGGCTGCACAGTGCACACCATCTGCCCCGAAAACTCTATATCACCATGCATGCCGTAGGACACCCGTTAAACGGTCTGTTGATACAAACGCTCTGCATTATCGTGCCGATCTGGTGGATGGGCTACACCGAGACTGCCACCACAGTCTTTTTAATGATCAATGCGATACACGGACTCATTGGCCATTTCAATGTCGACACTCGCATGGGCTGGTTCAACTATGTCTTTGTCGGCACTGAATTACACCGCTACCATCACAGCTCGGCTTTGAAAGAAGCGAAAAACTTCGGCGCTGTATTGTCCGTATACGATCAATTATTCGGCACCTTTGTCTACCGGCCAGGCAAACCGCCAGAGGAACTGGGTGCCTTCAATGAGGAAAACTATCCCGGCTATCAGAATATCCTCAAATCCCTGCTCTTTCCGTTCAGAAGAGGGTTGTAACAAAACCGCGCCTGAGAGAAGTTTGAAGGTAGAGGAGCATTTCCACCCGCCGGGTGCCACCACTCATTCTTCATATCAACCTCACGCCGAAAGCCGAATACTATTACCGTAATTGTGTAGCAGTTTAGTGACACATCAACCTGCGTAGAAGATGTGGATGCCGCTTCACACCCGGGCGAGACCGCATAGTTAACAATTCGTTACATAAAACGGACGAATATGGGAAATACTCCTGCGAATCCGTGAGCACACTCACAGAATCGAAAAAATCGCGAACGTATAATGAGCGACATACCCCCAGCCAACACGGCACTTTTCATGGTAACAATTCGCAAATATTCTCGGTTCGCGGTGCGATTGGCTGCGCTCGCGCTGGTAGCCGCCGCTCCGCTGACTAATGGCTTCGCCGCAGTCACCGATTTAACGGCCGAACACCGGGACGGACAGACGTTTCTCACCTGGACCGAGGACGAAAACGCCACCGGATATCACATCTACCGGCACACGCTGCCCATCGACAACACCAATCTGGCCGACGCGACCCTGCTGACGACCTGGGGGCCGCTCGATCAGGAAACGTCCAACAACAGCCACGAAGCCACCGCTGGCGCTGGGATCCCGAAGAACTATGTCATTGTTAACAATGGCCCACAGCTCAGTGACTCGGATGGCCTGTTTGTCCACACCACACAAGCCGGTTCTGCGCTGAATGCGTTCTATGCCGTTACCACCGTCACGAATGGTGTCGAGTCGACTGACCCGGTCAGCCTCGGCACAGCGGTCTCCGAGTCGGTCTCCACACCCAAGGCCGTGCTGGTCGCATTCAAGGACGCCGAGAGCGGTGGCGAGGGCCGAATCTA
>CAKZSB010000435.1 GCA_937920585.1 uncultured Granulosicoccaceae bacterium | reverse complement strand
GCCGGATCGAACAGGTTTTTCTTGAACCACAGACCACGCTCGCCAACCATATCGCCGTGATCGGATGTAAAAAGTACCACGGTGTTGTCGCGCATGTCGCAATCGTTGAGTGCGGCTATCAGTTGCCCCAGCTTTTCATCGATATCGCTGATCATCGCGTAGTAGCCATGGCGTGCGCGGCGATAGATCGCATCGGTGACGTCGAATTTGTCGAGACTGTAGTGGTAGTGCAGCGAGCGGCTGTGCGGGTCCATTTGATCCAGTGGTATCGGCGGCACGCGCGGCGGGTCGATCTCGGCGTCGGTATAAAGATCCCAGAACTTTTTACTGGAGACATAGGGATCGTGTGGCTGGGTAAATGATACCGTCATAAATAGCGGACGCTGATCGCCGTGACGACTGCGGTCGTACAGGTGCTGGCAGGCGCGATGAATCACCTCGTCGTCGTAGTCCATCTGCATCGAGCGCACCAGCGGACCGGCCTCGGTGATGGTCTCTACGCTGGATACACCCGGTGCCGGTCCGTCGTTGCTGCTGGCTTCTGGATCGGGTAGTTCGTCGTAGGTGTGGGGTGGCGTCCAGGAGAAATCGGCCGGATAGATTTCGGTGGTTAAACGCTCCTCATAACCGTGGTGCTGATCGGGGCCAACAAAGTGCATTTTGCCCGACAGGCAGGTGTAGTAGCCGGCATCGCGAAGATAATGTGCCAGGGTCGGGGTTGATGCCGAAAACTCGGCGGCGTTGTCGTAGGCGGCGATTCGCGAAGGCAGCCTGCCGCTCATCAGTGCGAAGCGGGATGGTGCGCATAGCGGATAGTTGCAGTAAGCGTTGTCGAATACCGTGGCACTTTTTGCGAAGCTATCTATGTGGGGTGTTTTGGTGACGCGGTTGCCGTAGCATTGCAATGCGAAGGCAGTCAGTTGATCTGCCATCACCAGCACGATATTCGGTCGCGTGTTCATGGTTGGGACGTTCCCTGACACGGAATTATTCCGCGCGATTGCTGTAAAACAAAGTAGGGTGTGGAGAGTGGTGCGAAGCGCACAAGTTCGCGATAGACGGTATAGTCGCTCATGCGGTGTTCGTCTCTATCACCCACTCGGGTTGGTCTGCCATGCTTCTTGTCCCGGCGATCGAGGGAGCTAGTGCTGCAAAATCTGGCTCAGGAATAGTTGTGTGCGTTCATTCGCCGGATTCTCGAAAAACGATAGCGGGTCATTTTGTTCCACGATTTCACCCTGATCCATAAAGATCACCCGGTCGGCGACACGCCGGGCAAAGCCCATTTCGTGGGTGACGCAAATCATTGTCATGCCTTCCTCGGCGAGCGACACCATGACATCCAGCACCTCGGAGATCATTTCCGGATCGAGTGCGGATGTCGGTTCATCAAACAGCATGATCTCCGGGTTCATGCACAGTGATCGCGCAATGGCCACCCGCTGTTGCTGGCCACCCGAAAGCTCACCGGGATATTTAGCAGCCTGTTCAGGGATGTGTACTTTTTCAAGAAAACCCATCGCGATAGCCTCGGCCTCTTCGCGGTTTTTCTTGCGTACCAGCGTTAGTGCGAGGGTGCAATTCTCCAGCACCGTCATGTGCGGAAACAGATTGAACTGCTGAAACACCATGCCCACTTCGCGGCGAATTTCATCGACGTTGGCGATGTCGTCGTTCAGTTCGATGCCCAGTACGTTGATCAGGCCGCGCTGATGGTCTTCGAGTTTGCAGATGCAGCGTATCAGCGTTGATTTACCCGAACCGGAGGGGCCGCAGATCACGATCTTTTCGCCCATCGCCACCTGCAGGTCGATATCTTTCAGTACGTGAAAGTCATCGAACCATTTGTTGACGCCCTGCATGGTGATGGCAGTGACCGATGGATTTTCAACCATGTCCAACTCGCATTCTGTTTTCCAGGTAGGCGCCATATCGCGACAATGAAAAGACAAAGGCAAAATAGATCAGGCCGATAAACACGTACACTTCAACGTAGTGTGGCGTCCATTCACCCGTGCCATAAGCGGCGTGCCCGGAGGCCAGAATTTCGAAGAACCCGACAATCGTGACAATCGAGGTTTCCTTGAAAGTGATCACAAACTGATTGACGATCGAGGGCAGTGAATTGCGAAATGCCTGTGGCAATTGAATACGGGTAACGCGTTGCCAGTAGTTCAGGCCCAGCGTCAAACCGGCCTCGTCCTGGCCCGGCGGTATCGCCTGCAGACCGGCGCGAATATTCTCTGCCTGGTAGCAGGCAAAGAATATCGCAAAGCCCACGATGACGCGGTAGAGCTTGTCGCCCTGCAGCCAGCCGGGCAGTACAAACGGGGTAATCACGGCGGCGGCAAAAAGGATGGTGAGTAGTGGTAGCGAGCGGAAAAAATCAATGAAAAGGCCGGTCAGTCTCGCGACCACTGGCAGCTTTGATCGACGCCCTAGCGCCAGCACAATGGACAATGGCATGCCGATCAGCGATACCGATGCGAAAATGAATATCGTCAGCGCCAGGCCGCCCCAGCGCTCCGGAGTGATGCCGGTCAGTCCGAACATCCCCCCGCGCATCAGAATATAAAAAACACCAAAACCACACAGCCACAGCAGACCCAGCCGGGTCGCGCTCCAGAACCAGGTAAAACAGGACGCGACGATAGTCGCGACCATCACGATACAGGCAAGCGTTGAACGCCAGTGCTCCTCGAAAGGAAAAAGGCCGAAAAGAATGATCCGGTGGCGCGCATCGATCACCGACCAGCAGGCGCCGTCGGCCGCCTTGCACAGTGCGACGTCCTCGGCGCGCCAGATACTGGCGATGAATGCCCAGTCGATGATCTGATACAGCAGGTAGAACAGCAGCGCGGCGCAAACAACGCTGATGACACAATCGAGCGGACTGTTGAACAGGCTTTTTTGCAGTCGCGCAGCAAATGACGGTTTAGCGGGTGGCAGTTGTTGTATCGCGGTGGTCATCGGTCAGCTCTTCACCTCATAACCCACAATCGCGATTCTGCGATTGATTGCGTTCATCACGAACGCAATAGTCAAATTGATCAACAAAAAGCCGCCCATCAATATCGCCAGCAACTCGAGGGTCTGTCCGCTCTGGTTGATCGAGGTCGACACAATCATGAAAAAATCCGAAAACCCGACCACCAGGCCGATGGTGGTGGCTTTCATTAGTTGCACGTATTGATTGGTCAGCGATGGCAGTACGGCGCGCACTGCCAGCGGCAGGCGAATGCGGCTAAAGATATGGTAGGGCGACAGCCCGGTGACAAAACCGGCTTCGATTTGCCCGCGTGGCACCGACATCAGTCCGGCGCGCACGACTTCGCCGATATAGGCGCCGCCATAAAGTGCGATGGCAATGACCAGTGCGGTGAGTTCCGGCGGCATGCGCATGCCACCTTTGAAGTTCAGGCCCTTCAGTGCGGGTACGTCGAGCAGCGGTGTATCGGGGATGCGCGCAAACCAGGCGAGGGCCAGGCAAAGCAGGGGTAACAGACACCAGCCGATTTTTCGCACGCTGTGATAGCGGCCACTCGCCAGCGTCCGTTTGAAATGGCCGAGCACTAACAGCCAGCCGATAAAAAGCACCAGCATCATTGCCACCGACCACAGCGCGATATTGAAAACGGGAAAGTAAATCCCTCGTCCGGTGATAAACGCCAGGTCACCAATCTCGATGGCCGACTTCGGCCGCGGCAGATGGGCCACGACGGAATACCAGAACACCGCCTGCAGAATCAGTGGTACGTTGCGAAAAACTTCAACGTAGATGGTGCCCAGCAGCGAGAAAAGATAATTGCCTGAGGTTCGTATCAGGCCGATCACTATGCCGATGATGGTCGCCAGTGATATGCCGAGAAAACCCAGTAGCAGTGTGTTCAGAATGCCGATGGTCAGCGTTTTGGTATAGCTGTCGCTGATCGAATAGGGCAGTACTGAAAATGAAAAGTCCCAGCCGGTAGAACGTTCCAGAAAACCAAAGCCTGTGGTCAGGCTTTGGGCGTCGAGTGCGGCACGGGTGTTCACCACCATGCCGATTAAAACCACGGCGACAATCGACACTAACAGCGCCTGGAGCACGATCTCGCGAATTTTTCTGTTTCGGAGCAGACTACTCACGAGAATGTGTTCATGTGCTGGGTGGGGGATTAGTCGCGGGGGATAAACTGGAAAAACGCCTGCCACCGGTTGCGGTGGCAGGCTGTCGGGTGGGTGTTAGTCCAGTATCATCGGAACGATAACGCCGCCGTCGCTCCACAGCGCGTTCAGGCCACGATCCAGGTTGTAGACCGATCCTGCGCCAATGTTGCGATCGAAGATTTCAGCAGAGTTGCCGATCTGCTTGATCACGTTATAGGCCCAGTCGTCTGACAATCCGAGGCGCTCGCCAATGCCAGGTGTGACACCCAGCAGCTTTTCTACGGTTGAATCTTCCGGGTTGGCCTTGTGCTCATCGACGTTACCGGAATTGATACCTTTGGATTCTGCGATCCAGGTGGCGGCAAACATCCAGTTGACGATATCTACCCAGTTGTCATCTCCCTGGCGCATGGCGGCAGATTCGGGCTCCAGTGCCAGTGCGACATTCATCATGGCGTGATCGTCGGGGTTTTCAGCGCTTTGGCGCGTCACAGCGAGATTCGGGCCCCAGCCCACGATGCTGTCGCAGCGGCCGGCGAAATAGGCCTCGCGGGTTTCTTCGCTTTTCTCGAAGGTGATCATTTCCACTTCGATTTTGCGGCTTTTGAAAAAGTTGGCCGCCAGGCGTTCGGTTGAAGTACCGGCGTTGGCACAAAGCGATCCGCCATCGAGTGCTTCCGGATCGGTGCTGCCGAGTTCCTTGGGCATCATCACGTTGGTGGCGCCGACAAAGTAGGGTACTGAAAACTGGATACCCAGTTCGGTATCGCGGCCCATCGTCCAGCCGGTGGCCTTGATGATGACATCGACGTCACCTGATTGCAGCGACGGAAACCGCTGTGCCCAGCTGATCGGTACGACTTTCAGGTTGTCATCGCTGCCGAGTACGGCGACCGCGAGTGCACGGCAGTAATCGATATCGTAGCCACTCCACTTGTTGTCGTCGGTGACTTGAACAAACGGCGGAAAGCTGCCGTTGTGACCGGAACAAAGCAAACTGCCGCGTTCTTTGACGGCCTTCAGGGTGTCGCCGTTTTCGGCGAGAACTGGCGTGGAAAAAGTAGCTAGTGCCAGCGCCAGACCGGAGGCTGCGCCGATCAGGGATTTTCCGATATTGCGTGTCATTTGTCTGTTTCCTGGTTGCTGAACGTCGATGGTAATGGATTTTGCGCAGCTTTCAAACGCGCATCATGTGTGATCTATGGATGTGTTTTTCACCATGGATCGAACCTGGTGCTCTGACAACACCAAAAATTGGCAAACAGTATGGCCTTTAATGTGCCGGTTACGGTCCAGTTCAGCTATCACACCTGGAGTGCGGCACATCAAAAGCCATCCCCTGCGGGCGAGCGTATAAATGGCCATCGCGGCGTTGCGCTCACTCACAATAGAAGAAGATATTTGTAAGGGAGCAAAATTTGCTGTGGGAACAAAGGGCAAGCGAGAAATCGTCAATTTCATGAATAATCCGGGCTAGAGGCTCCGGATTATCTGATTCGCGGCGAATGCCGTTTGATACAGCCGTGAATATAACGGGGCACTGCGAACGGGTTGCAGCGTGCTGACAGGCAGTGGTAGTTCGGCCGGATCGAGCCCGGTGAGCAGTTGTGCCATCGCCTTGCCAAACATAGTGCCGGTGGTTATCCCGCGGCCGTTGTAGCCAATAGCGGTGTACAGGCCTTGCGCCAGTTCGTGTATGCGGGGCAGGTGATCCGGTGTCATGGCGATTTGTCCGTGCCACGCCTGCTCGAATTCAACCTCACCCAGTGACGGAAAAATACGCCTGATCTGTTTTCTTGCCCAGCGTTGTGACAATCCCTTGTGTGTCGTGCCGTGTACCTTGCCCATGCTGCCGACGAGCAATCTGTCGTAGGTGTCGCGGCGGATATTGAACATGATCTGCGCGGTATCCCAAAGCCCTTGCCGGTTGGGCAAAATGTGGCTTGCGCTGGCATCGAGCGGTTTAGTCGCCAGCTGAAAATAATGGATGATTGTGAACACTTTTTTCAGATCGGGCCACAGATCATCGGTGTAGGCATTCGTGCCGAGGATGATTTTGTCGGCCTTTATCGCGCCGTGACTCGTTTCGACCAGCCAGCTGTTGTTCTCTCTATGCAGACGCAGGGCTTTTACACCGGTACTGATATGGGCTCCGGCATTGAATGCGGCGCGTGCCAGCCCTCGACAATAGGCCATCGGATTGATGGTGCCGGCACGGTGATCGAGCAAGCCACCATAAAAGGTGTCGGAGCCGATTAACTCTGCCACGGCCTGGCGGTCGAGCAGATCTACCGGTTCTCCCAGTCGCTGCCACTCCTCGAAGCGGCCCTGTAATTCACGGTAACCAGAGGGCGCGTGCGCGGCGTGAATGGTGCCACTGCGTGTGGCCTCACAGCGCATCTGGTGTTTTTCGATCAGTGAGAAAACGTATTCGGGGCCCTTGCCAAACTGCTTGATGAAGCGAGGGCCGTAGGTGGCGCCCAGTTGTTTGCGCACATCCTGAGGGGGTAGCCACAGGGCCGCGTTAACCAGGCCGCAGTTGCGTCCCGATCCGCCGTAGCCGATATGTTCGGCTTCTATCACGTGGGCAGCCAGACCCAGTTCGGCGCAGTGCAGGGCCGTGGATAATCCGGTGAAACCACCGCCGATAATGGCGACGTCGACCTTGTCGCTGCGATCGAAATCACCTCGGTAATCTGCCTCTTCAGCCGAGGCATCCCATAGCGATATGGCTTGTGTTCTCATCCGGGTGTTGGCTGCCAGCCGGTATGTTGTTCGTGTGCGGCAAGTGTTGCACCGGGTCAGGTCGGTGTCAACATTCAGCATTATCGTTCCATATATCGGAACAGTGTGCGGGCCCAGGTTAAATCAGGCGCGCCGAAACGCTTGCCGCGGCCCGCGCCACCAGGGCACCCAGTGACTCGATGCCCTTCGCCGGCAGGTTGACATCCGGCAGAGAGACGCCCAGGGCGGCGCTGGTCTGATGATCGGGCAGCGTGATTGCGGCGCCGACACTGAGTATTCGATCCCTGAACTCCCCGCTGTCAACCGCGTAGCCGCGCTGTAGTGTGAGTGCCATGTCGGCATCCAGCGCGCTGACAGAGGTGATGGTTTTTTCAGTGTGTTTGCTTAAGGCATGTTTTATGTTGTCGCGCAGTTGTGCGTAGTTGGCAGCCAGAATGGCCTTGCCGGTTCCCACGCAGTGGATTGGTGCGCTGCCGCCAATCGGATTCCAGGATCGGATCGGTTTGAGGCTGTCGATCTTGTTGACATAAATCACTGACAGGTTTTCACGCACAGCCAGGTAGATCGTCTCGCCCGTGTCACTTGCCAACTGATTCATTTGTTCGGCGGTGACTTCACGCAGGTTGAGATTTTCAACCGATTGTCTGCCGACTTGCCAGGTTTTCAGGGTGGCACTATAGGTTTTATCGTGGTTATGCTTGACGTAACCCAGTGCTTTTAATGTTTGCAGCAGCCGATAGGTGTTGGACTTTGTTAGCCCCAGTTGCACAGATAGCGCAGTGACACCAATGCCTGCGTTAGCCGCGACGAGGGCTTCAAGTATCAGCAATCCTTTTGACAGCGTGGAGTCGAGTTTTGGAGCGGGATCGGCTGGCATTGTTGTTGTCGGTAAAAAGGCGAACTACCCGTAGTGTGTCATAAGAGGTTTGGCCTTGCAGCTTTTGATAAGTGGGTGCAAGACGATTGTCTGTCACCTTGTTTAGCAGCGCGAGGATAACGTCGAAGTTTTCAATGCTGTCTTTGAGATAATTGATATCCGGCAGGTCGCCGCGTTGTTTCAACATTTCCAGGTGGGATGCAATCGTTTCAAGCTTCGTGGATCGCCGGTGCGCGATTTCCTCCAGCGTCAGTTGCTGCTGTACCAGCGCCCGGGTGATGTCCTGTGTTGATTGCGGCGGCTTGTATTTTGCGGTTGGCTGTTGCTGCCCGGTCGGAGCTGTCATTAATTCAAGTTTGTTCAGCCGGCTGCGGATTGCGCCGCGGCTGCGCTGCAGAAGTTCGGCTATCTCTTTGATGGATAAGCCATCGTGGAAACAGCAGCTGAGTTCTTCATCGTCGTCTTCAGTCCAGGGCAACGTCGCTTTGAGTGGTGTGTTTTTAGCCATCCCGGATTGATTGTGTTTTGAAGGCTTTGGCGATATGGCCGGGCTTTTCGGCGCCTGCCTTTGCTTGCCTTCAAAGCGTTGAGTGAGCACTTCAGATTGCCGCTGCCCGAGATCGGCGATTGCTCCAAGCTGCTCTGCCGCGAGTTTTGAATGCTGCTGAAAAATCTGATCGCGGGCGAGTATTTTCGGATGAACCGTGAGTGCCATATCGTTTAGCCCCAATAGATTGAGACCAGCCAGCGAACGCACGCGCGATAAAGCGACATAACCCATACCCGGTTCAAATGCATCGGACAAATCCATTTCGGCGGCATCCAGCGTCATGCCCTGGCTTTTGTGCACAGTGATCGCCCAGGCAAGTTTTAACGGCACCTGCGAGATGGTCGCGAGCACAGTGCGCTCCTCCTCAAATTTCCAGTCTACAGGCTCTGCTGTGATCAGGTTGCCATCGAATGTGCGCACCACCGGCATGCCATCATCGTCGAATGATTGAACCTCACCGAGTGTGCCGTTTACATAATTTCCATCTACATCGTTCTTGACAAACATCACCTGTGCACCTTTTTTAAGTGCCAGCGTACTCGCGGCCGGGCAACTGCGTTTCAAGCCTTCAACCATGGCTTTGAAACCCTGTGATGTCATATGAAAAAGTTGTTCCTCGCCACTGAGCGCATTGAGCTCATTGCGATTGATATGATCCACATTGATATTGCGGGCAAACAGCTTTGTCGCCTGTGCACCGCCCGCGGGGATTTTTTTGTAACGGGTGCGCAACGGGACCCGGGTGTGCTCGCCGGCCCGGGCTGCGCGTATGTCGTTCAATACGGTTAGCAGCGGGTCATCACCCTGGCGATGTTGCTCGTGCAGATAGCAACAGCGCAAATCGCTGCTCTGCCAGGCGAGTGATTCGTAGGCAAAGCGTGTTTCACCCGGCTCAGTAGATACCGGCGGCAGTTGAAAGAAATCGCCGCACAGCACGAGTTGCAGACCGCCAAAAGGTTGCAGCGGATCGAGCATGTGGCGGGCGATGCGATCAATCAGATCGAGCTGGTAGGCATGCAGCATCGAAATCTCATCGATCACCAGCACTTTGGTTCTCGTGAATCGCTTGCGCAGCCGCTTATCGGCCTGCAGTGTATTTAAATCTGCCAGTGACAATTCATCGCGTACACCCATGCCGCTCCACGAGTGAATCGTGCGACCGTTCAGATGTGTGGCGGCAAGCCCGGTCGAGGCCGTCACCGCAACCCCGACACGATGCTTGCGCAGATGCCGGATGTAGTTGTTCAGCAGCCAGGTTTTGCCCGAGCCCGCCGCGCCGGTGAGGAACACATTGTGCCCCAGCTTGAGTAGATTGAGTGCCTCGTCCTGTGTCATGACGGCGATGGTAGCAGATCTGTT
>CAKZSB010000434.1 GCA_937920585.1 uncultured Granulosicoccaceae bacterium | reverse complement strand
TACCCGGATATCCGCGAGAACATCATTCTGGGTTCAGATGGCTGTGGCGAACACGATGGACGCGAAGTAATACTCAACCCGAATCGAAGCTGGGGTGACAATCAGCGCTACCCGGCAACTGAATATCTGATCCTCGGCATGCCCGATCACGGCACGTTTGCCGAAGAAATCGTGATCGATGCCGACAGGCTGACACCCAAGCCCGCTCACCTGACGGTTCAGCAGGCGGCAGCACTACCGCTGGCTGGTTTGACTGCCTATCGAACGCTGTTTTCCCGCTGCAACATGCAAAAAGGTGATCGAGTATTGATATCCGGCGTCGGTGGCGGCGTCGCTCTTTTCGCATTGCAGTTTGCAGTCGCTGCGGGTGCAGAAGTCTGGGTGACATCTGGTAGCGAAGAGAAAATCAGCCGCGCCGTTGAGCTTGGCGCCGCCGGGGGTGCCAGCTATAAAGACGAACAATGGTCGCGCGCGTTCAAAAAGAAAGCAGGTGGCTTTGACGTCATCATCGATAGCGCCGGTGGCTCTGGATTCGCTGATCTGGTCAAGCTGACCAACAAAGGCGCGCGAATCGGCCTGTACGGAGGCACCCGTGGTGAATGGCAAAAAGTCAGTCCGCAAATCGTGTTTTTCAACCAGATAGACATCCTTGGCAGCACGATGGGATCAGATCAGGATTTCAATGACATGGTTAAATTTGTCGAAAAAACCAGGCTGGAACCCGTTATCGACAGTACATTCCCGCTAGCCCGGGGAAATGAGGCCATCGCCCGAATGAACAATGGCGAGCAATTCGGCAAAATCGTTCTCGACATCTGATTCGCTCCGCTCGGGTGATCCACACGGATGGATCACCCGCAGTACCGCCTTACTACGTAGTCGACTTCTTCTTATCGGCTTTTTTCTTGTCTGAATTTTTCTTCTTGCTGGTGGTTTTTTTCTTGTCAGTGCTGGATTTTTTACTCGAAGATGAAGACGACTTTTTACCCTGAGAAGCTGAACTGCTCTTTGTTGAATCCTTTTTACCCGTTGACGACTTGCTCGACGAACTACCGGACTTCTTCGAGGAACTGGCCGATTTACTGGTCGCAGCTGGTTTCGCAAGGCCACCTTTAACTGACATGTATTTGCGATTATTCTTGATCAAACCTTCGCCCACACCCTTTACATCAGCCAGCTGATCGATGCTTTTAAAAGGCCCGTTTTTCTTTCGATGGGCAACAATCGCCCTCGCCTTCACTTCACCGATGCCCTTCCAGTTCTGAATCATCGTCTCGGCAGTCGCCCGATTGATGTCGACGACTTCAGCGCCGATTGCCAACGCGCTGACCAGCAATGCACCAACCAGGAATCCCAGTTTCAATATCTTGTTCATAACACTACCCCTTAATAGGCTTATACAGCTCACTCGTACTCTGTTTCGGCAAGTGCCGACCATTCCCTGGGGCAGAGTAGCATTCATGCGCGCTTTGTTCCGCGCGCCACTACGATCCCGGCGCAAGGTTTTCATTCTTTAACATCGGCTGTTACTGTAACGGGAACCGACTGAGCATTACCTTCGCTCCATCATCGGTCAGTTACACAGCGTTTGTAGCAATCGCTACAATGAGGAAAACCACAACACCCCTGGCACCATGGCGAACAACCTAGACACCATTCCAAGTATTGACGGTATGAGGCTCAAAGCCCGTGCCCGTCTACCAAGGGCAATTTTCGATTTTATCGATGGTGGCTCGGACGATGAACTGACGTTGCAGAGCAACCGCAGCGACTTTGCAAACTACCGCCTGCAACCCAATATCCTGCGAGACGTATCCAGCTGCACACTCCAGAGTCACTTTCTTGGTTCAGCGTCATCGATGCCGGTGATCATATCGCCCACAGGGCTTGCCGGCCTGGCGTGGCCAAACGCAGAATTACTATTGGCATCAGCTGCGAAAGCGCAGGATATACCCTTCACACTGGCCGCACTGGGAAGCTGCGATATCGAACAGGTCGCAGCGGTAGATCACGCCAGAAAGTGGTTTCAAATCTATGTGCTGCGAGACCGCGAAATCACCCGAAAGCTGATCGAACGCGCCCTGCAGGCCGGCTATGAAACGTTAATCCTCACCGTCGACACCGGCGTAATTGGCAAGCGCGAGCGGGACGTACTAAATGGATTTACCGTCCCGTTGAAATGGACGCCTCGAACCTGCTGGGACATGGCCAGCCATCCGCACTGGTCACTGGCGACACTTCGAGCTGGCGTACCGATCATGCGATCCCTCACTCCTTACACGCAAATGGATACCCAATCGGCCACCAAACACGCCAAGTGGATCAACGACGCCTTCGATCCATCCGCCAACTGGGACGACTTCAAAACCATTCGCGATCTGTGGCCACACAAACTGTTGATCAAAGGCATATTGCGAACAGACGACGCAGATCGCGCCCTTGCCATGGGTGCCGATGGCATAGTGGTATCCAACCATGGCGGGCGCCAGCTCGACGGAGCCTTGTCATCAGTACAGGCGCTGGACATCATCTCCACACACCTCAATGGCAAGCTGCCGCTGATCCTTGATAGCGGCGTACGCAGAGGTTCTGATGTGGTCAAGGCGTTGTGCCTCGGTGCCTCTGCCGTAATGATGGGCAGGCCAACACTGTACGGCGCCGCAGTGGCCGGTGAGCAAGGCATCAATAAAGTGCTCAGTCTGCTTCGCGAAGAAATCAGTCGAACACTGGCACTGCTCGGCGTGCCGGATATCAACGACCTGGACAGATCCTGTCTCGCAGTGCAAACCGGTAAACTGCCAGCACCCGATCCCCAACTGGCAGGTGCAGACAATCACTAACTCTACCCTGCTCTACGACCCGCGCGATCCCGCTGTCATGGCAGATCCATTCCCCGCCTACCGCCGCCTGCAGACTGAAGACCCGGTGCACTGGAGCCCGGCGTTGAAATCCTGGGTGATCACCCGCTATGACGACGTGAAAGCCGTGTTACTGCACGATGCCATGTCAGTCAATAAACTCGATGCGTTTTACCAAAGCCTGCCCGCCGATGATGCAGCGCGCATGCGCGATATCATCCACTACCTGAAGCTGTGGGTGGCTTTTCAGGATCCTCCCGATCACACGCGAATGCGAATGATCATGCGCAAGGCCTTCATGGCGTCCACCTATAACAACATGGAAGGCGCAATCACAGGTATTGTCACTCAACTGCTGAACGATCTGGATGGCAACAGTGAAATCGACTTTATCGCCGACTACGCCCTGCTGGTACCGGCCTATGTGATCATGGACCTGCTTGGCCTGCCACGCGCGCAACTACGCGATATAAAAAAATGGGCTGACGATATGGCGGTATTTATCGGCGGTGCGCGCAACGCAGACGATAAATACCAAAGAGCGGAAAGCGGCTGCAGAAACATGGCAGACTGTTTTCGCAAACTGATCAATAAAACCCGCCAGCAAGGTGGCGAAGGTTTTCTACCCGATCTGATCAACGCGGAATTCGAAGGCGACAGCCTGAACGACGACGAACTGATCGCCTGTTGCATTCTGGTACTTTTCGCTGGCCACGAAACCACCACCAACCTGATTGGCAACTCACTGCTCACCCTGCTGCGCAATCCCGATTCATTCAGTGAGTTCAAATCAGCCACCGAATTCAATAGCACGGCCTGCGAAGAACTCATGCGCTACGACGGACCAAGCAACGGCATAGTCAGGTCTGTCACTCGCGATCATGAACTCGCCGGTAAAACCCTGCGAGCCGGTGACAGAATTTACGCTATGTTGAATGCCGCCAACCGTGATCCCATCGCATTCAGCAACCCGGATACCATCGATCTACAACGTCGCCCCAATCGGCACCTCGTATTCGGGACAGGCATTCACTCCTGCCTTGGCGTACAGTTGGCACGGCAAGAGGGACGGATCGCACTGCGTGAGTTTGTACAAAGGTTTCCGAGCGCTACCCTGATCACAGATAAACCACCGACATGGCAAGACGCTATGGTGCCGCGCGGCACCAAAACGCTTCCGATAAATCTTAACTAAAGTGCCACGCTCAACGGGCAACGCAAGAGAATTATTCAATGACTCAAATCGCAGTAGAGCTGAATAACGCTGTAGTCATTGCCCGCATCGGCAATCCGCCCTCCGGGTACATGAACGAAGACACCGCAAACGAGCTGATCGCGCTACTGGACCGAATCGAGCACGATGATGATATTCGTGCAGTAATTCTCACCGGCAGCATGGACGATGTATTTATCCGCCACTACGATGTGGGCATTCTCGAACAGCGTGGCCGACAGATGGCTGCCAAAGGCTACACATTCGAGGTATCTCGCCCGATCCCGGAATCCGCGTTTCTCACCGCACTGCGCCGCATTGATGAAATGCCAAAACCATTCATTGCCGCGATCAATGGCACCGCCATGGGCGGCGGATTCGAGCTCGCACTGGCCTGCGATATCCGCCTGGTGCAGGACGGGCCATATGATCTGGGCCTGCCGGAAATCAATATAGGTTTGTTGCCCGGCGCCGGCGGAACCCAGCGTCTGTCGCGACTAATCGGCGAATCAAAAGCGCTCGAAATGATAATGACCGGCACAACCATTTCACCACAACAGACAGTTGAACTTGGCATAGCTTCCCGGTGTGTCGAGGGTAACGTGCTACCCGCAGCACTGGAAATAGCAGATGCACTGGCAGGCAAACATCCCGGCGCGCTGGCCCATATAAAATACCTTATAAAGGGCAGCACGCAACGCCCTCTCCGCGAAGGCCTGGCAGATGAGCGCACACTTTTTTGCGATCTGATGGTCAACCCGGATAGCCTGGAAAAAATGGCTGAAATGAATGCCGGTAAAATCGATATCATCAACAAATAATTGATCAGCGCCACACCGGCTCTGCCACCACATAGTCTCAACCGGAGGAAAAATGAGCACAGAAATAGTGCTGACAGCCGGCACCCGCACGCCGCTTGGCAACTACGGTGGCGCGATGAAGGGCGTCGAACTCACCGACATGGCAGGCCATGCCGCGCGTGCCAGCATTGCCAAATCCGGCATCCCCGCCGATCAGTTCGACCACATGGTGTTCACCACAACTGTCCCCACCGACAGGGATACACTGTTTGCCGCAAGAGTGGTCGGCGTTAAATCCGGCATCCCGGAGTCAGCCGGTGCCTTGCACGTCGTGCGCGCCTGTGCATCCGGCCTGCAAGCGATACTCTCTGCCGCCCAGCAGATCGATAGCGGCCACTCACAACTGGCAATTGCCGGCGGTGCCGAATGCTACTCGCGCGCCCCGCATGCCGTCACCAAAGCGCGCTGGGGTGTTGGCCGCGGCGGCATGGAAATGGAAGACATGCTCGAATGGGCCTACCGCTGCCCCTTTAGCATGGAGTACATGGGAGATACCGCCGAAAACCTTGCCGAAGAATTCCAGTACCAGCGCGAGCCGATGGACGAATGGGCCGCCATGAGCCAGAGCCGTGCAATCGATGCGATCTGCAACGGCTTCATGGCTCGCCAGATCACACCCATAGAAGTGCCGGATGGCAGAACCACAAAACACTTCGAGCAGGATGAATCCGTTCGGCCAGACGCCACCACAGAAAAACTCGCACGCCTGCGACCGGCCTTTCGCGAAGGTGGCAAGGTCACTGCCGGCAACTCCTCCGGCGTTACCGATGGTGCAGGGTTTATCGTCGTCGGTGATCGCGCCAAACTCGAAAAACACGGCGCCGCCGCCCAGGCGAGAGTGGTCGATTGGCATGTGGTCGGTGTGCCACCGCGAATAATGGGCCATGGTCCGGTGCCGGCCATTCAGGGCCTGCTGGAGAAAACAAATCTCTCGATATCCGATATCGACTATTTCGAAATCAACGAAGCATTCGCTGTGGTCAATCTTCACGCCGAAAAGCAACTGGGCATCCCGCGCGATATTCACAACCTATACGGTGGCGGGATCTCCGTGGGTCATCCACCCGGCCTGACTGGCGTACGCATGTGCATGACCGCAATCGAACACCTGAAAGACACCGGCGGCAAACGCGCCATTCTGTCGATGTGCCTGGGCGCCGGCCAGGGCATGGCCATGCTGATCGAAAGGGTTTGATCTTTGAATAATCGAGCCCTGCCAGCACTGATTGATGGCGCACCGGCACAGCGAGCAGCCGAAGCGCTGTCGGCACAATCACAGACCGTCTACCAGGCCTTTGCCCGCGCCGCCAGGGAACACCCGGAACTACCGTTTCTCTGCATACCGGCACGCCCGACACGCGCCTATCATCCCGATGGATTTAAAATAAGTTATGCCGATGCATTGATGCAGGTAGATCGACAGGCCGAGCGATTAAACAACGCTGGCTACGGCCCCGGCCGGCGAGTCGCCTTGATGCTCGACAACCGTCCCGAGCATTTCTACACGCAGCTGGCGCTGTACAAACTGGGCGCCACACAAGTCCCGATCAATCCCGAGTATCTCGATCACGAACTGGCTTATCTGCTCGAACATGCCGAAGCCGATCTCGCACTGGGGCTTGAACACAATATCGAACAGCTCAAACGCGTCGCACAATCACTTGATATAGCTGCCGTACTGCACAACGACGACTATCCATCGGCTCAGGGCACACCCCGCGCAGCTGAAACCGGTCGCCAGGCAGAAGCCGCGATCATCTACACATCAGGCACCACCGGGCGCCCCAAAGGATGCGTGATTGATCAGGAGTACCATTTTTCCTCCGGTCTCGCCTATGCAAGCCTTGGTGGCAGGCTTGCACTGCAACACCGAGCCGACAGAATATACGTACCACTGCCGGTCTATCACATCAACGCCGGCATCAACACACTGACCGCGCTCATCCTCACCGGCAACTGCATGATATTGCCCGATCGCTTCCACCCCGATAGCTGGTGGAGCGACATCGTCTCCACCCGCGCCACCGCCATGCACTACCTCGGTATCATCCCGCCAATCCTGTTAAAGCAGATCCCCGGTGAAAACGAGCTCGCACATACCCTGCGCTTTGGACTGGGCGCCGGTATCGACCCACAACTGCATCAAACCTTCGAACAGCGATTTGGCGTGCCGATGGTAGAAGTCTGGGGCATGACTGAAACAGGACGCTTCATCGGCGATTGCCACGAACCGCGGCAAATCCATACAAGAGCGTTCGGCAAGCCGGGAGA